>NZ_JANIBK010000071.1 GCF_024505165.1 Methylomonas rivi
TGCGGGCCGGCATCGGCTTGGGCATACCGGGCGCCAGCGCCACCGGCGGCTTGGAAATCGGCGGCCAACTGGGTATCGCCGGTGCGGCGGAAGCCTCGGTAAACTTCGATTGGACGCCGACTACCGGTCTGGAGATCAATGCCGAAGGCTACATTCACGCCCAGCCGCGATTCGTATTCGATATTTCCGGTTACGTGGAAGTCGAAGCGCTGTGGATTACCGTGTACGAACAGCGCTGGAATTTCGCCTCCTTCGAATACGGCTCCGATTTGACGTTCGGGGTGCGTTTCCCGATTCACTATCGAGAAGGCCAGCCGTTCGATATAGCCTTGAGCGATGTACAATTCGAAACCCCCAACATCGATACCGACGACATTTTGAGCGGATTGATCGACAGGATAGCCTGATGGATGCCACCACCCAGCAACAGATTACCGAGTTGAATGCCCAGGGCACCCAATTGCATTTGCAGGGCAAATTCAGCAAGGCCGCCGATTGCTACCGGCAGGCGCTGGACATCGACGCCGGCAACGCCACCAGCCATAACAATCTGGGTTTTCTGCTGGCGCAGCAACGGCATTGGAAGGAGGCTTTGCACCATCTGCAACTGGCCGTGGAACTAGCGCCGAAAAACGCCAATTTTCTCGGCAACCTGGGCCAAGTGCTGGCAATGACCGGTTCGGTGCAGGACGGTCTGGATTTATTGCTCAAGGCCGCCAATCTCGACCCCGCCAATCCGCAAGTGTGGGACAATCTGGGCCGGCTGCGGCTGAACATGGGCGATGCGGCCGGCGCGGAAAATGCCTGGCGGCAAGCCTATCGCAATGCCCAATACGATGCCCGCATCATCACCTCGCTGGCCGGCGCCATCGCCATGCAAAACCGCCACCCGGAAGCGATCGAGTGGTACCGGCAAGCGCTGGAAATCAACCCCGGTTACGCCGATGCCTGGGCCCAGTTGGGCGTCAGCCTGTTTCTGCGCCAGGATTACGGTTCCGCGCGGGAAACCCTGCAAAAGGCCTTGTCGCTGGACGCCGCCAATTACAGCGCCTTACGGCATCTGGGGTACGTGTACATGACCCTGGGCGACACCCCGCAAGCCTTGGAATATTTTAAAACCCTGCTGAACTATTATCCCGACGCCAGTTCCGTGCGCCTGGATTTGGCCGTGCTGCTGCTGGCGCAAAATCACAATCAGGCCGCGCTGGAACACACCGAATATCTGTATCGCAACGACAGCCACAACGACAGAGTGGTGTTTTATTACGGCCTGAGTTTGTATCAAACAGGCGAGAAACCGCAGGCTTTTGACGTGTGGCAGGCATTGGAACAATCCGATTCGCCGTATCGGGGGAAGATTGCCGAGTTTGTGCGGGACTAAACCGATTTTTAGACTATAAGCCTTTGGGCAATCGGCCGGATATTTTATTTAGCTGAAAGTACAGGCTTGACGTGCTTGAATTACCGGCTATAGTGAGTGGCGATTTATCAATACGCAGGCAGATTTGCCTGATTTACCGGCTAATATCAAGTTATCAAGGAAACTATGCCCGGTTTGGGAGTTATCAGGGCAAAAGCGCCTGAAAAGTCGGGTAATATCAACTTATCAGGCAGATTTGCCTGATAATCAATAGTTAGGTTCAGACTAGGATGCTCAAAAATTTACGACTAACCGTTATTATTATCTGGATCTCTGTAACTTTGTCGGGATGTTCGATACTTGAGTATATTTGGCTCGTTCCAAGAGCAAGCGGTGAGGTAAGTTTTAATCCAAAACTTTCAAATACAGAAATACTCGATATTTTTGCACAGGTCGCTTTACCAGAATTAAAGTTTCATAACCAGCCATCGGAAACTTACAGAAATATAGATGAAGGGGTTATTGAAATCGGATATTTCCAAAGTAGAGCCAGCTTTTTTAAATCAAGTATCGCTGGATTTTCTACACGTGCCGAAATTGATCGAAAACAACATACTCTATCTTTTATAGTAAAAGGAGCTGAAATCTATTACGAAGCTCTCCCGGTCGATGCGGCAGTAGAAAAAATCAGTGATGAATTATCTAAAAAATTAGAATAGAAAATGATGAAGGGCGACGTGCAATTACTTATTAAACCTAACCATCGCATCAACCCGACTTCGCTACGCTGCGCGGGTTATGCTTATCGTTAGGCATAGCAGATCGGAGACATCTTGAATTTCACGCACTGGAGATACTTCGTACTCATTGAGAAAGACCTGGAAAAGACGTCCAGATATATTGAAATATGTGAAGATAACTACTCCACATATTCAAACCAGATTGCCCATTCATTGATGGCGTCTGCTTCTGAATTTGATGTCCTAGCGAAATCCATCTGCGAAAAACTAAATCCAACCGGTACTCATGGCAGCATCAATCAATATTTTGAGACGATAAATGCTTTCGCTCCAGATGTTTTGGGTACAGAAATTTCGTTACCCAGATTCGGAATTTCCTTTTCCCCCCTCGGCGACTGGAAAAAGGGTGAACCGCCAGGATGGTGGACTGCGTATAACAAAGTAAAGCACCATCGCGATACGGAATTCAAGATGGCAAATCTGTGTAATCTTTTGGGATCGATTGGTTCTCTGCTCATTATTTGCGCGAAGTTTTACCACTTAGAAAAGGCCGCAGAAATTGGAAGTGATATAGCAGTATCAAGCGCGCTGTCAGATTTGGACGGAAGCGTTGGGCTAGTTCAATTGCCGAGCAATTGGTACTACGAATGGTAACGATCTACCGGCTTATGCCTAACCCTGCGGTCAACACGGACCTTGCGCGAAAAACCGCGCAAGGCCGGTTACCTTCACGTTATGTCTCAAGAATCACTATGCTATGAATCCAAGAGAAGAGCTTGAAAAGGGTGTGGAATTGCTGAGACCGATACTGGAGCCTTATGGATTTCATTTTGTGTTCGAAAGTGGAGGCAACAGTTCTGGTGGCAATTTCGCCCAAGGCGTATTTGTATCGGGCAACAGAAGGCTGAAGCTCAGTTTTCGCTGGTCATTAGGCTGTGTTGAGTATCAAGTGTCTGGCCAAACAATTACTCACGCTGAATATATGGAGGCAATTGACAAAAAGCGGGAAGCTTCATACCCCGGCTTTTCAAATATGCCAATTACAGCTTTCGAGCATCTGCGTTCAGATATTTCTCAATATTGCGGCACTTTCGTTAATGGAAATGATGATGAATTCATGAAGATCATCAAGGCGTATCGAGCAAAACCTAAAAAATCAGGTTTTGCGGCCTTGTCCGAAAAATGAAACATAACCTTGCGCTCCACCCGACCAAAAACCGCGCTGCGGTTTTCGTCGGGTGAGCTTGGCGTTATGCGGAAAAGGTTGTCAGGTGCTAGCTGAAGACGACAAATGGTATCGGGTGTCGCTAAGGCTGATGGGCGATGGCCTTCCTGTAGACGCACTTGAGGGTATGCTCGACATTCACCCATCGAGTGTCGGGAAGAAAGGCGAGCACATTAGGGGAAACCAAAATCGAGGAAGGTACCAGACGCATATCTGGGTATGGGCTTTCCCTGCTGAATCATACGTGCCATTCGAAGATCAAATTGGAAAGCTGTTAGAGAGCTTGGAGCCGAAAAGAGCGGTGCTAAAGCAGGTCTTGTCTTTGCCCGACACGGAAGGAGAATTGTTCCTTGGGTTCGCCTCAGGAAATGGACAGGGTGGTGCGATGTTTACGCCTGGGCTCTTACGCCGAATAGCAGATTGCGGATTGTCTGTGACCCTCGACTTGTATCCGCCTAACTTCGATGAAGAATCGAAAGATCCATAACCAGCCAGCGTAGCCCGGATGAAATGAAATGGAATCCGGGGAGTGAAGGCTATCTAATCCCGGATTACGCTTCGCTGCATCCAGGCTACGAAGCGTAATTGATGCGCAATTTTTAAAACGTTTGGTGACCATGAGATGGTTTTGTATCGGCGGAATCGGCTTGCGGGCGGCAGCCAGCGTAGCCCGGATGAAATGAAATGGAATCCGGGGAATGAAGGCTATCAAATCCCGGATTACGCTTCGCTGCATCCAGGCTACGAAGCGTAATTGATGCGCAATTTTTAAAACGTTTGGTGACCATGAGATGGTTTTGTATCGGCGGAATCGGCTTGCGGGCGGCTGCTATTTCTTTACCGTGACGTTACGTGACCGGTCTTCGGATGCGTTGGTACGGCATGTGGATTTGTTGCGGGGCGCGTTTCGAACCGTGCTAAAGGAGCGGCCTTTCAAGCTGGATGCCATTGTCATTTTGCCGGACCACTTGCATGCCATCTGGACTTTGCCTGACGGCGACACCGATTACTCCGGGCGCTGGCGAGCAGTCAAAGCCTGCTTCACCCACGAATTACGCCGTTCGGGTGTGCCGTTGACGTGCGACAATCGCGGTGAATACCGCTTATGGCAACGGCGATTTTGGGAACACACCATTCGTGACGATCGGGACTATCAACACCACGCCGATTATCTGCATTGGAATCCGGTTAAACATGGCTTGGTCAAAGACGTGGCCGACTGGCCTTATTCAAGCTTTCACCGCTTTGTTCGGCGCGGCGCGTATCCGTTTGACTGGGGAGGCGTTGGAGATTCGAATATCGAGGGGGCGGAATGAAATCGGCCGAAGCCAGCGTAGTCCGGATGAAATAAAATGGAATCCTGGGCATGAAGGCTCTCAACCCCGGATTGCGCTTCGCTTCATCCAGGCTACATAAGTGGTTTGAAACAAAGGTTGTCCAGGCTTGCAACCAAGCAAAATGCGCAAATAATCCTACGGCACGCCAAATCCCCAGCGTTTATGTCGGGAATTGGATAAATTGTCGGACTGTTGTTCAATGTTTCGGCAAAAGGCGTTTTTGCGGGTTTCGGCTTTGCCGTAAAAACGCTGTCTTTTTTATATTTAACTCTGTAAAAACAAACGGTTATTTCCACTGTGGGCTTATTGTTTACGGATTTTGCTGTCGGCGAAAATTGGTCACGATTTTGCTTGGCTGTTGATGCCTTTCCAAATCAAATTGACTAAGGGGAATGAAATGTTTGAACACAAAAATCTTGACGGCGTATGGAACCGCATCGTTTCTTCAGCCGATGCATTTCTGAACGGCGATATTCTTGAATGCCGGGAAACAGTGGGTTCGGAACCCGAGAAAATCAGCCGCATGCAATATGCCGTGGCCGGCCAACGCTTGGTCGAACGCTGTCTGCCGCCGGAATCCCTGGGCGAAACCTGGGCGCACGATGCCGGAAAACTGCCTTGGTGGGATTCGGTTAAAAATCCGCCGCATATGGGGATTATCGCCGACTTCAATAGCCACAGCGGCGGTTTGCATCGTATCCCTCTGGATGTTAACCATAATGTCGTCAGCTTTGCGAACCAGGGCGAGGAAATCATCCTCGCCAAAGGCATGTACACGCTCAGCCGCAAAAGCGACGGCAAAGCGTTAAGCGCCAAGTCCATGCTGGAATTGCGCGCGCTATATTTCGCGTAATCGGCGGTGCGAGTGGTTTAGGGTTGAGTTGAGCGGTTTATAATTCAGCCCTGTACCGGCCGTTATCGCGTTATCCGGGCTACCCGGTTTGCAAGGTTAGCAGCTATGGCTTATTCTCCAGGCCGTTTTTCAAGTCTGGTAATCGATAGGAGCCTTTATGTCCGGACCGGCCCGCGCGGGATTGTTCATTTATGCCGGCGATGCGGAGCGTATCGCCCGGTTTTACGAAGCGGTGGCGGGCATGTCCCGCCTGCATGCGCGGGACGAACTCATCGTTTTGCAGTCCGCGGATATTCAGTTGCTGGTTCATCAAATTCCGCCGCAAATCGCCGCGGATATTGCGATCGCATCGCCGCCAAACCCTAGGGAAAACACCGCCCTGAAGTTTTTCTTTACCGTACCGAGTTTAAATGAGGCCCGCTCCGTCGCCTGCACGCTCGGCGGGGAAGTTTTTTACGAAAACTGGCGGGGACCGGGTTTTCTGGCGTGTAACGCCATGGATCCGGAAGGGAATGTGTTTCAGGTTCGCGAAAACACGGTCTCCAGCATTTAAATTTTGGCGGGCGCATCAGCCGCCAGCGGTGTGCCTCATTCGATTACGTCCTTGAATAATCAAAGTTCGGCACCGGGTGTCGCGGGGCCGGAATTTGCCGGCAATCGGATTGCCTCGTCGCGTGTCGCTCTTTGTTTAATCTTGTCCCAATCCAAATCAAAGTTAAACGGTTGTGCCGGCTCGGCGGCGGCAGACACCCGTTTGATACGTTCGTCGGTCAGCGGATGGGTTTGAAACAGTTCCGGAATATTGCCGGTTAGCGCATCGGCTTTTTGGATTTTTTCGAAAAACGCCGCCAGATGTTGCGGAGACAGGCCGGCCGCGGTCATGATCTCGATGGCGCCGTCGTCGGCGCTACGTTCCTGGCCGCGGTCGAACGACAGGCTGTCCAGTTGCGAGCTGAGTTCTATCAGTTGCGACAGCGCCGAGACATCGCCGAACACGATGCCGATCAAAACCCCCATGCCGGCCTGGCGCACCAGTTTGCGCATGCTGTGCCGCTGCAACACATGCGTCAATTCGTGGGCCAGCACGCCGGCAACTTGTTCGGGATTGTCGGCGTTTTCGATCAAGCCGGTCGTCACCACTACATAACCGCCGGGAAACGCGAAGGCGTTGATCATATCCGCATCGACCACGGCGACCTGGTATTCGATTTCCGCGCCGTCGAACCGGTCTATGCGTTTGACGATGGCATCGACGGCGTCCGTGACCGTTTGGTCGGTGACGGTTTTCTTGCCCACCTGATAGTTTTCAAAGGCGAAAGCGCCGATTTTTTGCTCCCATTCGTAAGGGATCATATCGGCAATCAACGGCGCGGAATAATGCAGCGTGAAATAACCGCCGATAAAAAATGCCGCGATCAGGCCCAGATAGACCGGTACCCGGTGCTTTTCGCCTTTTAACTGCCGGCGTTGCCTGGTTTGTAGCGCGGTTATGTGTTCCCGGGCCGGCGAAGGCAAATTCAACGACAGCAGTTTATCGAACAACTCGGGTTCGCCGCATAACAACGCGTGCCGGCCGTTGTGGTCGTGCCAGCCGATTTGCAGGGTGGTTGCCGGGTCGCCGATCAACTCCAATGCCGTGCTGTGCAGCGCAATCTCCAAGCGGCCGCGTTCTCCGGCTTCGAATTGAATCAGCCCGTGCGAGGATAGGGAAAACCGCACGCTGATTTTGTCGCGTCCGGCGTAATAAAGGCCGTTGAAGTGGCTTGCTAAACTCATTGTTTGGCGAGATTGTATTAGCGGGTCGGAATGAACTGGCGTACCCAGGAGCCGAAGCCTGGCGAGTTGCGGGTTTGGATATAAACGTCGCCCGGGCCTTTAAACCGGCACACCAGGCCTTCGCCGCTGGTGAAGCTGGAAATCCAGCCTTTCGAGGCCTTTTCGATTTTGTAGTTGGCGTTGGCGCTCCAGGCCACCATGTGGCTGTTGTCGATGATGCGGGTTTCGCCCGGCGCTAGCGACAGTTTTTGGATGCCGCCGTAAGTGCTGATGGCCAGTTTGCCCCTGCCGCTGATACGCATTACGAAAAAGCCTTCGCCGGAAAACAAACCCTTGGTCAAATTTTGCGCCTTGGTGGAGACTTGCACCGATTGTTCGGCGGCCAGAAAGCCGTCTTTTTGCAGGATATATTCCTCGGAACCGTCCAGTTCCAGGATGGCAATTTCGCCGGGGTAGGCGGACGCCATCAGCACCTCGCCGGGGCCTCGCGCGGCCGTAACGGTTTGGAAAAACAGGGATTCGCCGGTCAGCAGTTTGCGGGACAAGCCGCCCAACAAACCTCTTTCCATTTTGGAATCCACATCCAGGGTTTCGCTCATGGTAATCATGGCTCCCGACTCGGCCTTGATGGCTTCGCCCGGTTCCAGATGTACCAGTAAAGTCGAGAAAGCGCCCGGATTGGTAATATCGAATTTCATAAATAACTCCTGCTAATGATGTAAATTAGAGCGGTCAAATTGGCGATTGAGTGTTCGGAAAGTAAGCTAACTGGTTTTTTTGCTTGCCTCGGTGTTTTGAGTATTTGTGGGTCCTGCCGGAGTTGATGTTTCAGCCGACGAAAAACCTTGCGCGGCGGCCTGCGCCAAACCGTTCAAATCGCCGCCTTTCAGGCCGACTTCGTTCAACACCGCGTCCAGAATCGGCTGTTGGGCGCGGTAGGTTAGGGCGGCCGAAACTGCTTGTTCGGCCAGATTGCCGCCGCCAGGCGATCCGGTTTCGCTAGCACCGCCGGTGCCGCGATTAAGGCCGTCCACCTGCACGATCTTGATGCTGTCGATTTTCTCTATCGGTTTAACCGATGCTTCGATAATATCGGGCAGCACTTCCAGCAGCTTCATCTTGATCTGCATGGCAATCTGTTCGGCGGCCAGTGTATTCAAAGCCGCATTGCGCATTTCGATGCCGTTGGCTTCCACCTGGTATTGCAGCTGTTGGGCCTCGGCCTTGATTTTGATGGCTTCGGCCTGGTTTTCGGCGGCATCCTTTTCGGCTTCGGCCGCTACCCTCACCCCGATGGCCCGTTCCTGGGCATCCTGATCGGCGGCCACCAGGGCGATTTGCTTATCGCGCTCGGCAATCGCCACGTCGCGGGCGGTCTTGATTTGTTCCTCGGCACCGGCCGCCAGCGCGCGGGCTTGGTGGGCCAGGGTTTCGGCTTCCGATTGCGCCTTGGATTTTTCCGCAATCGAAATTTGTTTGTCTTGTTCGACCAAAGTGGTTTGCTTTTCCTGTTCGATTTTGGCGACTTGCACTTCGCGGTCGGCTTCGATCTGGCGTTGGCGAATGGCGCGGCTTTTTTCCACTTCGGCTTCCTGCACCAAGCGTTCGGCATCGATCTTGGCCTGTTGCGCCTCCCGTTCCCGTTGTGCGGTAATGCTGGCAATTTCGGCTTTTTGCTGTACGTCGCGGGTGGCCACTTCCTGTTGCTGCTGCAAGGTGGCAAAGGTTTGGTCTTTTTCGATATTCAGTTTGAGCTGGGTGGCCTCGTAATTTTTTTTCGCGATCGCCACGGCGGTATCCTGCTCGATTTCATTACGTTCCCTGGCGCGCTGCTGGGTTTGCTGGGTCAGCTTGGTCAAGCCCTCGGCGTCAAAGGCGTTTTGCGAGTCGAAGAACTTGATCGGGGTTTGGTCCAGCCGGGTCAAGCTGACCGATTCCAGTTCCAGGCCGTTTTTCAACAAATCCTCGGACACCGCGTTCTGCACCGCCTGGATAAAATCGCCGCGCTTGTCCAGCAATTGATGCATGCCCATCGACACCGCCGCCGCCCGCAAGGCGTCGACGAATTTGTCTTCCACCAATTCCTTCAGCGAATCCGGGTGCATGGTGCGCTGGCCCAGGGTTTGCGCGGCGCTGGCCACGCCTTCGACGCTGGGAATGACCCGCACGAAAAACGCCGCCACCGCGTCCACCCGCAACCGGTCCAGCGTGATCAAGCTGTCGGCGCCGGAACGCGACACTTCCAGCTTGAGGGTGTTCATGTTGATGTTGACGCATTCGTGGAAAATCGGCAGCACCACGGCGCCGCCGTCCATCACCACTTTTTGTCCGCCCAGGCCGGTGCGGACGAAGGCCAGCTCCTTGGACGAGCGCCGGTACAAGCGGGCGAAAATCAGGCCGATGGTGATCAAACCCACCAGCGCGGTGCCGACGATATAGCCCAGCCCCATTAATTGGTCCATGCAAAGTCTCCTGTTTGAGGTTACAGTAAATCCGGGCGCGGATTGGCGATGGCCAGAAAGCGGGTGCCGGAAATTTGTTTGATCAGCAAGACCGATTGCCCGGCGCTGAAAGTTTGCGAGTCTTGCTCGGGTTCGACCCGTACATAAAAGGTTTGGCCCTGTTCGTTTTTGGTTTTGGCCTCGGCCGGGTAATTGGCGCGGGCCGTGCCGTTGATCACTACCGCCGTGCGGCCGACCAGGGTTTCCAGCAGTACCGCCGAAGTTTCGTCTTTAGGCAGGATTTTGGCCAAGCCGGCTCCGGCGAGCCGCACCAAGGGGAGAGAAAACACCAAAGCGGCCGGCACCGAGAGCAAGGGATGGAGATAAAGCTCGAACAAGCCGTAAGCCAAGGCATTGAACGACATGCCGATCATCGAGAACGCGGTTAGCCAGGTTACCAGCAACACCAAAATAGGTACCCGTCCGACATGCAACCAGCCCAGCCAGGAATCGGTCGCGCCAGGCAGGCTGTCGATAAATAGCGTATCCAGCCAGCCGGAAAGCGTCAGTCCGCTTAAAACCGCAACGCTCTCGATGATGCCGATCAGCAGCACCAAAACCAATGCCGCCGTAAAAGGTAGCGATTGCGGCGCCAGTAACAATTCCATTTACACTCCTTTGGATTAACGCTCGGGCGCGATTGCGCCGGCCTTGATGGCGGCCAGCCGGTCGGCGATGCGTTGATTGCGTTGCAGTTCCGCCAGTTCTTTCAACTTGGCCGCGTCCTGGATGATGCCGGGACCACCGGTATTCCCTTGCCGGGCCAGCACGCGGCCGAAGGCGGATTCCGCGTCATCCACCCGGGTTTGGCGCTCGGCATTGTCGACGGTGCCGACAGCCGCCGGCGCGGCGGTATAGTCGTCCAACAGCTGAGTCAGTTCGCGTTTTTTCGCCTGCAGGGCCAATAAGTAATTTTCGAATTCCACCGCCCGCTCGGATTGTTCGTCCAGGGATTTTTGCAGGACCGGCAGATAATCCTCGATATCGGTCTGCCGGCCGATGGCGGCCGTGGCCAAATCGTCCCGGCCTTGCGCCACCGCGATGTCGATCTGTCCGCTAAGCTGTTCGTGCTCGGCATTCAATTTGGCCATTTGCGACTGGGTCAAATGCTTGGCCGCTTCCGATTTGCCGAAGTCCAGCCGCACTTCGGCAATGATTTGATCGATTTCCCGGACGGACTGCGCCATCACGGCATCCGGGCTCAGGTTTTCGGCTTTTTCCATCAGCGTATGCGCGCCGCCGACGATCAGCCGGGTAACGCGCGCGGCTAGAGTTTCCGTCATGATTGTCCTCCAAGGTTGTTTGAGGCAAGTTAAGGAATAGTATAGAGATAATAATTCACCGGCCCGGATTCGAGCCCAGTCGAAAGCTAATCCCGCCCATGGTTCAAAAAATTAACGAGCGCTCCCATTCCGTTTAAAGCTAAGCGGTTTAAAGATATAAGGCATAAGTTTAGTCCAAAAAATACGGCCGGCGAATTCGGATAGTAGAACGGGCCAATAAGCCTGACTAAACGAAGTCTATGACTATCCGCTAATTCGCCCATATCGGCGGCCATTGAAACCATTTGCTCGGAAAGCCGCCGTTGCGCAATAATCGAAAGCGCTTTTCGATTGAGTTCGGCAACTTTTACTGTTTAGCGTCCGGCGTTGAAGTCTGGCTTACATTTTTTTATGAGGCACCACGATATGGCTACTACATTTTTTGCGGATATTGATTTGGCAATGAACCCGCCCGTTAAACGCGCGGCCTACTCGGATCGCACGGCTTGGCTGATGGCGGAGTTCAGCAAGCTGGTTTACGAACCATTTCCCTCGAACAAGGGCGAGGCAAGCATCATCGATACGGCGCTGGGGAAAATAGGGTTTCAAGTGCTGGAATATTGGGATGTGGACGGCACGCAAGCCATGCTCATTCGCCGGGATGCGCGGGATGGCGTCGAGGGCATGTTGGTGCTTGTCTTCAGGGGCACGCAGCTTAAAGAGGCGCGGGATGTGATGGTCGATATCAATCTGCGCTTGACCGGCTTTCCCGGCGGCGGCCGCGTGCATGCCGGCTTTTTGAACGGTTTTACGCGGGTGGAACAGTCGGTTAAAGCCGCGCTCGAAAAATATAACGATGCCGGCCGGCTGCCGTTGTATATCACCGGCCATTCGCTGGGGGGCGCGCTGGCTTTGATAGCGACGCGGGCGTTCGATGCCGATAATTGCGGCGCCACCTATACCTTCGGCTGTCCCAGAACGGCGGATGAAGCGTTTTTCGAGCCTATAAAAACGCCGGTCTATCGCATCGTCAATGCGGGGGACGGCGTGGCCAGAATGCCCTTGGGCTATAGTCTGGCTATTGCGATGTCCATCCTGCGGCTGATACCGTTTAACGGCACTTTCTGGTTATCCAACTGGGTCTTGGGTCGCGTTTCCGGCTACGCGCATTACGGCAGTTTGATATTTATCTCCGGGGCGGACGATAGCGTCAAAGTTCGGATGAGTCCGGATATTTTTTGGCAAGCGCCTTTTGTGGTCCTGCGTTGGGCGGCAACCTTGGGCAAGGCGCTTTTAAGCGATCACGGCATGGATGAATATCGCCAAAAATTAATGACTTATGCCAAAAAACGTAGCGGCTGAACCTCGCTTCGTTAAGCGCTTAACATCCCGTGCAGGTCGTAAGCCATCACGGCCAGATAAGCGCTCAAGCCGAAATAATACACGGCATAGTTGATCCGCAAATTAAGCGGGACGTCGTAATACCCCGAGGGCATGGCCGACGCGCCGGCGTCTTTTCGCAGCGCCAGTTTGATTTGCGGGAAGGCCAGGACGGCGATCAGAATCAGCATGGGGCTGGGATGGTAGAAAAACAGCGCCGCTAGTAGCGGCGTGCCCAGCAACCAGACCCGGGGCGAGACGATGGCGGTGATGCGGCCGCCGTCCAGCGGCGAGACCGGGATCATGTTGAACAAGTTGATCATGAAGCCGGAATAGGCGAGGGCCAATAACAATTCGCTGTCGTTGGTGCGTGCCAGCCAATAACAAGCCAACGCCGACAAGGTGCCCGTCAGCGGCCCGGCGATGCCGACATACGCTTCGGTATGCACGTCGCGAGGCAGTTTTTTCAGCTGTATCCAGGCGCCGACGAAGGGTATGAAAGTCGGTGCGCCAACCTCCAAGCCGCGCTGGCGGGCGGCCAGGTAATGGCCCATTTCGTGGCAGAAAATCAGCAGCACGAATCCGACTGCGTATCGCCAACCGTAAATCCAGGCGTAGGCGGCCATGGCAACGATCATGCTGCCGCCGGTGGTAAGGAGTTTGCCTAGTTTGCCGGCGGCAAACAGCCAAGCGAGCAGTTTGCCCATGTCGATATCCTGAGTCGCGAGCGGTTGTTAATTGTAACGATCAGAGGTGCTCCGCCGCTTTCTTTTTGCGGCCGAAGAGATTTTTCAATAGCGCGCCCAGACCGATGGCGCCCAGGATAATCAGCTTTTTAAAGGCGATCAGCAGGGCGAATAGCTTGGCGAACAGACCCATCTTAGCGGCCGCGCCGCCGGCCACCAAGGCAGCAATGCCGTATGTGGCGGCTTTGTCGGTATCGGCGTTGAAATCGGTATAGCCGTTGCCGGGCGTAAAGTTGCTGAAAGCCACCACGTTTTGCATTTCGGCCTTAATGGTATCGATTTGCTCCATCCCGGCCACCGCGTTCAGCACCAAGACGCCTTTACGCCCCAACAAGCGGATGTTGTAGTTGAGCGTGTGTTGCTCCGCCCGGTCCGAGGCCAGTTCCTTGGCCCAGTAAAGCTTGTGGCTGGCCCTGTCGTAGGTGGGGGTTTCCGCCCAGCCGACCAAGGTCAAGGCATCGTAACCCTGATTTTTACGCTCCTCGTTGGCTTGCTCGGTGGCTTCCTGCATGTCTTTCAGCAGCGCGCCGTAGTCGATGGTGTCTGCATCGTCGTCGTTGACATGGCCGTCTTCCTCATAAGTGATGATGACGCCCCAGCCGTCCATGCCCAGCGGATTGACGTTGGCCGGCAGTATCATGCCCAACGTATTGTAGCCGCCGGGATTGCCCCAGCCTTGGGTCAGCAGGCGTTCCGCGTCTTCCGGCGCCAGATAACGAAAAGTGTCCGGCAGATTCAGCGAGGCGATCCCGCCCGGCAATTGAATGGTGCCCGGCTGAAATTTCAACGCAGCCAGAAACTCTTCAACCGTTATTTGTTCAGTCTGTTCCTGCGCCAGGGCGGGCGCGGAAAAGTCCAACGATAACAGCAGGATAAAAAGACGCAGCAAGGTATTCAACATGGATGTGCCTAACGGATTGGTTAATGATCGGACAAGCGTAGTCGGCCTGTCCGATTTTGCAAGCCGATTTTTGCCGTTATGGCGAAATGCCGAAGAAATGCTCGCCCGGTAAAGGCGGTTTAACGGCATATTCATATTTCGCGCCGCGGCCGCTTACTACCGCTATAATCGGGCGGCCGTATTAATCCGTCCATGTTTGCATGGGCCGGGTTAATGGACGGCCATTAAGCACGTTTTGGACCGATTAGCGAGATACCCGTATGGAAACCGTAACTATTCCCGAAAGATACGCCGAATTTTTAAGCGTGTTAAAACGCAACGGCAAACTTTCCGATAGCGATTTGACCAAGGCCCGCCGCATGCAAAAGTCGGCGCAAGACGATTCGTTGCCGCAAATGCTGATCAAACTGGGTTTATGCTCGGATGCGGATGTGGCGGAAACCTTTGCCAAAACTCACGGCCTCGAGCGTCTGCGCCCGGAAAGTTACCCGCCGCAATCGCCTCTGCAAGACCGGGTGTCGCTAAGGTTTTTGAAATACCATCATGCGGTGGGCTTGCAGGCCGACGACGACGGCATCGACGTGGCGGTGATGGACCCGGAAGACGCTTATCTGCCGCACGCCTTGCAATTGGCGACCGGCAAGCAAATCCGCCTGCATGTCGGCCAATTGTCCGATATCGATGCGGCGCTGGAAATCCAGTACGGCGACGGCAAGTCGCAAATGGATAAGTTGATGGACGGTCTGAACGTCGAGGAACAAGGTAACGAAGATCTGGAGCATTTAAAGGATTTGGCCAGCGAAGCGCCGATTATCCGCATGGTGAATTTCATTCTGCAAAAAGCCGTGGAAAGCCGGGCTTCGGACGTGCATATCGAACCGTTCGAGCAAAGTCTGAAAGTCCGTTTGCGTATCGACGGCGTGCTGCAGGACATCGATTCGCCGCCGGTGGCGTCGACCGCCGCCGTGCTGTCGCGAATCAAAATCATGGCCAAACTGAACATCGCCGAACGCCGGCTGCCGCAGGACGGCAGGATCAAACTGCAAATGATAGGCAAGGAGTTGGATTTGCGGGTATCGACCATTCCGACCCTGTACGGCGAAAGCGTGGTGATCCGTTTGCTGGACAAGGAAAACGCGGTATTGGATTTTGCCGCGCTGGGTTTCGCCGGCCGGCAGGCGGAACATTTTATGGAAGTATTGGCGCAGCCACACGGCATCATTCTGATTACCGGCCCCACCGGCAGCGGCAAGTCCACCAGTTTATACGCGGCCTTGAAAACGCTGAATACTTCGGAACGCAAGATCATCACCGTGGAAGACCCGGTCGAATATCAACTGGAAGGTATCAATCAGATTCAGGCCAAACCGCAAATCGGCCTGACCTTCGCCTCGGCGCTACGCTCCATCGTCCGGCAAGACCCGGATGTGATCATGATAGGCGAGATGCGCGATCTGGAAACCGCCAAAATCGCCGTGCAATCGGCCTTGACCGGCCACTTGGTGTTGTCCACCCTGCACACAAACGATGCGGCAGCGGGCATCACCCGCCTGCAGGACATGGGGCTGGAAGAATATTTGCTCAGCTCCACCATCAACGGCATTCTGGCCCAGCGCTTGGTCAGAAAACTTTGCCCGGCCTGCAAGCAGGCCTATCCCGCCTCGGATACGCTGATCGAGGAAATGCAATTGCGCCGCTGGCAAGCCGAGGGGGAGATTTTGTTGCATAAGCCGGTCGGCTGCCCGGCGTGCAACGGCATCGGCTACAAAGGCCGGTTGGCGATTATCGAATTTTTGACCATGAGCGATCATATACGCAAACAGATCATGAAGCACGAGGAGGCGTATGTGATTCAGCAGCAAGCTATACAGGAAGGCATGCAGACCATGTACGAAGACGGTATAGGCAAGGCCCTGCAAGGGATTACCACCTTGGAGGAAGTGTTGCGGGTGACGACCGAGGCTTGATGGAGGCGTATGTTCCGCATGCGTTCGATGCCATTAATGGCCGGCAAACAATGCGGCTATCCTTCGGCCTGTAGACCGGAATAGCGCGAGGGTTGTTTTCCGGCAAACTTTCAATCGCCGGAAACGCCTATCGGCTTATTCCGGCCTACAAAGCCGGTTCGATTTTATGAGGACGGCGCGCCTCGCCGGTTGGAAACCGGTCGAAGTATGTGGTTTGCCGGCGCACGGCATTGGCGGCTTTGGTATACACTTTTTATCGGCGTTCGCTTAAAAACAGCCGTCCGTACAGAGATGGCTCCCGGGAAATACAACTTAATGGAAGCACCTTTATGTATATAGAAACCACCTACTTGAGTTACACCAACAGCAAAGGGCAGCGGGTTACTTTTGCCGGATTTACCGAGCAGGATTTCAAGAAGCGTTATTTGGCCGCGCTGGAAAAAGGGAAGCGGGAATATATCGAGAAATATACCGTACCCCATATTGCCGACCTCGGCGACTCCGCCGTGCAACTGGCGTTGATCGACGCCTTTTGCATGGCTCGGGACGCGGCGGTTCAGGCGGATGCGTTCTTTTCGTCCGAGCTGAAAAGCAAACAGCCCAATAAACTGCATTCCGAAATATTCGGCGAATTGTTCTCGACAAAAAAGCCCGGTAGTAGCGATTATCGCCTCGTGCAGGAGACGTTCGAAAAAACCAGCCGGGGGTTAGGTGGCTCGGTGACTATTTGCGATATGTTCAAAGGGGCGGACCATGAACCCGGCGGCCCGAGTTGGGGGCCTAGCGAGGGCGAGGTGCTTATTCCGCAAAATATCCTCCGCGATTACAGCCAGCGGGCGAAGAAGAGCGATGCCGCCGGGGACATCATGCGTAAGATGCTGGAAAAGGAGGGCGAGCATGTGAAAGACATTTATATACGGTTTAATCTGGTGCGCGAACTCAGTGTGGAAGGTTTGGCCCGGGTCATACTGCATGAAGCCACGCACAAATTCGCTTACACCGGCGATTACCAATACATATACGACGCCACGTCGATGAAAGGCATCAAATCCAAACAGGCCCTTTACAATGCCGACAGCTACGCGTTTGCCGGTATGAGCGTCTATCTGAACCGTGTGGTGACCAAAGCCGATTTAGTCGGACCGGCGGCGTGCAGCAAGCCCCTGCACGATAAGAGTTGGTTGCGGGAAAGAATGCAATAACCGCTAAGGATAGGGTTGGAAACAACTGGCCGAAATATATTGCCTTCGTTAGAGCGGCTTTAGCCGCGATGAGCGCCGTGCTCGTGGCTAACGCTCCTCCTACCGGCAACAACCCCCGAAAATACGGGGATGTTACTTTTGACGAAACCCTAAGCGTCGCCCGGGTCGCGGCCATGTCGCAGGCAGTCGTCCAACCAGCCTGGGGCTAATGGCGCACAAACGCTGTCGAGCCACAGCGTTTGCGTGTGCCGCCATTCGGAGCGGAAACGGTGATTCTCGCGGAGACGATTAAACAGCCGGAGCGCTTCCGCTCCGCTGCGGACCCGGTATTGCGGTACCCCCACGGCCAACGCGCCCAGGCTTAGCGGTACTTCCCAGTGCATACCCAGCACGAAGTGTCCGGCCTGGGCGGCTTCCACCAATGCGGTCGAACAAAAGCCAACGACCAATGCCGGTTGCTTAAGCGCCGCATCGTTTGGGATGAGCGTTGCATGCGGCGGGTATCTGCATCGGGACCGTATGTTTCCCGCCGCATAAGGATGGCCAAGGCGGCTTTCTTCGGGATGCAACAGTATATGGAAGCTGTCTTGTTCCAGATCTCTGTCCAGTTCGGTTGCCAAGCGCAGGAAATCGTTTTCCAGGGAGCGTCCGAATATCGGCGTATGCGTTTGCGAAACCAGCAGGATACGTCGGGGGACGGGCAAGTATTGCGGGAAGCGTATGGCCGGTTTGGCGCGGTATGTGCCAATTACCAAGGCGTCGGGAGGCGTATTGTGGGCTAGATACGCTTTTCGGCTGGCGTCCCCCCACACCAGTTGAACATCCGCCCGGGTGGGAAAGAATTCGTCGGTCGGCAGGCCGTGTTGGACGCATACGCTGCGGATGGACGGCATTTCCCGGGCGGCTTCCGCCGCGGCGGCGGAAAACAGGTCGAAGTCGTTATGCAGTATCAGCGCGCGGGTGTTGTTTCCGGCATCGGTCAGCGTGCGGCGCCATGAGCCTAGCCAGAGTTGGCGGCGGGCCAGACAACAGCGTATCGTCCACGGCGAGACGCCGGGCAGGGCCGACCGGCCTGGTTGAAATAAGGCCAGGACGGCCAGCCGCCATTC
>NZ_JANIBK010000072.1 GCF_024505165.1 Methylomonas rivi
GTTGCCGCCGCCCATGCCGGCTGGCGCGGTTTGCGGGCCGGCATCATCGAACAAACCTTATCCGCCATGCGGTGCCGCGAGATTTCGGTCTGGCTGGGGCCGGCCATCGGCCCGCAAAATTTCGAAGTGGGCGGCGAAGTGCGCAACGCTTTCGTCGGCGACAATCCTAAAGCGGCCCAAGCCTTTAAAGACAACGGCGCCGGCAAATGGCTGGCGGATATTTACCGGCTGGCCCGCCTGCAATTGACCGAGCAGGGCATCGAACGCATTTACGGCGGCGGCGATTGCACGGTAGCCGATGCCCGGCGGTTTTATTCCTATCGCCGCGACGGCGCCGCCACCGGCCGGATGGTCAGCCTGATCTGGAGAGATTGACTTTGAGCACCTTGTTATTGATCGTCATCTTTACCGCCATTGGCGGCGTTTTGAGCGTGCTGGCCGCCGGCGTGTTTTTATTGTTGCCGGAACAAAAAAGACAAAGCCTGTTGCCGCACGGCATCAGCTTTGCAATCGGCGCGCTGCTGACCGGCGCCTTTTGCGGCCTGATTCCGCATGCTTTTGAGGACGTGCCGGTTGCTGATATGCAAATGCTGTCGGCCACCATCCTGATCGGCATTTTGTTGTTTTTCGTGCTGGAGAAACTGTTGGTTTGGCGGCATTGCCATTCCCATGCCTGCGAGGCCCACGGCGAGGACTCGCATGACGATCATCACGGCCACCATCATCAAAACGACCATGGCCGCCGGGTAGCCGGCATGTTCATCATCCTGGGCGACAGCATGCATAATTTCGTCGACGGCGTGTTGATCGGCGCGGCGTTTTTGACCGATCCCCAGCTCGGCATCGTCACCAGCCTGGCGGTTACCGCCCACGAAATTCCGCAGGAAGTCGGCGATTTCGCCATCCTGCTGCATAGCGGCTATACGCGCGGCAAGGCTTTGTTTTACAACATGCTGGCCAGTCTGACCACGGTGATAGGCGGCGTTTTGGCCTATTTCAGCCTCGGCGACCTGCATCATATCCTGCCCTATTTCCTCACCCTGGCCGCTTCCAGCTTTATCTACATCGCGGTGGCCGATTTGATCCCCTCCTTGCACCAAAAAACCGACATCAAAACCTCGCTGGAACAGATCGGCTTCATTCTGGCCGGAGTGGGCTTGATTCTGCTGATGCAGACTATCGCGCACCGGTTTGAGGGCTGATTTCGTTACAGGTCCACTTGAGTAGCCTGGATGAAGCGAAGCGCAATCCGGGACTTATAGCCTTTATTCCCCCGGATTCCATTTTATTCCATCCGGGCTACGCTGGCTAAGGGGTGCGCTTGTATCGGGTAAGTGGAGGCCATAGCGCCGTAGAGTGTGCTGAACAGCGTGAAGCGCATCGTTCGCGATCGGTGCGGTTCGTAAACTCACCACACCCTACAGCTGCTTTTGGATGAACAATTGCCATTGGCGCTTTTGTTCCGTCTGGCGGGTTTAGGCCGGTAACGGTAGGTTATTTCCCGCGCCCAATAAGGCATATGCCGCTGTTTTTTATGCGGCTCCAATTAGTTTCGTTAAATCCTTTTGTTTTTCAACGGCTTGATGATTGGCGCGCGTGTTGCAAAGGAAATATCGCCGCAGGCCTTTTACGACAACAGGCAGCATCGTCCGTTATCCAGGTCTGCATAACTTCGCCATCCCCGCCGCAAGGCGGGTTCGGAAAGCCGCGGGTCTTGCGTTCAGCAAGATAGCCGGGCTGCTGTCTCAAGCATGAGATATACGTGAGCGCCCCACACGAGGCGCATTCATCCAAACCAATTAGGAAGGAACTCAATGAACACTATTAGCAAAATTCTCGGTTCAGCCACCTTGGCCGCCGCCGCTTGGGTTGGCCCTGCTCAAGCCGCCAGCCAGCTGGTCATCGACGGCAGCTTGCTGCAACTGGAAAACGGTACGACGTTCGATACCTGGAAGATTGTCATGCAAAATGCAGGTAGCTTTAAAGTCAATGTGCTGGCTTATGAAAGTACCAGTAACGCATCCGCCGATGCGCAAGATTTGAATGGCGACGGTGAATTCACCTACATCGACCCGGACACGCATTTTTGGCACGACGACGGTAGCATTAATCCATTGCTAAACCCGGCAAATCACTTGGCCCGCTGCGACGATATTGCCAATAATTGTCCTGGCGTCGATACGCCCGATTTTAAATTAACCGACCTCGGCGCAACTTTTGGCGCCAGTGACGGCTCGATCCATGCTCAGCGCGATCCCGCTTACGAAGTCACCATGGCGGCCGGCAACTACCTGTTTGTGATGGCCGATTATCGCTTGACCGAAACCGAGGCGGCATCCGGCATCAATGGCGGCGACACTATTCGTAATACCAACGTAGGCGGTCATGGCGAGTATCGCGTTACCTTCAGCTCCGACAATCTGCGTTTCAGCCTCTCCGGCGACACCATCACCGTTTCGCAAGTCCCCGTGCCCGGCGCTGTCTGGTTATTCGGCAGCGCATTGCTGGGGTTCGTGGGGATAGGTCGCCGCAAATCCTGAGCCGTTGACGTTGCGGCTGCGTCCGATCCGAAACTTTGTCGAAGCGGCCGTTCGGCCGCTCCGTATCTCGATTGCGGCCGAATTGACGATCTTGGAAGATTAGGATGGGGCATCAATAACTTCCCGCCATCCGAGAACGTCATGCCGGCAGGGATTGCCGGCATCCTGGTCACACGGATGGAAGACCCGTAGTCATTCACGAGCAAGATCCGAATGATGAGCCGGCGAGTGAGCTTTTGAAGCGGATTGATAGCAAGAAAACTAAGCATTCAAAAGCGCATCAACCAAAATTTGCGTCCGATGAATTTTCATTTCGGTTGCCTGGCGGATGGAGCGTGGCCCGATTCTGTGATGTCTTTTCGCTGGAGTATGGTGATAACCTTCCGGCAGACAAACATTCAAATACCGGTTGCCCAACATGCCGCAACTTCAATGAGATTGCCTTTAGCCGTCATTCCGGCATATCCTCTGGGGCACGAGTGGAATGCTGGAGTCCAATCCACAGGGATAGCTCGAAGCTTACCGTCCATGACACCATTGCCCGTTTCCGGACGGGCATGACGGGCTTATGGATTTAGCTGAAACATCTTGCTAATCGGGTCAACTTTTAACAGCCACTTAGAGCGTATGAATATCTCAGCCCTTGCCGTCATCGCCACGCTGCTGTTATTGCTAACAATGCTGTGGCGCCGCTGGCGGCGTAGCGTCCGCGCCGACTATATCCGCACCTACACTTTTCCGCCGGCACTCTACGAAAAACTCCGCAAGCGGCGGCCGGAACTGGCGTTGAAAGACTGCCAATTGGTGGGCAGGGCCTTGCGGCAGTTTTTTTTGGCGTACTTGCAGGGCGGTTGCCGTTACGTGTCCATGCCGTCGCAAGTGACCGACGATCTCTGGCACGAGCTAATTCTGTACACCCGCCATTACGACAGCTTCTGCAAAAAGGCTTTCGGCGGCTTTTTGCACCATACTCCGGCGGTGGTATTAAGCCGGAACAAGCAAAACAACAGCGGCCTGCGCCGCATCTGGTGGCTGGCCTGCCGCGAGGAAAACATCGATCCCCGCAAACCCAGTCGCCTGCCGTTGCTATTTGCTATCGACAAAAAGCTCAACATCGCCGACGGCTTTGTCTATGTGCCGGATTGCCGTGGTGTGCGGCGAGCTGACGGCGATAATTCCAGTGGCACACCTTATTGTGGTGGCGACTTTTCCAGTAGCGATTTCGACGGCGGCACCGACGGCTTCGGCGACTGGTCCGATAGTAGCGACAGCAGTGACGGAGGCGATGGCGGTTGCGGTGGTGGTTGTGGAGGCGATTAAACGAATCGAAAAACTACTATTCGACCTGAGCTAGGAAGCGCATGCGCCTAATGACAGGTTAACAACCTCCGCTCCCCTACAAAATCGGCACTCTCGCCCTTCGATAGATCATTAAACAATAATAAAATCAGTCAATTATAGGCATTTATTGCATCGGCAACAATTTTTGCTATCTGTATAATTAGTCTATGAAAAACAGATGATTAGACTAGTTAAAGATCGGCATGCCAATACCAACCGAAACGCCTTATCGCATTGAGCCTTGTCTGCTGGAAAATCCGCCGCTGGATGCGGTCGATTTGGTGGCGGAATTGGCTTCGCTGACAGAACAGTTAGGCGCCCGATTACATCCCGATGCCGCAGCCAGCCTGGCCGATATGGTGCGGATCATGAATTGCTATTACTCGAATCTGATTGAAGGCCATAACACCCTGCCTCGCGATATCGAATGTTGTTTGGTTACTCAATCGAATTCAGTTCGCCCGACGCTTAATCCTAAAAAGAACTGCTCTTTTTAGGATTAAGCGTTATTGGCAGATCAAAATGACCGATATATTATCGGACCCGCCGTTTTGGTTGGCCAGATCGATCAACTGTCGGGTTTTTTGCTCGATATTGTCCTTGAAAATTCCTGTCAGCGTGGCGGCTATCCGGCTGTCTTCGACCATATCGGTCAGTCCGTCCGAACACAGTAAAAAACTATCGCCGGCGGCAATATCCACAATCTGCACGGCAGGCTCGATCTCCGGCTTGGGGCCAATTCCTTGCAGGATGATGTTGGAACGCGGCGGTTCGCCGACTTGACCGTTATCCAGCCAAGTTTGATAGGCCGAATGGTCCTTGGTGAGTTGAATCAGCTGCTGGTCTCGCCAACGATACAGCCGGCTGTCGCCGACATGGAACGCCTGCATTTTGGGCAGCGTCGGGCAAAACCTGCACCCAACCATTGTGGTTCCCATACCGTTGCCGTCGACCATTTGCGCTTCTTGATTCAAGCTATAGATGGCTTGATTGGTTTGCACCAGGATGTCGGCAATGATTTGACTGTGGGTTTCGAACAGCGGTGCTTGATCGGCGTGTTCGAGCTTGCACCATAAAGCGGCCATTTTTTGCCAAAAACCGGGTTGAGTCCGTGGATCGCGGTCGATAGGCAAATATTGCCGGATTAACCGGTTGACCAGTTGAGTAGCCTCGAAACTGGCTTTGTCGCCGTATTGGTGCCCGCCCATGCCGTCGGCCAGCAGCACGATGCCGTCTGCCTCGTTGATCAATACGGTGTCTTCATTGTGATCGCGGCGGCGGCCGCAATCGGTTTGACCGGCCACATAATAGCGCTTGAAAACCTGGCTCACCGTCATGACAGTGCCTTTTCCGTGCGGCGGCACACCCTGCCGGTTGGCGAGGTTTTGCCCGGCCGGGACAGTAGCGGACAGCAAGTTTGGGCAAGAGTCATTATTTATGGCCTGGTTTTCGGTTTAGCGTCTGTTCAGCTAAAGAACAGTTCCCGCATTTTTTGCCCGGGCGACTCGGCGCGCATAAAGGCTTCGCCGACCAGGAAGGTATAAATGCCGTTGTCCTGCATCAGTTGCACGTCGGCGGGGGTGTGGATGCCGCTTTCGGTGACGATCAGTTTGTCGGCCGGAATACTGTTTTTCAACGCCAGCGTGGTTTGCAAAGAGACTTCGAAACTGCGCAAATTGCGGTTGTTGATGCCTATCATCGGGGTGTTCAGTTGCAGCGCCCGTTCCAGTTCGGCGGCATCGTGCACTTCCACCAACACATCCATGCCCAGGCCGGTCGCGGTATCGGCCAACTCCTTCAGCATGGCGTCTTCCAGCGCGGCAACGATCAGCAAAATACAGTCGGCCCCCAGCGCGCGCGACTCGTGGATTTGATAAGGATCTATCATGAAATCCTTGCGGATTACCGGCAGCGGGCACTTTTGGCGAATCATTTGCAGATTGGCTTCCGAGCCCTGGAAAAACTCCTTATCGGTCAATACCGACAAGCAGGTGGCGCCGTTCATCATATAATCGGCCGCGATGTTGACCGGCTGAAAGTCTTCCCGAATTACGCCCTGGCTGGGCGAGGCTTTTTTGATTTCAGCGATAATCGCCGGCATTTTCGCATCGGCCTTGCTGCGCAGGGAATGGTAAAAACCGCGCGGACCGGGGACGCCGGTAGCGATTTCCTGCAACATGGCAATGGGAGCGTTGGTTTTGCGGCGCGCTACTTCTTCGGCTTTTTTGGCCAGGATGGTTTTTAGGATGTCTGGTGTGTCGGTCATCGTTAGTCTGTTGGTTTGGTGTCGCTATCGCGACGGGTTATTTGTAAATCGGGTCTCGGCCCGACAGCCGAGATACTTTCTTTTGCGTTGCCAAAAGAAAGTATCCAAAGAAAAGGCAACCCGGATGCCGCGTATTCCCTGCGCTCCTCGGGTTTGAGCGGGGTTTTCCGAAGGGGCTTCCCAGCCCCTACGTAAAACGCGATGCATCCCTGCATCGCCCCTATCGGGCAAATCCGCTCAAACCCTCCGGTGCTCGGCGCGGCATAACGGGAGAAAAACCATCCCGTGTAGGGTGGGCAAATTTGCCCACCGTTGGCTTTCATTCCGCGTGGGCACTAAATCGTGCCCACCCTACTAGACTCGGCGCGGCGTAAGGGGTAGAAACCACTCCGGAATTGCAACTCGAAGGGCCGGGAACGGTCCGATTAGCGTGGATGCATTGAAAGCCACTCCAAGAGTTTATCGTACGACTTTATGATAATCTTTTTGGAATTCCAATCTGGATGTAAATATTCCTTTTCGTATCCGGTTGGAAAACCTGTGCTAGCAGAAACAATCCAGGAATCCTTATGACATTTCTGACGCCCATTCATTAACCCTATTGGAAGCCGTCCCAAAACCCCCGCAACCGCTCCATATGTTGCTTTCTGTCGATACTTATTCAAAGTATCGACAATATATTCTAAATCATATGATGCCAAATCGAACTCCGTTAAATTAATTTTGAAATACTAAATGAGCTTGAATAAATCAAATGTTCTGGCCAAATATCCAACCTTCAACGGATTTGATGGCATCATCATTTGGAAGTCCATCATCGCTGTAACCCATAATTACCGAAAGCATGCCTAATAGACCTACTAAGGCATCAAATTTATCTTCTCCTATAGCAGAGTTTCCAAAGCCTTGGCTTAGCTCTGATTCAACCATTTTCAAATCCACATCGATTTTATGTGCGAACTGTTTGATTGCGTGCATTTTATTGAGTCGATCAATTGCCTTGCGTTTACTCCAGCCTTTTCCCGGAGCGCCTATTCCTATTTGTACGCATGCATCGCCGGGATATGTTTCAACGATCATTGCTGTTTTAAATTCATTCATCTGATCTAACTGTGCATCGAAAGGCCAGATCACAAGTTCGTTGTTCAGTAAATTTATAGCTGGAACCAATATCTCTCTCCAACCAGATATTGCTGCTTTCCCAACTTGGTTTCCTCCTAATGTCCAAAATAATGAACAGGCATCATTTCGTTTTCCGACACCAAGTTCGCAACGGCGCAATAAAGCTTTTATATCATTCACACCAATTCCGTTGACTAGATGCTTTTGGTTGACATCTCCCTTATTAATGCATTTTCTTGGATAAAACGGTCTGTGAATAGATATTTCTTCAGGAGTTTCTGCTACTTTATAAAAATCAGACCAAATGCCGAGTCCAAACTCCGGCAATATATCCAAAAATCGGTGAATGCTTGCTTGATCTGCGTAATATTTTGGAATTCCAATAGGAAAATCAAATCCAAATATTACACCCCAATCGTTAGCCTCTCGAAGTGAAGAATAAATAATATTTTTAGTATCGACTGGCTCTGGTGGCAAAATCTTATAAATATTTTGGTGTAAAATTGCTTTACACATCCAACGTTTGTTTGTGTTCGTACTCCAGTCAGCGTGAACTACTAATTTCGGCAACATCTATTAATTACCAATTTAAATGGGTTATCGAATAGCTACTTTCTATCGCATTACTATTGATACGTTTCATATTGCTACAATCACGAATGATACATCTGCTATAAAATCAAATTACCAAACTATTTTCGATTTGCCGACAGTTTTCTCCCCTGATGCCGCGCCGAGCACCGGAGGGTTTGGGCGGATTAGCCCGTTAGGGCGATGCAGGGATGCATCGCGTTTTTCGTAAGGGCTGGGATGCCCTTTCGAAAAACCCCGCTCAAAGCCTTCGGAGCGCAGGATCAACGCGGCATGGGGTGTCGTTTCTTTTGGGTACTTTTCTTTGGACAAGCAAAGAAAAGTACCTCGGCTGTCGGGCCGAGACCCGACTTCTAAAAATCCCGTCGCGATAGCGACACAATACCCGAAGACGATGGAGCGTCCGTCACTGCATTCCCACGCCGGAGCATGGGAACGATAAATAGCCGATTTGCATGTTTAGCACCCGCAGGGCGAAACACATGGATGTGTTTCGTGAAACCGACATTAGAAAAACCGTCGCGATAGCGACACCAAAAACCTCAAGCCGCTATCGTCTGCACCGTCAGCTTAACCCCAAGCGCCTTACAGACCTTGGCAATGGTCTCGAATCGGGGCTGGGCGTCGGCACGCAGGGCTTTATACAAGGCTTCGCGGCTGATGCCGGCCGCATTGGCAATTTCGGTCATGCCTCGCGCTCTGGCGATACTGCCGAGTGCATTGGCCAAGGCCGCCGGATCGTCCTCTTCCAGAACCACGGTCAGGTATTCGGCAATGGCTTGATCGCTATCGAGGTGTTCGGTAATGTCAAAGATGGGTAAATCGGCGATTTGGATTTTTTCGGTCATGTTCAATCCTCCAACAATGTCGCCAAGTGCTGAGCCTTGGCAATATCGGCGGCCTGACTGGATTTATCGCCACCGCCCAGCATCACAATCAACACCTCGCCTCGCTGCACATAGTACATTCGCCAGCCGGGGGCCGAAGTGCTCACGCATTTCAAACACGCCCTCACCAATGGCCTTAACGTCGCCAAGATTACCTTGCTGGGCTTTTTCAAGTCGCCGCGCCAGACGACGGAGAGTTAAGCCGTCCTTCAAGCCAAGCAACCATTCGCTAAATACAGGTAGTTGTTTGATCGTATACATGCCGAACTGTAATCGAACGATTACAGTTCGTCAATGATTTAACTGGCTTTGGAATACCCCACCAACGCCTCAAACTTAGCCAACGCACTCCCATCCGCCAACACCTCATGCGCCCGCTTCACACCGGCCACCAACGTGTCAACCAAATCCGCCGCATAAATTGCCGCGCCGGCGTTCAACGCCACGATATCGCGCGCCGGGCCGGGTTGATTATTTAATACCTGGCGGATAATTGCCAGACTGTCCTGTGCATTGCCGACCGCCAGACTGTCCAGGCCGGCGCGTTGCAGGCCGAATTGCTCCGGGGTGACGACGTAACTCGATACTTCGCCGTTCTTCAGCTCGGCTACATCGGTGGCGGCGGCGATACTGATTTCATCCAGCCCGTCCTGGGCATGCACCACCAGCACATGCTTGCTGCCGAGTTTTTTCAACACTTCCGCCACCGGCACCAGCCATTGTTTGTCGAACACGCCGATTAACTGATGCGGGGCATTGGCCGGATTGGACAGCGGGCCGATCAGGTTAAACAGGGTTCTGACGCCCATTTCCTTGCGCGGACCGACCGTATGCCGCACCGCGCTGTGGTGTTTGGCGGCAAATAGAAAGCCGACCCCAAGTTGATTCACGCAGTCCGCTACTTGTTCGGCCGGCATGTCCAGATTGACGCCGGCGGCTTCCAGCAAATCCGCGCTGCCGCAGCTACTGGATACCGAGCGGTTGCCGTGTTTGGCGACCTTGCCGCCGGCCGCCGCGACCACGAAGGCCGCCGTGGTGGAGATATTGAAGGTGTTGGCGCCGTCGCCGCCGGTGCCGCAGGTATCGATAACGTGATCGCCGCCGACCGGTACCGGGCGCACTAGTTCCCGCAACACCGACACGGCTGCGGCGATTTCCTCGACGGTTTCGCCCTTGCAGCGCAGGGCGATCAGAAAGCCAGCGGTCTGGGCGTCGCTAAGTTCGCCGTTCATCATGGCCCGCATCACTGTCTGCATTTCGGCGGTCGTGAGGTCATGTTTGTCGAGCAATTTCTGCAAGGTGGCTTGGATCTGCATAAGGTATCGAATCGGGTAAAACTAAATTGAGCGTGAAACAGGATTATTGGCCGGCTTTGTGTTCGGAAAACACTTGAGCCTTGCCGTCTTTATCGAACGATACCACCGTATAATCGTCCTGCCGGCCGCCCATTTCCATGCCGGGGCTGCCCATCGGCATGCCGGGCGCGGAAATACCGACCACCGCGGGTTTGGTTTGCAGCAGTTTTTCGATATCGGCGGCCGGCACGTGGCCCTCGATCACATAACCGTCGACGATGGCGGTATGGCAAGAAGACAATTCCGACGGCACGCCGAATTTTTGTTTGACGGCCTGCATATCGTCGCTAACGATATCCTTGACCGCAAAGTGATTTTGTTTGACGTGGGCTATCCATTTGCCGCAGCAGCCGCAGGTCGGACTGCGGTACACGGTCATTTCCCTGTCGGCCACGGCTTCCTCGGCAGCCGCTGCCATACTGGATGCCAACAGTAGCGCACTGAGTAAACATTTCAAGCGTTTCATAAATACCCCCGTATTCGGCTATTGCAAATAGCGGGGTATTGTACGCCGCCGGCGCGGCCATTGCACTGCCGGCCTACTCGCCATGTAGAGTCAGCACTAAAGTACGGCCGCCGCCATGGTTGCGGTGTTCGCACAGATAAATCCCCTGCCAGATGCCCAGGTTCAGGCGGCCGCTATTGACAGGCAGCGTCAAGCCGCAACCGAGCAGGCTGCTTTTCAAATGCGCCGGCATGTCGTCGCTGCCTTCGTCCATGTGCCGGTAATACGGCTGGTCTTCCGGCACGGCCCGGTTGAAGAAGCTTTCGAAATCCATCCGTACCGTAGGGTCCGCATTTTCGTTGAGGGTCAGCGATGCCGAGGTATGCTTGATGAACACATGCAGCAGGCCGATGTTGATCTGGCGCAATTCCGGGAGCTGGGCGACGATTTCGTCGGTCACCAAATGAAAGCCGCGACTGCGGGGTTTCAGGCGTATTTCTTTTTGTATCCACATCTGCGCGCGTCTGATCAGGTTGTGTTGTTAGTTATTAGGGAGATTGTAATCGATCAGAACGGTCGCGGCGGCACGCGCATTGGCGATGGCCTCGGAATTCCGGTGTATTTGTTCGCCGACAATGGCGCCGGCAATCAGTAGCGTCAATTGCGCCGCCAGAGGTTTCGCGTTGCGGCTGCCGGCTTGTTCGGCCAGATCGGCCAGCAGCTTGCCGAATTCGGCATAAAATTCGGCGGCAGCCTGTTGAACGGGATTATTTTCCTCGGCAAATTCGGCGGCGGCGTTAATAAACGGGCAGCCGCGGAATTCGGGGGTGTCCAGCATGGCATCGAAGACATCGAATACCGCCAACAACTTTTGCCTTGGTGTCTGTCCTCCGCTGTCGATAGCGTTTTGAATGTGTGTCAACATGGCCGCGCGGCTTTGGCACAAATGCGCCAATACTAAATCGTCTTTCGATGGAAAGTATTTGTACAGGCTCATTTTGGTAGTGCCGGCGGCTTTGACAATCGCGTCTACACCGGTCGACTTGATGCCTTGGCGGTAAAAAAGCGCGGAAGCGGCCTGCAGTATGTGTTCTTGAAGATTACGTGACATAACACAAACAGAATAAAACTTGCCACTATACCGACCGGTCTGTATTATTGCAACGGACTGACCGGTCGGTATAGTCTTGTTCGTTTCTTAACCCGAGGAGATAGCTCCATGATCACACTTTACGGCGTTGCCATCAGCAATTACTACAACAAAGTCAAACTGGCGTTACTGGAAAAACAGATCGCTTTCACGGAGGAGTCCTTGCCGCCCGCGCAGAGCGACGCGGTATTAAAGCGCTCGCCGTTGGGCAAGATTCCGTTCATCAAAACCGCAGAGGGCTATTTGTCGGAGTCGCAAGCGATTTTAGAGTATCTGGAAGATGCCTACCCGGAGGCCCCCAGACTGTACCCCAACGATGTCTTCGAACGGGCGAAATGCCGGGAATTCATCCAGCATATCGAACTGAATGTGGAGCAGATTGCCCGGCGTATTTATTCGGAAGCGATATTCGGCGGTAAGGTATCGCAGGAAACCAAGGACGAAGTATTGACCAAGGTCGAAAATGGCCTGCGCGGGCTGGCCCGGTTAATGACGCTATCGCCTTACGCGTTGGGAGAACATTTTTTCGCCGCCGACGTGGTGGCTTGGCCGCATTTGCAATTGGTGGGTTATGCCACGCAACAGATTTACGGCAGGGATTTGGTGGCCGAGCATATTCCGGGTATCGCGGAATACATGAGGTTGATCGAAAGCCGCCCGCATGCGCAATTGGTCGGTAAGGATAGGGCTGAGGCGTTGGAAGCGTTTTTTAAGAACCGTTAGCAGTTGAACGCGTTCGCACTGCATACCAACAAGGTTTTATATTACTTCAAACTTGAAAAGGTATGCGGTGCAAACTCCTTTGATTATTTATCTTTGAACAAATAGTTGGCCACGATTGCAAAAAGGCCGACAATCGATGCAGTTGTTGTAGTGATTAAAGCTATCAATACAGAATCGGCCATTTTGAACCATCCGCATTTACTGCCAAAACCGGCCAATAAAACGATAGCCACCACGCTTATCAGCCAAATGCGAATAAGGTTGAAAATTTTATTTGCATATTCTTTTCTAGCCTCAATATCTTGCCGCTTTCCTTCATTATCTAAACGCTTGGATTCAGCTTCAAGAGAAGCGATTTCCTCTTTCGTTTTTTCATCTGGCTCAGAAGAAACATTCTGAGATGTGTCATGTATAGCGTTGAGATCCAACTCTAAAGATTTACGTGACACTTTGGCTATCTCGTATTTTGTCGAAATATTCTTTTATGTCGCTGTCGGGAATATCTGTATTTTTAGGGACACCGTTCTCTCCCCATACTTTAGCCCAGGGAGTATCTGGCTTATGGGTAATATTGGATAGTTGAATTCCATCGTATTTACCATAAACTTCCCATATTTTTTTGATAAACGCTGAAAGACTCTCGTCGTCAGGAAGATGTGGAGTAACAATCTCGAAATCCTTATCCATGTCAGTTGCATAATCTCGGATTGTTTTACTACCCAAGGACTTGAACTCATGATATAGAGATGGAACTACTGGGCCATAACGCCATGCTTCAATTTTCTCATCTATTAACGGTTGCCCTTTTGATAGAGATAGAAACCAGCCATGAGCAAAGTAAACCAATTTTTGTAGCTTCATTGGTGAAAGTGGTGAACCGCCCTCTTTGGCAAGATCGATAAATTTATTAGCTATTGCTTTAGTCTGATAGGTCATAACTAACCTCACTCAGTAAGTGATGTTGGGGGTAAATCGCCAGAATACTTTTTTGAATGTATCCACAACTAATGCTAAAAGTCAATCGTTGCAAAATGAAGACTTGCAAAAATATTCAAACCGGGGCTTTCAATCGCTCCTACCCACACAATACTCATTTCTTGACGTATAAATCCGTAATCGTCCCCTCTATCATCTCCGCCGCAAACGCAAAAGTTTCCGACAAGGTCGGGTGCGGATGGATAGTCAGGCTGATGTCGGTGGCGTCGGCGCCCATTTCCAGCGCCAGTACCGCTTCGGCAATCAGTTCGCCGGCGCCGGGGCCGGTCATGCCTGCGCCCAAAATGCGGCCGCTGGTTTTGTCGGTGAGAATTTTGGTCAAGCCTTCGTTACGGCCCAAGGCCAGCGAACGGCCGCTGGCGGCCCAAGGGAAGGTGGCTTTTTCGTATTCCACGCCCTGTTCCTTGGCCTGATTTTCGGTCAGGCCCATCCAGGCCACTTCCGGGTCGGTATAAGCCACCGATGGAATGGTCAGCGCGTCTAAACCGGCTTTGTGACCGGCAATCACTTCAGCGGCGATTTTGCCTTCATGCGTGGCTTTGTGGGCCAGCATCGGATTGCCGACGATGTCGCCAATCGCGAAGATGTGGCTGACATTGGTGCGGCCTTGCTTGTCCACCGGGATAAAACCGCGCTCGTCGACATTCACGCCGGCTTTGTCGGCAGCTATCAGTTTACCGTTCGGCCGGCGGCCGACCGCAACCAAGACCGCATCGAACACGGCCGATTCCGGCGCATCCTTGCCTTCCATGGTTACTTTAATGCCGGTATCGCTGGTTTCCATGGCCTTGACGCTGGTTTTCAGCCACAGGTTGTCGTATTGCTTCTTGATTTTGCGTTGCAGCGGGGTGACCAAATCCTTGTCGCAGCCGGGGATGATTTGGTCCATCAATTCCACCACGCTGATTTTCGAGCCCAAGGCGTGGTAAACGGTGGCCATTTCCAGGCCGATGATGCCGCCGCCGACAATCAACAGGTTTTCCGGCACCGATTGCAGAGCCAGTGCGTCGGTGGAATCCCACACGCGCGGGTCGTCGTGCGGAAAGCCGGGGATTTTGGTCGGCTGCGAGCCGGCGGCGATAATGGCGTTGTCGAAGGTGACGGTTTGAGTGCCGGACTCGTTTTCCACCGTCAGACTGTTGGCCGAAGCGAATTTGCCGACGCCATTGATCACGGTGACTTTGCGCTGTTTGGCCAGTTTGCCCAGGCCTTGATTCAAGCCTTGGCTGACGCTTTCCTTCCAACCGCGAATTTTGTCAATATCAATAGTCGGTTTGCCGAAACTGACGCCGTGCTCGGCCATCGCTTCGGCTTCATGAATGATTTGCGCCGCGTGCAGCAGGGCTTTGGAGGGAATGCAGCCGACGTTCAGACAAACGCCGCCCAATACCGGATAACGCTCTACCAGTACCACTTGCTTGCCTAAATCGGCGGCGCGGAACGCGGCTGTGTAACCGCCGGGGCCGCCGCCTAAAACCAATACTTCGGCGTGTGTTTGTGTGTTACTCATGTAATTGAACTCCTAAATGCCTGAATCGTCTGTGCGCGCAAGCCGAGTGTCAACAAGGCGCGGGGATTGGCAAGCATTTTACCGGTTACTGTGAAGGATAGAAAATTAATCCGACTCGGCGAATATGATCGATTAAATCGGGATTGTCTATTTGTTGAAACAGCGACAGGTCGACAGTGTACGGGAGCAGCAAGTCGTCAATTTCAGTTTCGATGCGAGTTAACAAACGGTAATCCAGTTTGTCGCCGAGCAAGGTTAAATCGATGTCCGAGCCTTTGCGCGCCGTGCCCTTGGCTCGCGAACCGTAAAGCAAGGCCTGTTCTACTTCGGGATGGTTGGCAAACACCCGCTGCAGCGCCGCGATATTGCCAACACTTAAGCCGCTACGCTCAGCCAACGCCTCATGCGGCATCGACCAACCCCGCCATAGTTTGCTGCAAGCGATCGAACTGGGTAAAAAACCGCTCGCGTATGTTGCCGGCAATCGCTTGCGCGGTTTCCCGGTTATAGGTGTGGACTGTGCGGTTGCGGTCCCGAATCATGTCCATCCAGCATTCGCCATCGTCGATCAGCTCCAGTTTGAAAGCCTCGCGCGTGGCATCGCGGGAACCGTGAATGGCCTGCTGGCCCTTGGACAACAGATAGTCGCGCAACACATTCCAGGCCAGCTCGTGAGTGTATTCAAAAGCTTGAATCAAGCCCTGCTCCTCCAACTCGTTTAATTCACCGTGTTCGATGAACCGACGCAGCTGGTCCAGGGCTTTTTGGTAATTGGAAAAGCGTTGTTGCCAACGGATGTCTTGTTGCATGGGTTGGTAATTTAATTCGTCCGATTACGCTTTGCTTTTATGCACTTTAGGGTAAATCGGACCCACTTGGACTGAGTGAACAAACATGCTTACGCATCTTCAAGCTCAATTTTCATATGATAGGTTTTGAGAGAGACTTTCTCGGAGGTTTCACACGCTTGAACAAGACTCTCATCTATGCCGCCGGCGACAATGACACCTAAAATCTTTTTTTCAGGGAATTGTCGTTGAAGCAATCCTATATACATTGAGATTTGTCCAAAAACTTTATAATCAGCTTGACCGGATTTTAGCTCTACTACGACTAAGTTTCCGTCATATTCGTTCTCGAGCAAAACATCGATACGTTTACCTCCAATGGAATACTCAACCCCAATTGCTAAGCCACCAAATATTTTGTGATTGGGAAACAACTCTGATACTTGGGAACAAAGAGCAGTTTGCAAATCTTTTTCGTAAGCAAAATTATTCGGAACGTCAAGATTTTGTTCAGCATTCTCCATCTGAATGATTTCTTGACCGTCTCCGAACGTTTGAACAAAGAAATCAGAGTATCGGCCAATTGCTGCCCTGAAACGTCCGTGTTGCTCATAGCCAAATTCGGAAAACTTACCCGATTGACTGTAATCATGAGCTATCTCACTAATTTTGGTTTGATCTCTTATCATATAAATATCAATAGGAGTACCTGTCGATTTTGAATAATGCTCAGAAATTATGTTGATAGCTTTAGGATAGCTATTTGCGGCCCCCGGATGTCCTCGCGATGATAACCAGTTCTTAAACTTCGCTTCCATCATGCAATTGGTCTCTGCTATGCAAAAGGATTGATGATCTGCAACCCGCTTATTGCTAAGCCATTATGCATATCTTCCGAGTAAATGATTCGGCAATCGGCCATTATTGCAGATGCCACCACCAAACTATCCCAATAGGACAAACTGAACGATTCGCGTAACGCAGATGCTTGGCAAACCTCATCCACTGTTACGGTATGTATCGGATAACGTTGCCGGAAATTTTCCACGGTTTGCCGAATCTCTTGCTCGGTGTATCCGGCTTTACGCAGCAGATTGTTGCAGACCTCGTTCACGACTTGAGTGCTAAGCATTACGCCGGGCTGCGCGATAACCGTTAAAGCTTGCTGGTGTTTGGGCGAACTCTCATCCATGAAAGCATAAAGCCAGACATTGGAATCGACAAAACAGTTAACGCTCATAAACCGCTTCGCGTGACAGCGGCTCGAATGGTTTAACCAAGCGAGGCGCTAGCGGCACTGATTCCTTGGGGTCTTGTTGTTGGACGGCGTATTTTTGCAACAAAAATTGATAAAAATCCTCCAATTCGTGCCTGGCAAAGTCCGGTAGTTTTTCTAAATTCAATGTTTGCATACTAGGCCTCCCAAGGAAGTTGATCCTTGCTGCTTACAACAACAGCCGCCGAATATCCGCCAAATTGGCCTTCAACGCTTCCATAAACCGCGCGCCTTCCGCACCATCAATGACGCGGTGGTCGTAGGTGATGTCCAGCGGCAGCATCAGTTTCGGGTCGAAGCTGGCGCCGTTCCAGACCGGCTGCACCTTGGCGCGGGTGACGCCTAAAATCGCCACTTCCGGCGCGTTTACAATCGGGGTAAACGCGGTGCCGCCGATGCCGCCCAGGCTGGAGATAGTCATGCAACCGCCCTGCATATCGGACGGTTTCAGTTTGCCCTGTCTTGCCAATTCGCTGACTTCGGCCAGTTCGGTCGACAGCTGGAAAATGCCTTTTTTATCCACATCGCGGATCACCGGCACCACCAGACCGTTGGGCGTGTCGACGGCAATACCGAGATGGAAATATTTTTTTAGGATCAGCTTGTCGCCTTCCGGCGACAAGGAGCTGTTGAACGATGGATATTTCTGCATCGCCCCCACCAGCGCCTTCATGATGAAGACCAAGCCGGTCAGTTTGATGCCATCTTTGCCTTGGCCGGCGTTTGTGGCTTTGCGGAATTCTTCCATTTCGTCGATGGCGACTTCATCGTGGTAAGTCACCAGCGGCAGATTCAGCCAGACCCGGGTCAGGTTTTGCCCGGTCAGACGTTTGATTTTGCTTAAGGGTTTTTCTTCGATTTCGCCGAACTGAGTGAAATCGACCGCCGGTATCGCCGGAATACCGGCGCCGCCAACGGTTGCGCCGCTGCCGGAAGCCATCGCCTGCTTGACGAAGTTTTGTACATCGCTTTTCAGAATGCGGCCCTTGCGGCCCGTACCGGTCTGTACTTTACCGAGATCGACGCCCAGTTCGCGGGCATAGAGTCTGACGCTGGGGGTGGCGTGGGCTTTAAACATTTCGCCGCTCGCCGCAACGGGAGCCGCTGGCGCCGGTTTGACCGGTTCGGGTTTTGGCGCTTCCGCAACCGGCGCGGGCGC
>NZ_JANIBK010000073.1 GCF_024505165.1 Methylomonas rivi
CCGGCGGGGATTCGCCGTGTCAGCCCCTATATTTCTCGACCCGGTTTCTGCCGGAATGCTTGGCGTCGTATAAGGCGCGGTCCGCATGCAATAGTAAATCGCCGAACTCGATATTTTCCCGCGGTATCAGCGTCGCCACGCCCAGGCTGATGGTGACGTATTGCGAAATTTTGGACTCGGGGTGCGGCAATTTCATGCTTTCGACAGCCGTCCGTAAAATTTCGGCCAATTGCATGATTTGCAAGGAATCGCAGGCCGCCACCACGCAAAACTCCTCGCCGCCGTACCGGGCGATCAAATCGCCGGAACGCCTGAAATAGCGCCGTAAGGTGCGGGCCACTTGCCGCAAGCATTGGTCGCCTTCCACATGCCCCAGGCTATCGTTGTACGCTTTAAAAAAGTCGATATCGATCATGATCATCGACAGCGGATAATGGTGCCGGGTGGCGCGTTTCCATTCGCGTCTGACGAAGGCGTCGTAATAACGCCGGTTAGGCAGCAAGGTCAACGAATCCAGATAGGCCAGTTGTAAATGGCTGCGGGCCTTCGTCAGCCGCTTATTGAGCCTTTCCTGAGCCCAATAGGCAACCAATAAAGCCATTAATCCGATCGCCGCAATCAATAGATGGGATTGCTGCAGCCATTGCAAGCGCACGGAAAGAAAATCGTCGATACTGGAACTCGGTATGCTGACGCTGATGCCGCCGCGCACATCGCCGACTTTATGCTCGGGGCCGTTATGGCATTTCAGGCAGGACGGCTCTAAAACCAAAGCCCCCATGTAACGATAAAAACTTTGCCCCCCGATGTCGCTCAATTCTTCGTAGGATTGCCGGCCTTGGACAAACGCTTGCAGCGCCTTGGTTTCCCAGGCATCGGCTTTATTTTCCGGCCGTATGGGCGTTAAGCTGGTGATATGAAATCGGATACCGCTGTGGCTTTTCTCCATGTCGGCCAGCTGCCGGGTCATCAGAGCGGGATTGATCAAGGTCAGTTTTTGGCCCGTGCTGGTGGTAACGTCGCGGTCGGGCGTATTCAGGTAGGGGTTGGGTGGGTTCTGTTCGGTAACCGGGGCATAAACGCCGCCATGTCCGGCATTCCATTGCCTCATCAGCACAATATGCCGAAAAAACATCTCCGCTTGCGTATAGGCGATTTTTTGGCCGTATTTTTTGTCGTCTTCCACCTGATAATAAAAAGACAAGCCAATCAACATCAGCCAAAGCATGCTAAACAATAGAAAGCTGGTGGCTTTCATGTACAACTCCCATACCCGGAACAAAAGCGGCAGTGCACTCTAAACATTAAACATTCCCTATTTTTTGCAATTAAATAGATGTGACCTTCATAGGATTGATTATAATCAATATCAAGAATTTGCCCGAAATTTCACGAAATTCCCTCAGATTACGCTTTAGCGAAAACCCGGCCGACGGTGCTGGGTTTCACTATAAAGCGATTTCCCGAGGTTGTTGATGAACTTGATCACTCTTTTAAAATGACTGCCCGATTTACACTATCCGATCAAACAGCCGAGCACGACCACAATCAGTGCATCCGAAACGCCATTGCAACCGCCGAAGACTTGTGCATCAGCCGCGGCGTGCAATTAACGCCGATCCGCCACAAAATTCTGGAATTGATCTGGAACAGCCACAAGGCCGTCAAAGCCTACGACTTGCTGGATTTGATACGCCCCAGCAATGACGCCGCGAAACCCGCTACAGTGTATCGCGCTTTGGATTTTTTACTAGAGCAAGGCTTGATTCATCGGGTGGAAAGCTTGAATGCCTTCGTGGGTTGCCGCAGCTCCGGCACCCGGCACGACCAACTTTTATTGATCTGCACCGTTTGCCATAACGTGGAAGAGCGTTCGGCGCCGCAGGTGTTTTTAGCGCTGGCCGAGGAAATGCAAAGCGCCTTGTTCAGTCCGCAGCGTAAGACCATCGAGATCCACGGCCTGTGCAAAAGCTGCCGCGCCGAATAAAGTTTCGAAACCCGTTTAAACATTGACCTAAATCAATATTCGCTGAGCGTTCCTCCCTAAAATACAACCCATGTCAATTGCTTTCCTACCGTTGGCATATCCTCTTGAAAGATAGGTCTCAGGGCGGATGAATTTATCCATCCGCCCTTTTTTTACCCCAAATCCTCTATAATTCCGGCCTGACTGATTTTGCCCGGGCCGACATGCTGACCGCCTCCCAAAAAAAACTTATCGCACAAGCCGCCCTAAACTTCGACATCCTGAGCGAACAGCGTTTTTGCCAACTCTGTAAACACCCGGACTCGATTGCCTCGGCCAGCGACAGCGAATTGCAGGCTTTTTTACAACTTGCCAATGCCCTGTACCGTGGCGGCGAACCGATTGTCAGCGATGCCGACTACGACTTTATCTATCTGGCGGAACTCGGAAAACGCCATCCGGAACATCCCTTATTACAAGCGGTAGAACCCGAACCGGCCTTTGCCGGCAAAACCGTGGATTTACCGGTCGTCATGCTGTCCACCGACAAGGCCTATAGTATGGATGACGTGGAACGCTGGGCAGGCCGGATAGAAAAAGCCGCGCAAGAATTGGGAAAAAATTTTGCCGAATTGAGCTTTAAAGTCACTCCGAAACTGGACGGCTACGCTGCCTACGACGACGGCGAAATGCTCTACACGCGCGGCGACGGCCGCAAGGGCCAGGACATCAGCCGGGTGTTCGAACGCGGCCTGCGGGTTGCCGGCCATGGACATCGCGGTTTGGGTGCCGGCGAGATCGTGGTGTCGCGCAGTTATTTTGACGAACATCTCGCCGCGCATTTCGATAATGCTCGCAACTTTCAGGCCAGCGTCATCAAGGAAAAAGAACTGGACGAACATGCCGAAGCAGCCATCAAGAAGCAGGCGGCGGTGTTTTACCCCTTCGCCCTGCTGCCGTGCTGGGAAGGCCCGTGGCAAACCCTCATCGCCGGCTTCGAAAACATTGTTAAAACCGTATGGCATCAGGTGGATTACGATGTCGACGGCGTGATTCTGGAAATCGTCGACGAAGAGCTGAAAAACCACATGGGCGCCACCCGCCACCATCATCGCTGGCAATTGGCCTACAAAGAAAATTTGCAAACCGCCGAAGTCGAAGTGCTGAGGGTGACGCCGCAAACGTCGCGCTCCGGACGCATTACCCCGGTCGCCGAACTGGAACCTGTGCGTCTTAGCGGCGCCCTGTTGTCGCGGGCTACGGCTCATCATTACAAAATGGTGCTGGAGAAAGGCATAGGCCCCGGCGCGATTATCCGGCTGGCCCGCTCCGGCGAAGTGATTCCTAAAATCGAGCAGGTGATCCGGCCCGCCGAACCGCAAGTGCCCGAGCGCTGCCCCAGTTGCGGCCACGAATTGATTTGGGACAACGATTACCTGATCTGTCCCAATAACCTGGCTTGTCCGGCCCAGATCAGCAACAGCATGGAGCATTTTTTCCGGGTGCTGAAAAACAACGACGGCTTCGGTGCCGCCAGCATCAAAAAACTGTATGAAAACGGTATTCGCCGGGTCGATGAAATTTATGCGCTGACGGCCGAGCAATTCGAAAGCATGGGTTTCGGCCCCAAGCAATCGCAAAATCTGGTCGATCAATTGCTGCGCAGCCGCAGCGAAGCCGTGGAAGACTGGCGCTTTTTGGCTGCTTTCGGCGTGTTCAGAATGGGCTTGGGCAATTGCGAACGCTTATTGCAACACTATGCCTTGACGGATATTTTTTCGCTCGGCGAGGATGAAGTCGTGGCGATAGAGGGCTTTGCCGAAAAAACCGCCGCGGTGATTACCGAAGGCTTTGCCAATATCAAACCCTTGTTCGATAAGCTGATGGGGCTGGGATTCAATCTGCAAAGCAGCCAACAGCCAGCCGATAACGCATCCCATCCCTTGGCTGGAAAAACCCTGGTATTCACCGGCACCCTGCACAGCGGCAGCCGCGACGAACTCGGCAAACAAGCCAAGGCCAAGGGTGCCAAGGTCGGCTCCTCGGTATCGGCCAAAACCGATTATCTGGTGGCCGGCGACAACGTGGGCGCCAACAAGCTGAATGCCGCCCACGACAAAGGCGTTAGCATCATCAACGAACAGGAGTTTCTGCGGTTGCTGAACGGGGCCGGCGCATGAGTGCCCGCCCTCCTATCGTGCTGTGCTTTTCCGGCCACGACCCCAGCGGCGGCGCCGGCATACAGGCCGACATAGAAGCCATCGTCAGCCACCGCTGCCACGCCGCCAGCGTCATTACCGCCTTGACCGAACAGGACAGCCGCAACGTTAAAAAACTGCTGCCGCAAAATCCCGCCGACATTATCGGCCAGGCGGAAACCGTGCTGAACGATTTCAAAGTCTCGGCGATCAAGATCGGTTTGCTGGGCCATCCGGATACCGCGCTGGCCATTCACGGCATTTTGCGGCAATGTCCGGATATACCGGTGGTACTCGACCCGGTCCTGGCTGCCGGCGGCGGCACCGAGCTGGCCGGACAACAACTGATAGCCGCCATCGTCGACAAGCTGCTGCCGTTGACCGCTGTCTTGACGCCGAACAGCCAGGAAGCCCGCAAATTGGCGGGTAAGGACGATTTAACCGATTGCGCCCGCCTATTGCTGGCCAAAGGCGCCCAAAACGTGTTAATCACCGGCAGCCACGAAAATTCCCTACTGGTGCATAACCGTTTGTTCATGCCGGACAATTTGAACGAAACTTTTAACTGGGAAAGGCTGCCGCACCATTACCACGGCTCCGGCTGTACGCTGGCCAGCGCCATTGCCGCCCTGCTCGCTCAAGGCCTGGATGTGTTTACGGCGGTCAACGAAGCCCAGGAATTTACCTGGCAAAGTCTGGCGGCCGCCTATCTGCCCGGCAAGGGCCAATACAATCCCCAGCGGTTATTCTGGATGGATGCATGAAATTTCCGCGACGCGGCCTGTATGCCATCACCCAACCCGAACGCAAAACTCTCGCACAAATCCTGCGCGAGGTGGAAGCGGCGCTAAAAGGCGGCGCCGTGGCGGTTCAATACCGGGATAAACAGCCGCTCGACGCAGTCGGTTTGGCCCGGCAATTAATAACGCTGTGCCATGCTTACCGGGCCCCGTTGCTGATTAACGATAGCGTGGAGCTGGCATTGAAAGCCGGTGCCGACGGCGTGCATCTGGGCAAGGATGACGGCGACATCGCCGACGCCAGACAGCGGCTGGGAGCTGATGCCATTATTGGCGTGTCCTGTTATAACGATGTACAAAAAGCCTGTGCCGCGGCCGGGCACGGCGCGGATTATGTGGCTTTCGGCCGCTTCTTTCCATCCGGCTCCAAACCGCTGGCGGCGCCGGCCGAACCAGCGACTTTAACTCTGGCCAAACAGCAGTTGAAACTGCCTATTGTCGCTATCGGCGGCATTCTGCCGGAAAACGGTGGACAGATAATTGCCGCGGGTGCAGACTTACTGGCGGTGATAGGCGGCATCTTCGACCGCGAACCGCAAGCGGCGGCTCAGGCCTATCAAGCCCTATTTCATTCCTAAATCAAGGAGATTATTATGTCGGAACATGTCTATAAAAAAATCGAACTGACCGGCTCTTCCAGTGCCGGCATCCAACATGCCATCGAAACCGCCATCGCCAAGGCCGGTCAAACCGTTAAAAACATGCGTTGGTTTGAAGTGGTGGAGACGCGCGGCCATATCGAAAACGGCAAAGTCGCGCATTGGCAGGTTACCATCAAAGTAGGTTTTACCGTCGAAGATTAACAATCCGTTCATTTATTCCTAAAGTGGCGAGAACCACGCTTTGTAAATCTCGCCACCCTACCCCTAGCCGCCTTCCATCCGTTTTCCAGGCGTCTGAGCAAAGCAAATAATTGCTCGCCTTTGGCGTACTGGGCCGCCCCCAATCCCAAAACAGCAGCGGCTATCAAGCCGCATTACATCGTCTTATTTCAAACTCCGACACAGAGTCTGAGTTTGCATCGGATTCTAGTTTATAAAAGTTTCGATCCCCGGAGGGGTTTATGTGTTGGAGTGGAGAGGCCTCGGCCGCGCTTGCGGTTACCGGCTTTGCGAGTACGGTTTATTTTTATCGCCGGGGGGAATCCAGGGTACTGTGCATGGCGCTGGCGTATTTTTCCTTGATGGAATTGCTGCAGGCCTATACCTACACGGTGATCGATGAGTGTTTTAACCCGAACAATCAGATTGCCACCTTCTTGGGTTATATGCACATCGCTTTCCAGCCGTTTTTCGTCAACGCGGTGACCATGCATTTCATCCCGCAACCCTTGCGGCAGCGCATTGCGCCTTATGTGTACGGCTTGTGTTTTGGCGCGGCCACCATCTTCATGATGCGCATTTACCCTTTCGACTGGGCCAGCTTGTGCTTCGACCGGTTTTACCAGTTTTTGCCGGGCACCGACATCAAATTCAGCATGCCGTTTTGCGGCAAGCAAATCTGCTCGACCTCCGGCCAATGGCATATCGCCTGGGCCATTCCGGCCAGCGGCAGCATAGCCATGGCCAACAGTTATGTTTACGCGGCGTTTGTGCTGCCGCTGTTATACGGTTCCTGGAAACTGGTGCTTTACCACCTCAATACCGGCCCCTTATTGGCTTATTTGACCACCAACAACATGAACGAATGGGCGGCGGTATGGTGTTTATATTCGATAGGCCTGCTGTTGCTGCTGATAAAAACCCCGGTTCGCCGTTTTTTGCATGTCACCAGCTGGTACGGCCAAGCGTATCCGGAATTTTTGACCCGCGAACGGCTTGAGCAAAACAGCCAGCCGAAACAGTGATCAAATCCCGCTAAAGCGTATATAGCGCCGCAACGGCGAACCCGCCGCCCAAACAAAGGCCTCGGTGTAGTAATGCATCAAGGCCAGATAACCTATCAAGCCTAAAGTGACGGCCTTGTAAATTCGGGTGGAAAACAGCGTTTGCAGGATTGCATTGACCAAATCGTCGCCGTAAACCTGCAATAAATAGGTCAATAAAAACGACAGCGCCGGCAACACGACGGCCACCGGCACATGACAGAATGCCGCCAGTCTGAACAGGCCGTTTTGAGGCCGGTCGCCGTGCCGATTAACATCGTGGCTGACATAAAAACTATAGGCGGTAATATCGTGTACCAGGCGCGGCATCAGGATCGCCAAGAAATAATACTGCTGACTGTACACATACCAGCTGGCCGCCACCAATAAGGTGTTGGCCCATAAAAAGTACACCCCGAAGCGGCTCGGCACGTATTTTTGGCAAACCAGCGTGGAAATCAGCAAAGCCGCGGTCAATACGCCGGCAATCTGCAAGACGATATCCGCCTGCAAGAGCGTCAGGCTGTTTTTTAAAAAAATCCCCATGTAAATAAAAATACCCGCGCTGACGCTCAACCACAATTGCAGATAAAACGCCCAATTCGGTAAACGGCACACCGCCTTGGCAACCCCGTGTTGCTGTTTTAACACGTGGTACACCGTCCAGGCAGCGCTGATGATGTACAGCGCCCGGTAAGGAATAAACAAACTGCCTATCCCGAAGAATACTGCGATAAACAAAGTCATGCCCAGCAGCTTGTTTTTAAACGTGCCGACGTAATCGGCATGCCCGAACAGCAGCAAATTGCTGGCGATAATATGCGGGGTGCCGAACAAAATCTGAAACAACAGAAAATGGCTGGGACTGCTGGGCAGCATGTCGCGTAAGGCGTGTTGAAAGCCGTATCGGTCCAACCACAGTACCAGCACGCACAGCGGAACGATGGCATAGAGGCTTAACAAAAAACGAAACGAAACCGAAAGCTTGAGATCGCCGATCTGATACGGAGCAAGAATAGCCTGGGCCGACATGGTGCCACCTTTATTGTTATAGTTGTGGGCGGCTATTATCCTCAATCCGCCTTATGTTTCAACTGCTTGCTCGACGCACTTTCATCCGGCATGGTTAAATGCGGGCGTGTCCGGTAAAATCCCGCCTCATTTATTCGCCGCCGACCCCATCATGAGCTTTTTTCAGTTACATCCGCGCCTGCACCAGGACACCTTTCTTGTGGGCCATTTCGCCTTGTGTAAAATCCTGTTGATGAACGACAAGCAATATCCTTGGGCAATTCTGGTACCGCAACGGCCCGACATCGCGGAAATTTATCAACTGAAGCCCGGCGACAGGCAACAATTGCTGGAGGAGTCGTGCCGACTGGCGGAAGCGCTGGTTGCGCTTTACCATCCGGACAAGCTGAATATCGCCGCCATCGGCAATCTGGTGCCGCAACTGCACCTTCACCATGTGGCGCGCTACCGGACCGATATTGCCTGGCCGGGCCCGGTCTGGGGCAAATTCGCGGCCAGCGCCTATACCGAACAAGAGGCCGGAATCCACATAGCCCGGCTGCGGGAAAGCCTGCAAGGCCATTTGATTGGCGATTAACCGTGCAAACCCATCCCGCCTCTCAAAATCGCGATTCGCAGTCGATTTTTAAGGAACGAATTTTTTTCCGAAAATTAAAATCGCTAAGATCGTGTATGTTGGAATTAGCACCGAAGATAAGTTCCTTGTCCTCCATGGCGTCTTTTTCCGTCAACCCCAACGAATGAAGCAGTTCCGGGTATTTCTCCATTTCTTTTAGGGTTAATTTAAAGTTGGTATTCTCAAACACCGTTACCTTGGCCCGGGGACCGGTTTTAAGGCTGCTGATCTCCAGTTCCCAGTTTTTCCCCTGGACCGTACGCAGATTATCCAGTCGGATGGGCCCGTCGAGACGAAAACGATCGCCGCTATACTGGCTGCCCTGAAAGAACTCCACCCAACAATCCTTATCCTTGGCATGTACCGCCGGTGCTAAAACCAGCAAAGCGGCGGTTAACAGTATGGATTCTATTGTTCTACACACAGAATTGATTTTGTTCATTGTTGTTCTCCGTGAGTTATTGAATGATTTTTAATGGCGCCGATTGGCGGCATAAGCCATAAAAATCGCCGTTAAAACGTCAGAACATCGAAATGTTGCATGCCTGGTCAAGCTCAATGCTTACTCGGCCGGTACACCGCGCTTTCGCAGCCGCCGGTTTACCTGCCAATGATATAGCTTGGCCAACCAAGGCCGGACAAACGGCAGACCCATCACGCGGGCAAAGAGTTTCAAACGCGGCACTTTATTCATCAACAGAATGTAGGCGTCGAGTTCGGAAACGATGCGGCCGTCGGTATCGCGGACATGCAGTTCCGATAAAGCCTTGCGCGGCTCGATACCCAGCTCCCGCAGGCGGTTTTCCTGGCCGGTAATATCGAACCAACACACAAGTTCGGCCGCGCCACCCGCCAATTTTTCATAAGTCGCCCGATCGCGTCTGCATTTAGGGCAAGCGCCATCGTAAAAAACCGTCAACTTTTGCGAATCAACTTTCATCTCAAGCGAATTTTCCGGATTTTCGGGGCGCATGCGTTCAACCTTTCAGTACCAGCGTTTCGAAATTGGGCAACCAGTCGGCAAATTCTGCAACATAGTTATAGCCGCACACGGTGTTTAAATCTCTGCCGCTAACGATTTCCAGAACGCGTTTGGCTTGTTTTACCGTTTCCGCCGCGGGCCCGTATGGATTGAATTCCATGCCGGTGTTGCTCAGGAATACATAGTCGCAAATGAACAAAGTGTCCCGGTAAATATAAAACGTAAATCCGGGCGTATGGCCGCCGGTATGGAAAGCCTCTATGCCGTGGACGGTAAAATCGCCGTCGAAGCGCCGGTCGATGTCGAACGCTGCCGCCAGCCGGTGGCGGGCGTCCAGCTCATGCAAATAGACTTCGGCGCGCCATAGCCGCCGGTATTGATTGGATGCGCCCATGAAGTGGCGGTGGGTGAACAAAATAACCTTCACCGGCGCCAAATCGCGGTTAAATGCCGACGGCGAATCGATCCAGACCGCAGCGGACTCGGTTTCGATACGATAGGCCGCGTGCTCCAATCCCAGCTTGGGTAGCGACAGCAACTGGCTGACCGTATCGTTTACGGCGTAACCGGTCACTCGATATGTGGTTTCCGCCTCCTCCCACGCCATGAATCGGTCGTGCCGGGCGCCGCAAAAGGGGCAAATATCGGGCATTTCGCCTATCATGTTGTAGCCGCATTGCAAACAAACCCACTGCGATTCGTCGGGTAAGTTAAAGGTATCGGAATTATTCATTGCTTGCCCCTAGCAGCGGCTCACTGCGGTCCGGCGAAACCATGCGTTCCGGTCTGACAATGGCATCGAATGCCTCCGCGCCAATCAGGCCGCTGGCAATGGCCGCTTCGCGCAGAGTAATTTGATTTTTTAAAGCCGCGTGCGCGATGCGCGCCGCCTTGTCATAACCGATATGCGGCACCAGCGAGGTCACCAGCATCAACGAATTTTTCATCAGTTCGGCGATACGGTCCCGGTTCGGCGTAATCCCCACAACGCAATGTTCGTTAAAGCTGTTGATCGCCTCGGCCAATAGCCGGATGGATTGCAGTACGTTGAAAATGATCACCGGCTTAAAGACATTGAGTTCTAGTTGTCCCTGAGCGCAGGCGATGGTAACGGTGACGTGATTGCCCATGACCTGCGCGCATACCATGGTCATCGCTTCGCACTGGGTCGGATTGACTTTACCGGGCATGATGGAGGAACCGGGCTCGTTTTCCGGCAGCATCAGCTCGCCCAGCCCGGCGCGCGGCCCGGAAGCCAATAATCGAATGTCGTTGGCGATCTTATTCAGGCTGACGGCGATGCAATTCAAAACGCCGGACAATTCGACCAGCGCGTCGTGGCTGGCCATGGCTTCGAACTTGTTGGCGGCCGAAACGAACGGCAAACCGGTCACCTGTGCCGCCCGCGCCGCGAAATGTTCGGCGAATTCCGGTTTGCTATTCAGGCCGGTGCCGACCGCGGTGCCGCCCTGGGCCAACGGATAAAGCCGCTTCAAACTGTCGTCGATACGCGCCAGGCTCAGTTGCAACTGGGTGGCATAAGCTGAGAATTCCTGGCCCAGGGTCAACGGCGTGGCGTCCTGCAGATGCGTGCGTCCGACCTTGATAATATCGGCCCAGGCTACGGATTTATCCCGCAAGGTTTGCCGCAAATGCCGTAAGGCCGGGATCAGTAAAGTCTGCACCTGCTCTACGGCGGCAATATGCATGGCGCTTGGAAATACGTCGTTACTGGATTGTCCGCGGTTGCAATGATCGTTGGGGTGTACCGGCGATTTCGCGCCGAGTGCGCCGCCAAGACCGAGATTGGCCAAATTGGCGATCACTTCGTTGGCATTCATATTGGATTGGGTACCGGAACCGGTTTGCCAGATTACCAGCGGAAAATGCGCATCCATTTCGCCATCCATGACGCGTTGCGCCGCCTCGGCAATCGCCCGCCCCATGCGTTCATCCAGGTTATGCAGGTCAACATTAACCAGCGCCGCGCAATATTTGACCATGCCCAGAGCCCGGATCAACGGCCGCGGCAGACGTTCCTCGCCTATCCGGAAATGCAGCAACGAACGCTGGGTTTGCGCGCCCCAGTATTTATCGGCGGGCACGGCCATGCTACCCAGCGAGTCGGTTTCGATGCGGGTGGCGGGCGCCTTATCCATGGATTTCGACTCGGCAACAGCGGCGAGTTAGCCGCCCGGCTTTAACAGCATCTTACGCACCTCGCCGACGTGGGTTTCCTCCAGTGCGCACATCCTGCGGGCGTATTCTTCCAGCAATACATTGCGGCCATTCACCAGTTCCAACAGGCTGTAGTATTCGGCCAGGGCCTGGGTTTCGTGTTCGAGAGATTCGCGCAGAATATCGCCGATGTCGTGCTTATGGGTTTCCAATAACGGCCCAATACCCAGCGAAGGATGGCCGCCCAAATGGGTGATCAGTTCGCCGGCCTCGTTGGCATGCAACAAGGATTCATTGGCTTGGCCCCGCATCCAGGACACGATGGGGATGCGGTTATAGCCGAAAACCATAAGCGCATAGTGAGTGTAACGCACAACGCCGGCCAGTTCGGCTTCCAGGATATGATTCAATACCTGGACGACGGCGTCTTGATCGATTCCGGTGTTAGCCATGATAGCCTCCTGTCTCAGAATGGAACGGGGATTAACTATAAGCCTTTTGAATCGTTTAGGGAACCTAATAAAAGCTATGAGCGGCCGGCGGATGCCGTTAAGGCGATTGCCAAGAATAAATCTACCTGACTGACGGCTATATTTTTCGCGGGAAATCGCCTAAAGCTTTCCCTGGGCCAGCAAGCACCACTGCAAACGCTCTGCCGCGTGTCTTGCCAATACGCCGGCGGCCGTTTCAAGTTGCCGAGCCAGCGCTTCGTTATTCAGCGAACCCGCGGCGCCGCCGCGAATGGCTTTGCCGACGCTGCTGGCCGCCGACGCCTCGGCTTGTTTGGCCGTGGCCTGTATGTACTCGAATTGCCGAGCGCTCAGGCTTAAGCGGATCGCTTTAGCGGGATCGTGCCTATCGATATGCCAATCGACACCCATGGGCCGGTCCGCGTCTTGAAAGGTCAGGACGTCGAATTCCGCCGGGAATTCGCCGGCCGTGGAATACGCCAACACCGGCAGCGGCGCCAGGGTATCGCGCAGGGCATCCAGAAAGATGCGCATTACATCGGCGCCGATTTGACTATGGTCCACTTTCGAACCGTCCGCGCCGGACGCCGACAGACCGGTAAAACCAAACCGGCTGCCGTCGCGATCGATAAATCCCGCCACGTTCGACCAGGAAGGTTTTAACCTGGGTTGCAGCATATCCAGCAAGGCGGTAATTTTTTGATCGTTGGGATTGCGTTTCAAAATGGCCGCAATTTCCTCGCGCAAGGTATTGTCGGCTTCATTCCGCCGCTCATCGACGTTCACGGGCTTGGTGAAATAGGTTGTTAAATAAGCGCGGCCAAGCTTTTTCAGCAATTGCACATCTTGCTGCGCGGCGAGCGGGTGCTGCCGCATGTTAGCTACGATTTCTTCGGCTTTTCGGCGGATGTTTTCGCTAATGCCGCTAGCCGGCATCCCGGCCAAATCGGCCATGGGATTGGCCTCGAAACGGTCAATCAACGTTTGTAAATGCGCCCGGGCTTGCAAGGCATGCTCCGTAAGATTGGCGCCGTCCAATAAACCTAATGGGTTCAGCAATAAGCCGTTTTCCGCTTGCGATTTTAGCTTGCCGACCAATTGGCCGAAACCCAGCTTTAATTTTGCCGTTTCCGGGGCCATGCAGCCGGCAAATTCAACCGGATCGACCGATGGCGTTACGGCTAAAGGTAGCTGAAAGTCGCCCAGGCTTTCCTCCAGTTGGCCGAGACGGGCCGGCGTTTCCACGCTGCCGCAGCCCGGTAGCAGCATGAAAAGCGACAAAATCAGAATGCTGGCGGCGAATGGCGGTGTCGGCATGGCAAGTCTCCCAAACTATAGTCATCGCACGGCAAATTTCGGTTTTCGATTCTCCTCGCCCCGACCCTCTCCCGCGGGAGAGGATATTAAGGTGCCGAAATTCGATGCGCAAAAAAGTATAACGATATTAAAACCCGCGCACCGCCCCGGTTCATGAACGTTGCGCGTGTAATTTCCGACGTCCACGGTAGCGGCATGGGTTTAGGCTGGCAAGGACCTGATCTTGGCGACAATATCGGCGAGCGCGGCGTTGCGGGGCGCGGACTCCCCCATCAAATAGCGCATTAAATCGGTATCTTCGCAATCCAATAGTAATAAAAAAGCTTGGCGTTCCGCGGGGCCCGCGGCTATAAAACCATTTTCCAGATAGCGGACAAGCAGCAAGTCCAGTTCCAGCGTGCCGCGCCGGCAGCGCCAGCGCAGCTTGTTGAGTTCGCTCATGTATGCTCGCGCCGCACCAGCATTTTCTTGACTTCGGCAATGGCTTTGGCCGGATTCAGACCTTTCGGGCAGGTGTCGGTGCAGTTCATGATGGTATGACAACGGTACAATTTGAACGACTCGTTCAACTCGTCTAGGCGGGCCTGATCGTCGGTGTCGCGGCTATCGGCCAGCCAACGGTAGGCCTGCAACAATATGGCCGGGCCCAGGTATTTGTCGCTGTTCCACCAATAGCTGGGGCAACTGGTCGAACAGCAGGCGCACAGCACGCACTCGTACAGACCATCCAGCTTGGCGCGCTCGTCCCGGCTTTGCAGGCGCTCGGCGGCTGCCGGCGCTTCGGTATCGTTAGTCAGCCAGGGTTTGATGGACGCGTATTGCTCGAAGAAGTGGCTCATGTCCGCCACCAGATCTTTCACCACCGCCATGTGCGGCAGCGGGAAAATCTTCACCGTGCCTTTGTAATCGGCAATCGCCTTGGTGCAGGCCAGGGTGTTTTTGCCGTTGATGTTCATGGCGCAGGAACCGCAGACCCCTTCCCGGCAGGAACGCCGAAAGCTCAGCGTGGTATCGATTTCGTTTTTGATTTTTAAAATGGCGTCAAGCACCATCGGCCCGCAATGATCCATATCGATTTCATAGCTATCGATACGCGGGTTTTCGTTTGTATCCGGGTCCCAGCGGTACACTTCGAATTTGCGGATATTGGCGGCGCCGGCGGCTTTAAAGGTTTTGCCTTTTTTAACCACCGAATTTTGCGGCAAGGTAAATTCAACCATTAGTAAACCCTCTCTTTTGGCGCAACAACGTCGACTTCGTCGGTCAATGTATACAGATGGACGGGCCGATAATCGATTTTGACTTGATTGTTTTCCCGCCAGGTCAGCGTATGTTTCAGCCAGTTTTCGTCGTCGCGTTTGGGGAAATCCTCGCGGGCATGGCCGCCCCGGCTTTCCTGGCGATTGCCGGCCGCTGAAATAGTGACGTGGGCCTGTCCCAGCAGATTATCCAATTCCAGCGTCTCCACCAGATCGGTGTTCCAGATCAGGGATTTGTCGCCGACTCTGATATCCTCGAAGGATGCCGCTACTTCGCCCATGCGCTGTATGCCTTCCCGTAGTGTCTTTTCGGTTCTGAACACCGCCGCCTTGGACTGCATGGTGGTCTGCATGTCCAGGCGTATTTCGGCCGTAGAGCGGCTGCCGTTGGCATGGCGAATTTTGTCGAACCGGGTCAAGGCTTGGTCGGCGGCATCTTTTGCCATGGGTTTATGCGGCATGCCCGGTTTGATCAATTCGGTGCAACGGATCGCCGCCGCCCGCCCGAACACCACCAAATCCAATAACGAATTGGAGCCCAGCCGATTGGCGCCGTGCACCGACACGCAGGCGGTTTCGCCGATGGCCATCAGACCCGGCACCACGTAATCCGGATTGCCGTCCTTCAAGGTCACCACTTCGGCTTTGTAATTGGTCGGAATGCCGCCCATGTTGTAATGCACGGTCGGCAGCACCGGGATCGGCTGTTTGGTGGCATCGACACCGGCAAAAATCCGCGCGGTTTCGGTAATACCCGGCAAGCGCTCGTGGATGATGGCCGGGTCGAGATGCTCCAGATGTAAATACACGTGATCTTTCTTAGGCCCTACCCCGCGACCGGCGTTAAGCTCGACGGTGATGGCGCGGCTGACCACATCGCGGGACGCCAGATCCTTGACATGCGGCGCGTATTTCACCATAAAGGCTTCGCCTTCCGAGTTGGTCAGATAACCGCCCTCCCCGCGCGCGCCCTCGGTCATCAGGCAGCCGGAGCCGTATATGCCGGTAGGGTGAAATTGCACGAATTCCATGTCCTGCAACGGCAAACCGGCCCGCAAGGCCATGCCGTTACCGTCGCCGGTGACGGTATGAGCCGAGGTACAGGACAGGTAGGTACGGCCGTAACCGCCGGTCGCCAGCACGGTCTGATGGCCGCGAAATAGATGAATCGAGCCGTCGTCCAGGCACCAAGCCAATACCCCCCGGCATTCGCCGTCCTGCATGAGCAAATCCAGCGCGATGTATTCGACGAAGAATTCCGCTTTATGCTTCAAGGCCTGCTGATACAAGGTATGCAAAATGGCGTGGCCGGTCACGTCGGCGGCCGCGCAGGTGCGTTGCGCCTGGCCCTTACCGAAATGGGTGGACATGCCGCCGAAGGCGCGCTGATATATCTTGCCTTCCGGCGTTCTGGAAAACGGCACGCCGTAGTGTTCGAGTTCGATAATCGCCGGAATCGCCTCGCGGCACATGTATTCTATGGCATCCTGGTCGCCCAGCCAGTCGGAACCCTTGACGGTGTCGTACATGTGAAAACGCCAGTCGTCTTCGCCCATGTTACCCAATGCAGCGCTGATACCGCCCTGGGCGGCAACCGTATGGCTGCGGGTAGGAAAAACCTTGGTAATGCAGGCGGTCTTGAGGCCTTTCTCCACCATGCCGAATGTGGCACGCAAGCCGGCGCCGCCGGCGCCAACCACGACCACGTCGTGTTGGTGTTCGATGATGTTATACGCTGAGGCCATGGGTTACCTGTCCATAAGAATAAAGAAAATTGCAGTTAAAGCTGCAACGCCCAATGCGAGAAAAATTAAATTAGTGGCGCGAATCGCCAGATGCCGGGCAGACAGCGTGGAAACGTAATCTTCGATGACGACCTGCACGCCCAGGGCGGCGTGAAAAATGACGGCCGCTGTCCAGGCGATGATGGCCGCCGCGTTGGTGGGCGATGTCAACCAGGCCACGGTATCCGCATAGGGCGCGGTAAGGGCTTTATTCAGCAAGACCAGCAACCAAACCGACAAAGGAATGAGGGCAACCGCCGTGACCCGCTGATACCAGAAATGCCCAGTCGCATTATGTATGGAAAAACAATCGGCGATTTTGGCGAAAGACATGGCGTACTCCGATTAGGACAATAAAAATGTAATGAGGGTGAAGAGTGCGGAACAGGCAAGTTCGATCAGTGCGTATTTGTCCAAGGTGGCGCGATCGAAGGTTTTACCGATATCCCAAATCAAATGGCGGGTGCCGTGGCATAAATGAAAGAACAGGGCATAAATAAACCCCCAGTACACCGCTTTGAACAGCCAGAACGACATAAAAGCCTGCATGGCCAGGTAACTCGCCTCGCCGGCGGCCATGGCAAACAGCACATAGACGAATAACACCAAACCCATCGATAGCAGCACGCCGGTCATGCGGTGCGTGATGGAAATCAATCCGGTTAAGGGCAAACGATAAACTTGCAGGTGGGGAGAGAGCGGTCGGTTGGCTGACATGGTTTACCCTATACTTGATTTGAAAAACGCTGCCTAGAAATCGACGCAGCGCCCCTTTCGTTCCCAATCGCCGTAGCGCGTGGGCTCCGGACCTTTCGGACCATTAATTTCCGCGACCTCGGGTTGATCTTGCCGATTGGCATCCGCAACCGGCGGCTCGGGTTTCGCCGGGCCGCTTCCGTTTTCGGGTTGAGTTCGGTTGTTCGTCATACGCCGGTTAGGTTTCAACGATTTTTAATCGCCGGCAGATCGCGTTGCGGCGAACCGACGTACAGCTGGCGGGGACGGCTGATGGGCGTGGTCGGTTCCGCCATCATTTCCAGCCAATGCGCCACCCAGCCCGAGGTTCTGGCAATCGCAAACATCACCGTGAACATGTCCACCGGAATACCCAAGGCTTTGTAAATGATGCCGGAATAAAAATCCACGTTGGGATAGAGTTTTTTCTCGATGAAATATTCGTCTTTCAAGGCATGCTCTTCCACGGCCAAGGCCAATTCGAACAGCGGATCGTTTTTCTGGGTCTTGCTCAACACTTCGTGGCAGGTTTTGCGGATGATGGTGGCGCGGGGGTCGAAATTTTTGTAGACGCGGTGGCCAAAGCCCATCAGACGGAAGGGATCGTCATGATCCTTGGCCTTGGCAATATATTTAGGCACGTTTTCCACGCTGCCGATTTCCGCCAGCATGTTCAATACCGCTTCATTGGCGCCGCCGTGCGCCGGCCCCCACAGGGCGGCAATACCCGCCGCCACGCAGGCGTAAGGATTGGC
>NZ_JANIBK010000074.1 GCF_024505165.1 Methylomonas rivi
TCTGGCCGAATTCGCTATGTCAATTTAAGGAGCAACAACCGACCCAGCGGGATTCGGCCAGCGTCAGTAGGGAATTCAAGCAGGTAATAGCAAGGTAGTCATCGTCGCTGACGGACAACGCGCGGGATGACTGGTCGTAGTCGAAATTCACCAAAGTGGCTGCGGTACGTAGGGAATTCTGTATCAGCTCACTTACTCAGTCAGCGTAGTCTGTCCATGCAATGAAATCCTAATTGCAGGCCAGGATACCCCGGATTCCGCTTTGCTACATCCAGGCTAGGTTTATCCCGCCACGCTGGCGAAGCAGGGTTCTTATAAAATTTTAATGTTCAAAGATAAACGGTTAGGCAATTTTAAACGGTATACCTATTCAAAGCCGTTTGGCGCTATCCGGTCAGAGCGATTAAACCGATATTTGCTTTCATGTTCGCCTGTGCGTTGCTTGGGTATTCGTCGGCGACAAGGCTATTTTTGAAAAACGGCGCTCATGGCATTGGACGCTTTCAGGGCGTCTTCGAAAATCTTCTCACGGGTCCGGTGCGCCAACTGGGCCGCGATCAGCGCGGACCGGTTGGGGATGTGGGCGGAAAACACCCGCGACGGCACCGTCGATAGCGCTTCGATAATACCGATCCTGTCATGGTCCAGACGTTGGAAACAAATCCGGCCCGGCCGGTCAGCCCGGCTCCAGTCGAATAACAATTGATACAGCAAGGGTTCCCCGCTAGGGCGCCGTTTGGCAATCACCTTGATTTCCTTTTGCTGGTGTTGAAAGCGCCATACCAATTCGGAATCCGATAAACGTTTGCCGTCGACGGCTTTCCATTGCAAGCGGCTGGCCAGCCAGCCGACCAACAACCATGTCATCGCCAAGGCGTGCGGGCCGTGTTCTATTTCGATCAGATTTAATGAATTCAGTGCGTCCGGCGCGGTTTGCGGATCCAGCACTTGGCTGATCAATTTGCGCCAACTGGAAATTCGCCGCCACGCCAGATTATGCACCACCTTCGAATCCTGCTGCGCCGCCACCCAGCGGGTTGTAGAGGCTACCCCTTTGGCGGGATTGGCCCAGCCCATGTTGTCGTAAATGATTTGGTTGGCCAGTTCGGCCAGTTGAAAAAAAATGTCGCCGGCATCCGGCGGCGGCAGGCGGGAAGCCCACCACAGGGTGATCGGCAAATCGCCTATCAGGTGCGAACGGGCGATGGACGGCAAACGGTCCACCGCTTCGCTGGTTACGATGGCGTCGATTCGTTCCCCGCACACCTGCCAGCCTTCGTTAAGTTCGGTGTAATAGATGCTGACATTGGATTCGGTGTTGCCTTTTTTAGGTTGGCCGTTGCCGATCAGCAAAAGCACCCTGGCCGGATGTATGTCGACGATGACCGGGATTTCCTTACCTATCAGAACAGCTTCGTCCTGGGTGTCGCAATAAATAATCAGATTGGACATGCAGGCACGCATCACCGTGTGGCCGCCGCTGACGTCCTGATGAAATTCCGACCACTGGCCGCGCAACGCGGCATCAATGCCGGCGATGCTGACCCGTTTGGGTTGGGTATTGCGCATCTTGTTGTTGGTCAGGGTAATCGTGTTCATAGCATCCGCCATTTCCGGTTATCCGACTCTATCAGGCGGTCCGCTTCCAAGGGACCCCAGGTGCCGGCGGCGTATTCAGGTATCCAGCGGGTGCGGCTGCTGCTCCAGTTGTTCAAAATGTTATCCACCCAAGCCCAGGACGATTCGACCGCATCGCGGCGCATGAATAAAGTGGCGTCGCCGGCCATCACGTCCAGCAACAGCCGTTCGTAGGCTTCCGGCGATTGCTCGCCGAAGGTGGAGCCGTAGCGGAAATCCATTTTGACCGGGAAGATTTTCAGCTTGGCGCCGGGCAGTTTGGTGGCAATCCGCAACGACAGGCCTTCGTTGGGTTGGATGCTGAGTGCCAGCACATTCGGCTCCAGGGGTTGGTCGTGGTCGGCGTTGAATAAAATCGGCGGCACGCTTTTAAACTGAATGGCGATTTCGCTGGCCCGCTTCGGCATGCGTTTGCCGGTGCGGATGTAAAACGGCACTCCGGCCCAGCGCCAATTGTCGATAAACAATTTCAGGGCGACATAGGTTTCGGTTACGGAGTCCTGCGCCACACCGACTTCGCGGCGGTAGCCGGGCACGTCTTCGCCGTGATGAAAGCCCGGCCCGTATTGGGCCCGCACCACGGATTGGTCGAAATTTTCGCCGGTGATGGGGCGCAGGCAGTTCAAGATGTCCTGGCGGTGGTCGCGAATCACATCCGCGTCCATAATCCAGGGCGGCTCCATGGCAATCAGGGTCAGCAATTGCAGGATATGGTTTTGAATCATGTCCCGTAAGGCGCCGGCCTTGTCGTAATAACCGGCCCGCGTGCCGACGCCTTCTTCTTCGGCCACGGTAATCTGCACGTGGTCGATGTGCTTGGAGTTCCACAAGGGTTCGAAAATCGCGTTGCCGAAGCGCATGGCCAGAATGTTTTGCACCGTTTCCTTGCCCAGATAATGGTCGATACGGTAGATCTGCTGCTCGTCGAAATTTTCGGACAGGGTGGCGTTCACTTTTCGCGCGCTTTCCAGATCGCGGCCGATCGGCTTCTCGACAATGATTCTGGAAAATGGGCTGTGGCCGTCCACCGGCATCACCAAACCGGCGGCTTTCAGCTGGCGGACGCAGGTTTCGATCATGGCGGGCGGGATGGCCAGATAAAACACCCGGTTGCCGGGAATGCCGAAGCGGGCGTCGATGTCGTCCAGGCGCTGTTTGAGCTGCGCATAGGCTTCCGGATTATCCATGCTGCCTTCCAGATAATGCAGGCGAGGCTCAAAATCCGCCCAAAAGGTGGGATCCAGCGCTTGCCTGGAAAACTGCTCGATACCTTTGCGGGCAAACTCGCGGTAGCCGGCGTCGTCCATTTTTTCGATGGCGAAGCCCAATACCGCGAAATTGGCCGGCAATTCGCCGTCCAGGGCCTGGTTAAATACCGCGGGCAACAGTTTGCGCCGGGACAAATCGCCGCCGCCCCCGAATATGACCAGTGTGCAGGGCTGCGGCGCATGGGCGATATTGATACCCGCCGTCAATGGGTTGTCGTAGTGTTTATCCGGCACGGAGTTTCTCCAATATTCAAAGGGGTTTCGGTCAGCTGTCTTCGGTTCGGTAGCTGACCAGGATGTCGCTGGGTTTGTGCAAGTCGCCTTGCAAAATCATTCCGCGGTGATTGATGGCCATGTGGCGGACGATTTTGTAAACCGTTTCCACCTCGTCTGGGGTGTGGACTTTTTCGGCCAAGGCCTCCAGCGATAAGGGCTCGGGAGTTTGCCGCAGCAGCTTGACGATGGTTTGCTGTAACAGCAGAAATTGGGTGGCGGCTTTTTTGCCCGCTTCCACGCCGGGTTGGTTGTAAGCATTGATATTGATCAAGCTGGCATACAAGCCGACCGCCCGTTCATACAGGGCGATCAGTGCGCCGATATTCAGCGCATCCACTCGTTCCAGCGTGATGGTCAACGAGGCGCGGCCGTTTTCGTACAGCGCTTCGCGGGTGCCTTGCAGACAGCCGAACAGGAAGTCGCCGGAGGTGGCGTCCGGCTCGATTTCAATGGAGGGGCCGGCGCGGTCTTCCAGCACTTCGATAAAGGTGGCAAAGAAATTGCCGACCCCTTCGCGGAGTTGCTGCACATAGGCATGCTGGTCCGTGGAGCCTTTATTGCCGTACACGGTGATACCCTGGTGAACCGTGTTGCCGTCCAGGTCGAATTCCTTCCCCAGGGACTCCATCACCAACTGCTGCAAATATCGCGAGAACAACAACAAACTGTCCTTGTAGGGGATGATGACCATGTCTTTTTCGCCCTTGCCGTCGCCGACCGCATACCAGGACAATGCCAGCAAGGCCGCCGGATTGTTTTTGACGTCCGGTACCCGGGTGGCCTCGTCCATGATTTTGGCGCCCTTCAGCATGGTATGAATATCTATGCCGATCAAGGCGGCCGACAGTAAACCGACCGGCGACAATTCCGAGGTGCGGCCGCCGACCCAGTCGAATATCGGGAATTTCGCCAGCCAGCGGTCGCATTGTTCCTGCTCGTCCATCTTGCTGCCCTCCATGGTCAGGGCGACCGCGTAATCCGGAAAATACAGGCCGGCTTCCCGGTACGCGTGCTTGACTTCCAACAAGCCATTGCGGGTTTCGGAGGTGCCGCCGGATTTGCTGATGACGATAACCAGCGTGGTTTTCAAACGGTCTTTCAGGCGGGTCAGAATCCGGTCTATGCCGGCGGGGTCGGTATTGTCGATAAAGTGAATGTTCAGCGGCGGAATATCCGGGGCAATGGCATCGGAAACAAACTGCGGACCCAGCGCGGAGCCGCCGATACCGATAGAGATGATGTCGGTAAATTGCGGTTCGTAGGGCGGGTGTATGATGCCGTGATGGACGCGGCGGACAAAATCCTCGATATGAATCAGGGTGGTTTCGATTTCTTTCTTTAAATGGCTGGGCGCCAGATCGGGATCGCGCAACCAATAATGCCCGACCATCCTGTCTTCGTCCGGATTGGCGATGGCGCCGGCCTCCAATGCCGCCATGTCCGCGAAAGCCTTGCCGAATTTCGGCTGTAACTGCTCGAGTAAGCCGTCGTCGAACGGAATGCGGCTGATGTCCAGATAAAGTCCTAGACTGTCGTTGAAATACAGCCAATCCTGATAGCGTTGCCAGAGTTTTTTAGATGTCATAGTGAACCGGAGTTAATGAATTGGAAGGTCAACTTAGTTTCTTTTCGATGTGGCCACCGAATTTTTTGCGCATTGCGGAGATCATTTTGTCAGAAAAGGTGTTTTGTTGTCTCGATCGGAAACGCGCATACAGCGCGGCGGTTAAAACATGGGCCGGCACCGCTTCGTCGATAGCGGCCTGAACCGTCCAGCGGCCCTCGCCGGAATCTTCCACGTAACCGGAATAGCCGGCGAGATCGGGGTCTTCCACCAAGGCGCCGGCGGTCAAATCCAGTAGCCAGGAGCTGACGACGCTGCCGCGCCGCCAGACTTCGGCGATATCTGTCAAGTTGAGATCGTAGCGTAAATTTTCCGGCAGGTTTTTCGAATTGGCGTTGCGCATAATATCGAAGCCTTCCGCATACGCCATCATCATGCCGTATTCGATGCCGTTATGGATCATCTTGACGAAATGGCCGGAGCCGGCGGGGCCGCAATGCGCATACCCTTGTTCGACAGTGCTGGGTTCGCTGGATCTGCCGGGCGTCGGTTCGATATCGCCCTTGCCGGGCGCCAGGGTTTTAAAGATGGGGTCGAGCAAATCGACCGTGGCTTTGGGGCCGCCTATCATCAGACAGTAGCCGCGTTCAACCCCCCAAACGCCGCCGCTGGTGCCGACGTCGACGTAGTGTATGCCTTTGTCCGCCAATGCTTCCGAGCGGCGCACATCGTCTTTATAAAAAGAATTGCCGCCGTCAATAATCACATCGCCGCTTTCCAGCAGTTCGCCCAGTGCCTTGACCGTGGCTTCGGTGAGCTCTCCGGCGGGCACCATGCACCAGACAATCCGGGGCGTCGGCAATTTGGCCGCCAGTTCCGTCAAACTGGATACGCCGTCCGCGCCGGCACCGATTATGGCATCCACGTTCGCGCTATTTACATCGTAACCAATGCAATGATGGCCGCCGGCCAGTAAGCGTTTGACCATATTGGCGCCCATCTTGCCCAGTCCTACCATACCGATTTGCATGGCGTTCTCGTTGTTTGTGCTCATATTTTTCTAAATGTTAATGAATAAAGGAGGTTAAATAGGTTAATAGTTCGCTCAATATTAAAAACTTCCGCGCAAAAAAAATGGCGTCCTGTTTCGAATGCGGTTTACATTCAAAACAGGACGCCATTGTCCAGTTGACAGAAGGTCGGTGGGAAGCCTTGAAGATTAAAGCACGATGTGCGCCAAAAATATAATTATATAAATTCAAAGGCTTATAGTTTTTCGTCAATCCGGATTGGGGGTTTCTGCACTAAAAGAATTCGCTATAGGGCTATTTTGCACACTTTTGGTTCGGCTGCGGCGTTTAATGGCGTCCGCCCGCAAAGGTTTTCCTGATTAGCAAGCTCCTTCGGCTAACTCAATGGTAAGCCGAGCAAATCGTCATTTCGGCGGGGATTGCCGAAATCCGGACTGCATGGATAACTCGAAGATACCCTCCATGGCACTGGATGCTCGCATCCCCCCGTTCAAGCTGGGGGCAGGCTCTGCGAGCATGACGGCGTTTTTGGTTTTGCTGAAGCATCTTGCAAATCGGGACGGTTTTTATCGTTGATTGAGCATAAGCAACAGTGTCAGGCTGCACAGAAAGAAAAATAAAGTGGCGCATTTCCAAAATAGCAACGGATTGCGTTCCAGCAAGGGCAGTTTATCTTCCGCTTTCAAAAATTGCGGATTCGGCGTCGACAGGTCGTGTAGAAATTCCGACAGCTCCTCGTAGCGGAATTGCGGGGTAATGCTGGTGGCTTTTTTCAAGGCGCCGTCTATCCAGATCGGTACCATATTGTTATGGCGAAAGCTGGGGATGTAGTTCAAGTGGCCGAGATTGCCGCGGTTGGGTTTTTCCGGCATGTTGCCGAAGGGCAGGCTGCCGTTCAGCATTTCGTAACAGATCACGCCCAGCGAAAATAAATCCGACTTGACCGTGCCGCGTTGGCCCAAATGGTATTCCGGCGCGGTGTAATTTAACGTGCCCAATATGTTTTCCGGGCCGGCGTGGTCGAGCGGCGTAATTTCGGCGATGCCGGCGATTTTGACCGAGCCGAAGTCGATGATTTTAACCGCGCCTTCTTTGGTAAGCATGATGTTTTCCGGTTTTAAGTCCTGGTGCAGCATTTCCATGCGGTGAAAGGCCCGCAAGCCCTTGGCGATTTGCTCCACCAGTTTTCTGACCTGCTTGATGTCCGGTTTGGGATTTTGGGCTATCCATTCCCGCAGTGTCTGGCCGTCCAGGTATTCGGTCACGTAATACAAACAACTTTTGCCGCGGTCGGACTCCAGGACGCTCAGTACGTTTTCATGTTCGATACGCTTGCCGGCCCATTCTTCGTGCAGGAAATGTTCGATGTAATGCGTATCGTCGTCGTACAGAACCGAAGGCGTCTTCAGGATGACGTCGCGCTTATGCACGGTATCGAACGCTTTGTAAATCTGGGTGCGTTTGCTGGCATGCAGTTCGGCCTCGATGCGGTAGCCGTCCAGCAGCATCCCGGGTTCCAGCGGCGGCGGAAACGGCAGCTGGCCGTGGCGGCGCAGCACTTCGTCTTCTTGCAGCAGGGGCAGGCTGTCGATGCGCGCGATCTGGCAGCTGACATTGTCGTCGCTGCGGTTGGCGAGAGCGGTGCGTACCAGGGTTGCGGCAACGCCGTTCAAGTCGCCGCTTGCCGATAGCAGCGATTGCAGGGTTTTGTCGTCGACGAAATCGTGCAGGCCGTCGGTGGTCAGCAAAAAGCAGTCGCCGGGTTCCAGCGGCAGGCTTTTGTAATCCACTTCCAAATGCGGCTCAATGCCCATGGCCCGGTTCAGATAGCTTTTGTCGCTGGCGACCCAGAGGCGGTGATCCCGGGTTAATTGTTCCAGGGTGTTTTGCCTAAGCAGATAAATCCGCGAATCGCCCACATGAAAGATATGCGCGGTATTGGATTTGATAACCAGCACGCTGAGCGTGCTGACCATGCCCTTGACGGAGGAATACCGCGAGCGGCCTTGGCTGTACAGCCAGGAATTGGTGGCGGAGAGGATTTTTTGCCCGGCGTGCACCACCGACCAGCTGTCCGGGGTGCTGTAATAATCTTCCAGAAACGCGGTGACGCAGCAATGGCTGGCTTCCTTGCCTGCCTCGCTGCCGCTCATGCCGTCGGCGATCGCCACCGAAATGCCTTTCAGGGTCAGTTGCGGTTCCTTAGGAATCAAGGCGCCCCAAAAATCTTCGTTTTCGGCCTTGACGCCTTTATCGCTAAAAGCGCCTATGCTGATGGATAATGCTTTCGCCATGAGGGGTAGGCTTTTCGATTAGGTAGTTGGCGGCCACGCGGCCGCTACGGCATCATAACCGTTGAGCGCCATTGAAAATAGCGCTCAACGGCGTAGTGAAGGGTTGCGGGTTAACTGAGTTCTATCATCGCCACGCTGCCGTCTTCCATGACTTCGGCCATGTGACCCTCCGGTTCTTCGATGAATTGTACCGCAATGCCTACCACCAGCGCCGTGCAGGCGATGGTGACGAAAAAAACCGCCGGCGACACAAACGACAGCACTGTCAGAAAGATTACCCCGCCGACATTGCCGTAGGCGCCCACCATGCCGGCTATTTGGCCGGTCATGCGGCGTTTGATCAGCGGCACCATCGCAAACACCGCGCCTTCGCCGGCTTGCACGAAAAACGAACAGAGCATGGTGACCGCGGCAGCTAGCAGCACCGGCCATTCCGAAGTGATTTGCGACAGCGCGAAATAACCGGCCGCCAAGCCGGCTATGAAAATAGATAATGAGCGCTTACGGCCGAATTTATCGCTGATCCAGCCGCCGCCGGGCCGCGCCACCAAATTCATAAACGCAAAACCGGAGGCCAGCAGGCCGGCCTGCACCATGGATATGCCCTGGCTATCGTGAAAGATTTCGTAAAAAAACATCGGCAACATCGACACCACAGCCAATTCCGATCCGAAGGTGACCAGATAGGCCAAGTCCAGAATCGCGACCTGCTTGAACTTGTATTTGTGTATCTCTTCAATCGGTTGGGTCAGGTGGGCTTCATTGATATGCACAATTTTATAGACGTTATAAAAAAACAAGGCCCAGATAACGATGTAGGTGCCGATGGTCGCCGTATCGGACAGCATCTTCATGCCGGCGGGCGACAGTTTCCAGGTCAGCAGGGTCAAGGCGGCGTATAAGGGCACGGTCATCAAAATGTAGAAGAACAGATCCCAAATGCTGGTGACCTCCATGGCGCCGGCCCGCTTCGGTTTGAAATAGGTCGAGCCCTTGGGCGTATCGCTGACGCTGAAAAAATACACGACCGAATACAGCAAGGCCACGATTCCGGTGCAGGCAACGGCATAGCGCCAGCCATTTTCGCCGCCGAACAGCAACGCCAGCGAGGGCAGGGCTATGGCCGCCGCCGCCGAACCGAAATTGCCCCAGCCGCCGTAAATGCCTTCGGCAATGCCTAATTGCTTGGCGGGGAACCACTCGCCCACCATGCGGATACCGATCACGAAACCGGCGCCGACAAAGCCCAATAAAAACCGCGCCAATGCCAGTTGTTGAAAATCGTCGGCGGCGGCAAACAGAAAGCAGGGTAGGCTGCCGACGGCCAATAAGGTGGAATAGGTGCGCTTGGGGCCGAATTTATCCACCAATATGCCGATGACGATGCGGGATGGAATGGTCAGCGCCACGTTAAGGATCAAAATGGTCTTGATTTCCGGCTGGCCGAGCTTGAGCTGTTCGGCGATTACCAGCATCAGCGGCGCGTGGTTAAACCACACCGCAAAGCTGATAAAGAAAGCCAGCCAAGTCATATGCAAAATCTTCATTTTGCCGGTGAAGCTTAAGAGGTTGAGTTTGGTTGCGGACATACGTGTTTATGATTGCTAAGGTAAGCCAAACCTAAACGCAGTTTATGTGCCAGCTTGCAGGCCGCACTGAAATGGACGGTTTCGGCAAATTCAACCAAATTTGGTGCGGATATTTTTGAGTTGTTTTGGTGCGATAGGCTGTGCGCTCGACCTTGTTTGGTGCGCTTTGCGCCAATGCATTTTAGGGTTTCGTCAACAATAACCTCCCCGCATATTCGGGATATGTTTGAAGGAGCGGCTTCAGCCGCGACCGGAAAGCTTGCAATTGCGGCTAAAGCCGTTCACAACATAGTTCATTTGGCGCTCGGAGCAATGGTTTGGGGATGCGGCCGCGGCGGCCATAAATGTCGGCGTGACCAGGCGGATAAAGTTAAAAATCGAAGCTCTCCGCTTCGGAGACCATGAATACCGGCGCGCCTAAACGGCACCGGGCATGGCGGGGCGGTTTGTGAACCATATGCGTTTACCTGCTGTCTGACGCGCATGGTGCGAAGGGCGGGTTCCAGGCAAGGTAAGGATGGCCGCCCGCCCGACTTATACCCGAAATTGAACAGTCCGGGGACACGCGCTGTCGACCTGCCCGCTGTTAATTTTACAGATCCTAACAAGAAGGCCGCCATGAAAGCATCCCATTATCCGCAAGACTGGCCCGACATCGACACGGCGTTGTTCAATCGCTCCGTCAAATTATTCAGTGCGGTCAAAAATCTGCTCAGCGTCAAATTCCAGCTGTATGCGGATACCCAGTTGCTGCAGGGCGATATTTTCCTGTTCAATCATTTCTCCCGCTTCGAAACCTTTATTCCGCAGTTTCTGATTTTCGAGAAAACCGGCGCCTACAGTTGCGCGATCGCCGCCGGCGAATTCTTCGGAACCGACTCGATGCTGTCGAATTATTTGCAACACGTGGGGGTGTTTCCGCACGACCATCCGCGCCTGTTTGCCATGCTGGCCGGACAGATTTTACGCGGCCGCAAGGTCGTCGTTTTTCCGGAAGGCGGCATGGTCAAGGACCGCCGGGTCATCGATAAACAAGGCGAATACAGCATCTATTCGCGCATCGCCGGTAACCGGCGCAAGCAGCATACCGGTCCGGCCGTGTTGGGCCAGGGCGTGCAAGCTTTAAAAACAGCCATCCGTTACGCCTTTCAGCACGAACAAGTCGAGCGTTTGCAGCACTGGAAAGAGATATTGCAATTCGATAATCTCGACGAGCTGATGGCAACGGCCTTGAAGCCGACCCTGATAGTCCCGGCCAACATCACTTTTTACCCGATTCGGGCCTCGGAAAACCTGCTTTTCAAAAGCGTCGAACTGTTTGCCGATTCGCTCAGCCTGCGCCAGGCCGAGGAGTTGATCATAGAAGGCAACATTATGCTCAGGGATACCGACATGGATATCCGCATGAGCAGCCCGGTTGACCCTTGCTGCGTGTGGGATTGGCGTACCCGTAAGTTAATGGAATTAATTGCGCCCGGCATCCGCGAGCCGGACGACGTTTTTCAGTTGCGCACCGCGCCGCGTAATTGGAAACAGCGTCTGCTGGGATATTTCTTCCAAAAAAACGCGCGGTGTTCGCGCAACCGGTATATGGAAAAGATCTACGCCAATGTCACCATCAATCTCAGTCATCTGGCTTCGACGCTGATCATGAGCTTGATCGGCGACAAGCGGCAAACTATCGAGAAAAGCCGCTTTTACAGCGTGTTGTATATCGCGATTAAACAACTGCAAAACAATCCGGACATTCATTTGCACCGCAGCCTGCTCGATCCCGACGAGTACGGCGAACTGGTACAAGGCGTCAGCGCCCGCTTCGATCAATTCATCTGCGTTGCCAAGCAGGCGGAATTATTGATTGAACAGGACGGCTGTTACCGCTTCCTGCCCAAGCTGTGCGCCGATCATGATTTCGACAGCATACGGTTGGAAAATCCCATTGCCGTTTATAACAACGAAGCCGCTCCGCTGCGCGGTGTCCGTAATGCCTTGCTGGAGGCGGACCGGGTTTATCGAAGCATGGATGCCCGGCAGTTGGCGGCTTGGCATTTCGATGACGAACATCTGCAGCTGGCATTGGAGCAGGAAAAATACCGTTGTTGCGGCGATGGCGATTTTTATTGCCGGGAGACCGCCGTTGCCGATCCGGCGCCGTTTTTCATCATCCCCAAACGCGGTAACGGTTTGGGGATTTTGCTGATACACGGTCTGCTGGCCAGCCCCGCCGAACTGCGCGATTACGGCCGCTATCTGGCGGAGCAAGGTTATACCGTGCTTGGGGTCCGTCTTAAAGGCCACGGCACCTCGCCTTATGCCTTGCGCGACATCGGTTACGAGCAGTGGTTCGACAGCGTGCGCAGGGGCTTCAATATTCTTAAGTTACATTGCACAAAACTCTACCTGATCGGCTTTTCCACCGGCGGCGCCCTGGCTTTGAAATTGGCGGTGGAAAATCATCCGGAAATCGTCGGCGTGGTCGCCGTTTCGGTGCCGGTCAAATTCGTCGACCCCGCCTTCATGCTGGTGCCGCTGCTGCACAACGCCAATACACTGGTGAGATGGTTGTCATCTTTCGAAGGCGTTAAACCGTTTATCGACAACACGCCCGAACACCCCGACATCAATTATTGCGGCACACCGGTACGCGCACTGTACGAATTACGCCGTTTGATCCAACGTCTGCAGGCGCTGTTGCCCGAAGTAACGACGCCGTCGTTATTGCTCTACGCCGACCGGGATCCGGTAGTGGCGACCGATCCCAGCGCCGCCGATGTGTTCGAATGGCTGGGCGCCGCCGAAAAAACCTTGCATATTATCGAGTCCGACCGGCACGGCATCCTGATGGAAAATATCGGCAATATCTGGGCGGTGATCGACGAATTTCTTATGCATCGCCGCGCCGGCCAGACCGGCTCGCAACCGACGTATTCCTCCACCACACGGGAGACAGAATCATGAACAACGCCATAATCGCGGGCTACGCCCGCTCGCCGTTTACGCCGGCGCTCAAGGGCGCCCTTGCAGGTATCCGGCCCGATGAATTGGTCGCGCAAGTAGTCAGAGCGCTGGTTAGGGACAGCGGCGTAGCGGCCGATGACATCGAAGACTTGATTTTGGGTTGTGCGTTTCCGGAGGCCGAGCAAGGCATGAATATGGCGAGGCTGGTGGTGCATCTGGCCGAGCTGCCGATCGCTATTGCCGGGACCACCGTCAACCGCTTTTGCGGTTCGTCGATGCAGGCCATCCATATGGCGGCCGGCGCCATTCAAATGAACGCCGGCCACGCCTTTATCTGCGCCGGGGTCGAATCCATGAGCCGGGTGCCGATGGGCGGCTTCAATCTGCTGCCGCACCCTGGACTTTACCAACGTTATCCGCAGGCCTATATCGGTATGGGTGAAACGGCGGAAAACCTGGCGCGCAAATACCAAATTCCGCGCACGGAACAGGAGGCCTTTGCGCTGCGCAGCCAGCAAAAGGCCGTTGCCGCGCAACAGCGGGGCCTCTTGTTTGAGGAAATTATTCCTATCGGCCACGTAGCGCGGGACGGTTGCCCGCGCCCCGATACCTCGCTGGCGGCCATGGCGGATTTGCAACCGGCATTTTTGGCCAACGGCAGCGTCACCGCCGCTACGTCGTCGCCGCTGACCGATGGCGCGGCGGCGGTGCTGGTCTGTAGCGAGACCTATGCGGATGCGCACGGACTGCCCAAACTGGCGCGCATCAAAGCCATTGCGGTATCGGCCTGCTTGCCGGAAATCATGGGCATAGGGCCGGTGGCGGCTACTCATAAGGCCCTACAGCGTGCCGGTTTGCAACTGTCCGATATCGATATCGTCGAACTCAACGAAGCCTTTGCCGCGCAAGTGCTGGCGGTGTTGCAAGAACTGCCGATCGCCGAACAGCGGCTGAATCTGGACGGCGGGGCGATTGCCCTGGGCCACCCGTTGGGCGCCACCGGCGCGCGCATCACCGGCAAGGCCGCCAGTCTGCTGAAACGGGAAAACCGCCAATTCGCCCTGGCGACCCAATGCATCGGCGGCGGCCAGGGAATCGCCACTATTTTGGAGGCCGTGTGATGAACATCGAACGCGTTGCCGTGATAGGCGCCGGCGTGATGGGGGCGGGCATCGCCGCCCAAATTGCCAATGCCGGGATTGCCGTCGATTTGCTGGATATCGTTCCGAAAGATAGCGATAACCGGAATAGCGTGGCCGAAAACGCCGTCGCCCGTTTGCTGAAAGCCGAGCCGCCGGCGTTGATGCATCCCAAAAATGCCGGCCTGCTGACGCCCGGCAATATCGACGATCACTTGGACAGGCTACAACACGCGGATTGGGTGATAGAGGCGGTACTGGAAGATCCGGCCATCAAACGCGGCCTGTATCGGAAACTTGAGGCGGTCTGTGGTCCGCGAACTCTGATTTCCTCCAACACCTCGACCTTGCCGTTGAGCGTGCTGGCGGAGGGTTTTCCGGACAGCTTCAAACGCCGGTTCATGATCACGCACTTTTTCAATCCGCCGCGTTACATGCGCTTGCTGGAACTGGTGGTGTCGCCGGAATTGGATCAAAGCCTGCTGGATGGCGTGCGCCGCTTCGCCGATGTCAAATTGGGTAAAGGCTGCGTGCTATGTAACGACAGCCCCGGCTTTATCGCCAACCGCATCGGCACTTTCTGGATACAGACGGCATTATTGAAAGCCATAGAGCTAGGGTTGCCGGTGGAACAGTGCGACGCCGCCATGGCTTGGTTCGGGATACCCAAAACCGGTATATTCGGCTTGCTGGATCTGGTGGGTCTGGATTTGCTGCCGCATATTCTGCACAGCTTTAAACGGACCTTGCCCAGCCATGACGCGCTAAGTCCGCTGTGCCAGGTGCCGCCGTTATTGCAAGGCATGATAGAGCAAGGGCTGACCGGCCGGAAAGGCGCCGGCGGTTTTTATCGCCTGCAGGCCGGCGAAGGCGGCAAGGTCAAACAGGCCATCGATTTGACGACAGGTGTTTACCGGCTCGGCGAGTCCTACCAGCTTCCGGCGGGCGCGCATCACGCGCATGAATTGCGGGCTTTTCTGGACGGCGGTGAGGTGCTGAATGCCTACAGTTGGCGGGTTTTGTCGGATACGCTGGTTTATAGCGCCGGTTTGATTCCGGAAATCGCCGCCGACATCGACGCCGTCGATACCGCCATGCGCTTGGGTTATAACTGGCGTCAGGGCCCGTTCGAATTGCTGCAGCAACTGGGCATAGACTGGTTTGTCGACAAATTGGGGCGGGAAAACCGGTCTATCCCGGCCCTGCTGGCCAGTCGGCACGAGTTGTACCGGGTCAGGGACGGTCTGTTGCAATTCAAGGACTGCCAAAACGGTTACCGGCCGGTCGTGCGTCCGGAGGGCGTATTGTTGCTGAGCGATGTCAAACGCCAGCGTCCGGCGCTGGCCGCTAATGCGTCCGCCAGTTTGTGGGATATCGGCGATGGTGTGGTTTGCCTGGAATTTCACAGCAAAATGAATACCCTGGACCTGGATATTCTCAACCTGATTCAGCAGAGCATAACCATTGTTCAGCGCGGTTATAAAGGCTTGGCGATTTACAATGAGGCGGACAATTTTTCCGCCGGCGCTAATCTGACCTTGCTGGTTGCCGCGATCGAACAGCAGGACTGGCAAGCCGTGACCAGCATTATTCGCCTCGGTCAGCAAACTTATCAGGCACTCAAATACGCGCCTTTTCCGGTAGTCGGCGCACCCACCGGCTTGGCGTTGGGCGGCGGCTGCGAAATATTGCTGCATTGCGATGCCATTGTCGCGCATGCCGAATTGTATGTCGGCCTGGTGGAAGTCGGAGTGGGCTTGGTGCCCGGCTGGGGCGGTTGCAAGGAATTACTGCGGCGCTGGCTGGGCTTTCCCAAACGCCCCGGCGGGCCGATGCCGGCGATTGCTCAGGTTTTTGAAATCATAGGTTTGGCCAAAGTATCCAAGTCGGCGCAACAAGCCCGGGAACTGTTGTTTTTGGCTAAAACCGACTCAATCACCATGAACAAGGATCGTTTGCTGGCCGATGCCAAATGCCGGGCCATGGCTTTAGCTCAAGATTACCATCCTCCGGAGCCGGCTTATTATGCTTTGCCGGGTGAAAGCGCCTGGGCGGCGCTGGATATGGCGGTGGGGAATTTACATGCGGCCGGCAAGGCCAGTGCTTACGACGTGGAGATTTCTCGGCAACTGGCCGCGGTATTAAGCGGGGCGGATAGCGATATGTCCCGGCCATTGAGCGAGCAGGATCTGCTGGATCTGGAATTGCAGGCCTTTCTGTATCTGGTGCAACAACCCGCCACGCTGGCCAGACTGGAGCATATGCTGAAAACCGGCAAGCCGCTGAGAAATTAACTTTTTCGGTAACTATTCAGCGTAGGTTGGGTTAGGCGCTAGCCGTAACCCAACGCATCGGCTTATGGCGGTGCAATGGCTTCAATTGTTGGGTTACGCTCTATCGAGCTAACCCAACCTACGCAATTGATCCGCATCGGCGGACATTCACTGAATAGTTACCTTTTTCGGATAGCGGTTTTCACTTAGTAGCCGCGTCTGGCCATTTTTAACCTTGGGAGTACGCCATGACTACCCTAGCCATCATTGTTGTTCTGGCCGGACTGGCCGTTTTCGGTGTGCCGCCGTTGCGCCGCCGCTTGTTGAGCCGTTTACTGTTCGACAAAATGCGCGCCAGTCTGCCGCCGCTGTCGCAAACCGAACGCGAAGCGCTGGAGGCCGGCAATACCTGGTGGGATGCCGAGTTGTTCACCGGCAAACCGGATTGGCCGAAATTGCTGGACTTGCCCGCCGCCCGCCTCGGCGAAGCCGAACAGGCTTTCCTGGACGGCCCGGTCGAACAGTTGTGCGCCATGCTGGACGATTGGGATATCACCCATAACCGCCGCGACTTGCCGCAACAGGTCTGGGATTTCATCAAGCGGCACAAATTCTGCGGTATCATCATTCCGCAAGCTTACGGCGGTCTGGAATTTTCCGAGTTTGCCCATTCGCAAATCGTCATGAAAATCGCCAGCCGCTCCACCACCGCCGCCGTCACCGTCATGGTGCCCAATTCGCTGGGGCCGGCCAAGCTGTTGCTGGCCTATGGCAGCGAACAACAGAAAAACCATTATTTGCCGCGTCTGGCGGACGGTTTGGAGATACCGGCATTTGCGCTGACCGGCCCGCAAGCCGGCAGCGATGCCGGCGCCATGCCGGATAACGGGGTGGTCTGTTACGGCGAGTTTAAAGGCGAGCGGCGGGTGTTGGGTATTCGGCTGAACTGGGAAAAACGCTACATCACCTTAGGGCCGGTCGCCACGGTACTGGGTTTGGCGTTTAAACTTTACGACCCCGATCATTTGTTGGGCGAGCAAGAAGACATCGGCATCACCCTGGCCTTGATACCCACCGATACCGCCGGCGTTTCGATCGGCAGGCGGCATTTTCCGTTGGATTCCGGCTTTCAGAACGGCCCGAACTGGGGTAGGGATGTGTTCATTCCCATCGATTGGATCATCGGCGGCCGGGAGCAAGCCGGGCAGGGCTGGAAAATGCTGATGCAGTCGCTGGCCACGGGCCGGGCCATTTCCTTGCCCGCGCTCAGCGTCGGCGCGGCCAAATATGTCAGCCGGCATTGCGGCGCTTACGCCCGCGTCCGCACCCAGTTCAATTTGCCGCTGGGTGCCTTCGAGGGTATCGAGGAGCCATTGGCCCGCATCGCCGGCCTGACCTATTTGATGGATGCGGCGCGGCAAGTCACCTGCGCGGCGTTGGACGACGGCCAGCGGCCGGCGGTGATTTCCGCCATCCTGAAATACCAGCTCACCGAAGGCATGCGCCGCATCGTCAACGACGGCATGGATATTCTGGGCGGCGCCGGTATTTGCCTGGGGCCGTCCAATTTTCTCGGCCGTTTGTACCAGGTCATCCCGGTCGCCATTACCGTGGAAGGCGCCAACATCCTGACCCGAACCATGATGATTTTCGGTCAGGGTTCTGTGCGTTGCCATCCTTTCGTGCAGCGCGAAATGGATGCCTTGAATCATCCCGATCCCAGGCGGGGCCTGGCCGATTTCGATGCCGTCTTGTGGCCGCATATCCGCTTTTTTCTAAATAATCTGGCGCGCGGTTTCTGGTACGGCTTGAGCGGCGCCGGCTTGGCACGCCTCCCCGGCTCCGCCCGAACCCGGCGCTACTACCGGCAATTGACCC
>NZ_JANIBK010000075.1 GCF_024505165.1 Methylomonas rivi
GGCGCCAGCGTCGAATCCGGCTTGACCGCGCTGGAGATCGGCAAAGCCGAGATTCGCCATCAGGGCGGCCGCATCGCCATACTGGCCTGGGGCAGCATGGTGGCGCCGGCAGTGGAAGCCGGCAAGCAACTGGGCGCTACGGTGGTGAACATGCGCTTTGTGAAGCCGTTTGACGAGGCCTTGGTACTGGAACTGGCCAAAAGCCACGACAGCTTCGTCACAGTGGAAGAAAACGTCATCGCCGGCGGCGCCGGCAGCGCGATTAACGAATTCCTGCAAGCGCAGCGGATTCTGATGCCTATCCTCAACATCGGCCTACCCGACCGCTTCGTCGAGCAAGGCAGCCGCGAGGAACTGCTCAGCCTGTGCGGCCTGGATGCCAAGGGCATTTTGGCGAGTATTCAGGCGTTTTGCGCCTGATCTTCGGAAGCGGTTCGGTGTAAAAGCGGGTTAAAGCCGACTACACCGAACCGTGCGTTAGGCGATCCGACGAGTCTGTTTAAGTTCAAACAGACTCGTCTTAACGTTTAGACGCCAGCCAACCCAACTGAGCTTTGCAGGTACCATTACATTTTCCAGGCGACCCATTTACCCATATACTACGCCATGGTTTTGCCGGCCGTTTCATGATGGGCGGCGGTAATTTAACAGTCCTACAGGAAGTGCCGGGCCATGGCAGTATTACCCGCATCATGCGATGCGCCCACTTAAACCCGTCATTGCCGGAAATCGCCGGAATCCAAAATCCTGTTGCTTCGATGGACGTTTTTAGGACAAGCGGCAATAAATAATGCCGTATTTTTATTTAATACCGGTGCATTAACCTAAAGAAAGCGGTTCAACCGCAACGAACACCGAGAACGCGAGCAAAAAATCAAGCTGTTAGACCCATAATCGCCACGATTTCCAGTCGCCGAATAGGTGATGCGAAAATTGGGGGCATGGGTTGAAATACTTCGTGTCTTTCGTGGTTTAAATACCGAATTTAGGATTAAGCAAGCGCCTGGCATTTTATTATCAATTTACAGCCAATGATGAGTAACGATGAGTAACGAATACAATGCGGCGGCGATCGAGGTCCTGAGCGGTCTCGATCCGGTACGCAAGCGCCCGGGGATGTACACCGACACCACCCGCCCCAACCATTTGGTTCAGGAAGTGGTGGACAACAGCGTCGACGAGGCCTTGGCCGGCCACGCCGACAGTATAGACGTGACTTTATACAAAGACGGTTCGGTGCGGGTGGTGGATAACGGCCGCGGCATGCCGGTGGACATGCATCCCGAGCAGGGCATACCCGGCGTGGAAGTGATCCTGACTCAATTGCATGCCGGCGGCAAGTTTTCCAACAAAAATTATCAATTTTCCGGCGGTCTGCACGGTGTCGGGGTGTCGGTGGTGAACGCACTTTCCGAAAAGCTGCTGGTGGAAATCAAGCGCGGCGGCGGTGTTTATCAAATGGAGTTTGCCGGCGGCGATAAGGTCAGCGAATTGGCGCAAACGGGCACGGTGGGCAAAAATAACACCGGTACCAGCGTACAGTTTTGGCCGGACGGCAAATATTTCGATTCGAACCGGGTGTCGGTATCCAAGCTCAAGCACGTGTTGCGGGCCAAGGCCGTACTGTGTCCGGGTTTGAAAATCAGCTTGAAGTCCGAACTTAGCGATGAGCAATTCGAGTGGTGTTATCAGAACGGCTTGCGGGAATATTTGCTGGACAGAGTCGGCGATGCGGAGATTTTTCCGCAGCCGCCGTTCATGGCGAATATGGCGGCCAGCAACGAGGCGGTGGAATGGGGCATAGTCTGGACGCCGGACAGTCTGCCGGAAACCATTGCCGAAAGTTATGTGAATCTGGTGCCGACCGCCCAGGGCGGTACCCACGTCAACGGCCTGCGGGCCGGCTTGACCGAAGCGATGCGGGAGTTTTGCGATATCCGCAACCTGCTGCCGCGCGGGGTCAAAATAGCCCCGGAAGATGTTTGGGAAAGCTGCCACTTCGTGTTGTCGGTTAAACTGGAAGACCCGCAATTCTCCGGGCAAACCAAGGAGCGCTTGAGTTCGCGCGAATGCGTGACCTTCGTTTCCGGCGTCGCCAAGGATACCTTCAGCCTGTGGTTGAACCAGCATCCGCAGGAAGGCGAAAAAATCGCCGAGATTATCCTGGCCAGCGCGCAAAAACGCTTGAAAGCCGGCAAAAAAATCGTTCGTAAAAAAATCACCAGCGGCCCGGCCTTGCCAGGCAAGCTGGCGGATTGTTCGGGGCAGGATCTCGGCCGCACCGAACTGTTTCTGGTGGAAGGCGATTCGGCCGGCGGTTCCGCCAAGCAGGCCAGAGACCGCGAATTTCAGGCCATCATGCCGTTACGCGGCAAGATTTTGAACACCTGGGAAGTTGATTCCGGTGAGGTGATGGCTTCCCAGGAAGTGCATGACATCGCGGTGGCGCTGGGTATAGAGCCGGACAGCAACGATCTGCAAAACCTGCGCTACGGCAAGATCTGCATCTTGGCCGATGCCGACTCGGATGGTAATCATATCGCCACACTGATTTGCGCGTTGTTTTACAGGCATTTCAAGGCCTTGGTCAAGGCCGGTCACGTGTTCGTCGCCATGCCGCCGTTGTACCGGGTCGATGTCGGCAAGAAAGTATTTTATGCCTTGGACGAATCGGAACGCCTGGGTGTGCTGGCGCGGATAGAAGCCGAAAAACTCACCGGCAAGATCAATATTCAACGCTTCAAGGGTTTGGGCGAAATGAACCCCTCGCAATTGCGCGAAACCACCATGAATCCCGACACCCGGCGTTTGGTGCAGCTGACTATTGCCGAAAACGACGAGACCTTCGAGCGCATGGATTTATTGCTGGCCAAAAAACGCGCCGGCGACCGCAAGACATGGCTGGAAGACAAGGGCAATTTGGCGGAAGTTTAACGGCACGGCAGCACTGTTAAACCTCTCGCCACGACGCATTCATTTTTACAACGGAATATCATGATCGAACTCGGCAAACTCAACACGCTGACCATCAGCAATCAACGCGACCATCAGCTGTATCTGGATGGCGGCGAACTGGGCGAAATTGCGCTTATCGATAAGGATGTTAAAGGGCAAATAGGGGACAGTTTGCAAGTGTTTGTGTATATCGACGGCAAAAATCAGACCATCGCGACGACCCAAATGCCCAAGGCCCAGGCCGATGAGGTGGCGTGGTTGAAAATAGTCTCGTTGAGCCATGCCGGGGCATTTCTGGATTGGGGCTTGCCCAAGGATTTGCTGCTGCCGTTTAGCGAACAAAAAGGCAAAATGGTGGAAGGGCGCAATGTGTTGGTGCGTTTGTTTCTGGATGAACATAACCGCATCGCCGCCTCAATGTTGCTGGACGATTTTATTCAGGACGAAGCGTTTTATTACAAGGACGGGCAGGCGGTGACGCTGATCATTGCCGAGGAAACCGAGCTAGGTTTTAAAGCCGTGGTGGATCATAAATATTGGGGGGTTTTGTATAAAAACGAAATTTTCCAACCCCTGCAGCGGGGGCAGGTATTGAGCGGATTTATCAAAAAAGTACGTCCGGACCGCAAGCTGGATTTGATTTTGAGCCAGGAAAAATACGGTCAAAAAGTCGACGGCACGGCCGAGAAAATTTTGGCCGTGCTGGAAAAGCACGGCGGTTACATCGGTTTGACGGACAAGAGTCCGCCGGAGATGATTTACGACACCTTTGCCGTGAGCAAAAAAGTGTTCAAACAAGCGATCGGCGGTTTGTATAAGCAACGCCGGATTGCGATTGAAGACAAAGGTATCCGGTTGGTGGACAAAGCAGCCGGGTAGTGGCGGATTTTTGAGCGCATAAAATAGGGGATATTCGGAAGCCGATGTTGATTGCAAATATTACAACCGCGTCGTAGTAAAGCTTCATTACAATCCATTCATAAATCGGAGCTTGATGCTGGAGAGGCGAGGGTAACTTGAAAGCTTTGACTTGCTTTGCCGCTCAATCTGTCGGGTCGGACAGCGGTCATTGGAAAATTGAACGCCGATCGTTGGTTATCGACCCGTTCCTGCCGGTCGCGTTTCTCCAAACCGGCCAGTCAGCCAAATTCAGATTCTGCGAATTGGAGGGCTACAAAGCGGCCATTGGCGACCTCCCCCGAGCGAGTACATCAAAGTGCATTACCGTTACAATCGAAAATGACTTCATTCCAAGTTAGGCTATCTATCTTTTGAGACCTTTGAACTTAAACAAGTTTCTTAGCAGTCTGTCTGTGATACGCCCGTTAGGTCATATGGGTGAACAACCCGAGATCTGACTATGCGCGTTGTGTTGAGCCATTGTAGGAATAATTCGACAAATAGCTTGTGTTAATAGAGAAAATGTCGGCTGATAAAAGTCGGTTACAATCGGAGCTATGGCGGAAGAGTCGCCAGTCGACAAGGCGTATGATGATTTAATGCCACAGCGCTAGAAATTAAATGGATTAATGGATGAAAGAGAACGTTTGAGGTAGATTTGGAATACATACTACGCCCAGAAATGACCGATGCTGAGATTGAACTTTTTGGACGCATTATTCAAGGAAAGAAAACCCTTCTTGAATTCGGATGTGGGGGTAGCACCGTGTTTACGGCGATGAGAAAAATCCCGAACATAGTATCCGTTGACTCAGATCACGCCTGGATAGACAAGGTCTCGGAAGTAGATTGCATAAAATCCCTTTTGGGGACAGGTAATATCAAGTTTTTTCATGTGGATATTGGTGAAACGACGGAATGGGGCTACCCGAAAAATGACAGCAGGATCAGGGAATGGTATAAATATTGGTTGGAAATATGGAAAAAAATAAACCCTGAAGATGTGGACTGTATGTTAGTTGATGGGCGATTCAGGGTTGCCTGCGTCTTATTTGGGATTAGCAAGCTGGCGTCTGGGGTACCTATAATTGTTCATGATTTCTGGAGGCGTCCGCATTACCACGTGATCACGAAATATTTATCTTGTATTGCTTCCGTTGATAATCTGGCAGTTTTTATAACTAACCAGAACTTGGTTCGCAATGAAATGTTCGAAGATTTAATACATTATTCGTTCGATCCCCGCTGAACTTCTTGTCAACAAAGCTATTTTTTCCCGCATGTAAATCATGACAAAATCCAAATCGGAATTTGGAATTTCAATTTTGTTATACCATCAAGTAGGAAGTATCCCACCGGAGAACTGCAATCTCGATTGCTTTTGCAGCATCGAGCAATTTATTGCCCAAATGAACTACCTAAAAAACGCATCCTACGAAGTCATTTCGCTGAGCGAAGCTTGTAAGTTGAGATTAGGAAATGTTAAACCAATCAGGCCCTCAGTCATTCTCACGTTCGATGATGGCGACATTGGGTTTCACGATTTCGTTTTACCAGTTCTTCAGGAAATGTGCTTTCCCTCAGTGCTGTTTGCCGTCTCGGGCAAACTTGGCCAACAGACCGAATGGGTAAAAGCCCCAAAGGCAAGAGTACCCATAATGACCGAAAGTCAATTACGCGTAGCTCATGCCGCAAAAGTCGAAATTGGTTCACATTCAGTTTCTCACCGCAAGCTAACCAATTTATGTAGAGAAGATGTATTGCGAGAGGTGTATGACAGCAAGTCTTATTTGGAAGACGTTATAGGGGAAGAGGTAACGTCATTTTCGTATCCTCATGGTGATTTCGATCGGGAAATTATTGATCTGGTATCAGCCGCCGGTTATAAATGTTCCGTGACATGTGTGCCAGGCCTTGCTAATAAAGCAGTGAGTAATTTTGAATTGCCTCGAAACTATATAACCTATCATGATGACCTTGATCATTTCATAGGCAAAATCGGCCTGACATAAGGTTGATGACCCTGAGGCAATCGCTACTATCCATTGTTTCGGTTTTCTATGCGTAGAAAGAATCACAATAAGGTAAGTTGCATCGGATAGTCCCTCGTTTTTCAGTGATAAATTGGTCAAGTATCATTTGGTCTCCTGGACTGGACAGTGTCCGCTCGAATCTCTTAATAGGATGCCGCCGATATTCTGGCAAGCACATTAATGAAAAAATCCCGTTTGTTGTAATCTCCGACCTCATGAGCGCGCATGGCCTTGTGGGCAGAAATAATACACATATAATGACTCACTTTGTCCATTTCATAATGCCCGACATATTGATCTAATGCATAGCGAAGATAAATCGGATTGACATAAACACCGAAATACGCAAGATCATACTCCGGTGGCCCCACAAATGAATTGCCGGGGTCGATAACACCAACAATTTTGCCTTTGAGTGTAAATAAATGATCAGGCCCCAGATCACCATGGTTCAATACACTTTCAAATCGGTGCGTCACAACATCCTCAGCCACCTTGTTCAGATATTCTGTGTATCTAATGTCTATGACATCATCAGACAGTCGCTGTATGGTGTTGGGAATATCATGCAATCTAAATAAAAAATCCTCCCAACAATCGAATCGTTCGGAAAAATCTGTCGCAAAAGCTCCGAATCCATAAGACGTGCTAGCCAAGCGAATGCTATGTATTTTGCCAAGTATTTTCCCGATCATTCCATAGACATCTTTTTCGTACTGCTTGCGGAGCCTTATGTTCGTTAGCGCCTCCCCGGCTATCCGCGATATAACCAGGCACGGTATACTCAGGGAGGACAGGCTCTCGCAATAGAACATAACCGAAGGAACGGGCACACCAAGATATGATAATTTTTCATACACCCATATTTCTGCAGGATAACTGTTTCTCCCTCGGGTCGTTTTTATGACGATATCTTCATTTTCAAGCTTGGAATAATAGGCTTGACTGAATTTCCCCATGTCCGCAACGGGAACAGGCATCGCAAGTCTCTTCTTAAAAATCTTCTCGAGACATTCTTTCAGAATGCTCGGACAAAGTTCACCGTCATTACAGCTTGGTATCATTCAAGTTCTTGAGTCAGTCTTGTATGTGGATTTTGTATAGAACGCATATTGGGGAGGGGACACTAGAACGAAGCTGTTGGGGGGGCAGATCATATGAGTCAGGCAGTGGTTACCATCACTTGATTTTTGGTACAGGAACAATTGTTCCCTAGGAACCAGTGACGAAAACAATCATGCATTTCCAAAAAGCGACGTGATCATATTGCAGGATTCTTCCGCGCCGTTCATGCGTATCTTGTGGCTTGTTGGTCTCTTTTTAGCTAGGACCGCTAGAACTCGAGCTGAGATGGATTCTGGAGCCAATTCATCTGAACCGAAAGACTCAACGAAACCGGCCTTTTGAAACAGTTGTATTCGACATTCCTGCTCTTGGTTATTCCCATAAAATTTCCTTTGATAGGTCAACACAGGAACTTCGGCGGAAACAGCTTCGATAACGGAATTATATCCTCCCATGCAAATTGCAAGCGATGCGTTCGCCAATGCATCTTGGTAACGAAGCCGATTGAAATCCAGAATTGTTACAGAGGAGAGAGAGTTTTCATCTGCATAAGACTGCAAGTCATCCTTTATTTGTTGGAAAGCGCCGACAAATATCATCAGGCTATGCTCCCAATGCTCAAATATGCTGCGATGAGACTTTAGTATTGAATCTAGCATTTCTCCTCCTAGTCGTCCACCGCCTACAGAAGCCACAACCCTGGGAATATCCAATTTTTGGGGTTTTTGGCCTATAGTCTGGACAACATATCCAGTATGCAATACTGGAACTTGAATGTGCGACAATTTTGGAAAGCTAACCGAAAATGGCACTATATTTTCATCACCATGAACCATAACGAGATTATAGTATCGATTCAGCAATCTACATATATGGTCATCATGCATTCCGCCATTTTTCGATTCAATTACATCCCTAACGCTGCTAACGATCTTACTATGGGGATTGAAAATTTTAACCCGTTCAATTAACCTGATTACCTCCGATTCGAAAAGCAGCCCAAAAGGAAAATGTTCTGTGATTAATACATCCGGCATGATTCTCCGAACTGTACATTCCAGGATTACATCTCTTTCCGCGAAACATTGCTCCAAACTTTTTATTGGATCCACAGATCTTAATTCTTCAGCAGTTTCCTCCTTGTAAATCGCAGGCATTTGGATCCAGTCTACTCCGAATGGCAAATCATAATTGGGTACAGCTTCGCCGCCATTTACGACCGATACTTCGAAATGCATACTTAGGCTACGTGCCAATTCTATAGTACGGACGAAGTGTCCAATACCGAATACGTACTGACAATGTATCAGGACGCGGCGCTTGAGACACCAGTCTTCATTTGCCGATAGGGGCTTAGTATTGAGTGACATGATTAATGACCCCATTAAGTGTTCTACCATTCATATGATCATAAATAACTTCCGCAGCATGAGTGGCTTGCCATTCAGGTCTTAGGCCACCGGCAATGTGCGGTGTTACAGTAATTTTGGGATTCGACCAAAAAGGGTGTTGAACCGACAATGGTTCAGATTCGAACACATCTAGGCAGGCTCCCGAAAGGTGTCCGTCGTCAAGTGCCTGCAACAAATCATTGTCTATTAAATGCCCACCTCGCCCAACATTAATAAGGTAGGCTCCCTCTGGAAGTCGTTCGAAAAATTGTTGGCATAATATTCCGCGTGTTTGATGTGTCAGCGGCAATACGCAGACAACTATGGCGCACTGTCGCGCGAAGTCATGAAGTTCCTTGTCTCCCACATAGACCTCTGTTAAGTTTCTGGAACGGCGCGTTCTTACCCACCCGCAAGTCGCGAAGCCCATCGCAGCCAGCTTTAGGGCAGAGGTTTCACCAATAAGCCCTAGCCCCATAATCCCTACCTTAGGCTTGACGGAAATGTCTGTCAGTCGATGCCATCGGGCTTCCTTCTGGTGTCTTACATAATGATCCCATCTACGAACATGATTGAGTGCCGCCATGACGACATAGTCGGATACCCGCTCCCTGATATATTGATCTACTAGTCTGACAACTGGAACCGATCTTGGAATAGAAATGCTTTCTATAACGGAATCCACTCCGCTGCCACAAACAAGCAGCAGGCGCAGATTCGGAAGCATCGCAGGAAAATCATTCAACTCCTGCCAGATGACGGCCACTTCTACGGATTCGAGCGAAGGACAGTCTGGCCAAACAAACACTTCAAAGTTGACGGTGAGTGTTGAAAGTGTGTCACGGAATATAATTGCATCCGGTACGTTTGGGTGCAGGAGAATACTTCTGGACATGATTAGACTCGAGGCCTTCCATATGGCATGCGCACGACGCAGTCAGAATTTTCCTTGCGAAGAATGTGAGAATGGTAAACCCCGCTCATTATTTGGACTGTGACCAGATGATCCTCAATCTGAGAGCTAAGGTTTCGCTTGCTGCCGCTACCATTGAGATAGTTTATAAATTCTCTGACAACCCGATGCTTGACGGTTTCCGTCACAAGGGTGGAGCGAACAGATTCGGCTTCGGACGCAAGAATGTCGCTCATCCCATAGACTTTAAGGGAACCATCCGATCCAGACAGCAGCGGATTCCGGAAAACAAAAACGTCAAAGTGATTGTTACCCCCTAGATCACCCTCCAATCCACTCATTTGATCATGTACATCATTGGACTGGTAAGAATGGATCTGAATATTCTGGAAAGGCCCCTGCTGAATACTAAAATGCTCGTGCTTCACGCGCCCGTTTCCCTTATACAAATCGTTTCCTGGACGAAGCCATGTGCGTCGCGCGAAACCATTATGAACTAGATTGACACTCAAATTTGCTATTGCGACATCGTCTTTTTTCATTGTAATGATCGAAGAGAGATCTATTTCCCCAAAATCCTCACACATTTGCTGCAATTGATCATCAGACCATTTTTTTACTTCGTTGTATCCAGCACCGAAGGTTGAAACATAATCTGCCTCAGTGTATTGCTTGATAAAACCAGCGGGTTGTACAAACGAACTCACAACTTCCATCGTATCAGCTATTTTCGACTCAACTCCTGGCGCTGTATAAAAGCGATAGAGCATATCGAATATACTGTAGCCACTGTGGGATGCTTTGCCATAGCCTAAGCAATACGGATGGTATTCTTGCGTTACGATTTCACTTGGGAAGCGCCACTGCCCATCACAATGGTAGGCCTGCATGTACGTAACCGGACAGTTCGTCCTGTGACCGATTTCTTTGAGCAGGTTTTCTACAAATTTGAAACCGGGATGAAATCGTCTCTGTGAGTTGACCAGAAACACAGTTTCTTTTTTCTTCTGTACTCTGCTGTACAAATTAAATAATTTAATGTAGTCGTCGAGAATGCCCTTGGCATTAGAGAGATTGGAAACAACATCAGCCCTAGTTGTTATAGGCTTGTCCATCAAAATACTCAGTTCGTTGCGTAGTGCCCACTCTGCGTAGACATGGTGAACGAGAGGTTCCGTAGAGATAAGTACTCCATCAACGCATTGACATTGGGCAAATGATGAAAGCCGCTTGCTCAATTCGTCTGGTATGGAATACTGGAAAGGATCCAAGAACCACATTTCCGTTTCGAAGCCCATTTTGGCAACGACGGACCGAACATCGTCTTCCTTTTTCTTCACGTCAATGATAAGGCAGAGCTCGACAAGTCCCTCCTCTCTCAATTTTAAAAGTGCAGGTAGATAAATACGCTTGGCGTGAGGGCCGCATCCAATGAGGATGATCTTTGCTTTCTTTCTAGCTACGGTTTTTGTCATTGATACAATGCTTCCTTTTAATGCAAACGAACTGGCGCTACTGCGTTATAAAATATTGATGAAACGCTCTCACTGGTACCCGGCTTTTTCCGCAATCCGAACCGCTATAGACATCAGAATGGTGCCCCCCCCGCAATACTGACCCGTTTGAGGATTCTGCGTACATTCTCGTTGAAGGGCGGACGATAATGAATGGTCGCCTGATTGTCCCAGAATACAATATCCCCATTTTGCCAAACATGTTTGTAGACAGCGTCCAAGGACTGAAGGTGATTGTGAAGCTTGGCAATCAGCGCAACACCAGTTTCGTAGGCAATTCCTGGCAACTCCACCTCGTAAGCGGCATTTAGATACAGCACTTTTTCCCCGGTTTCGGAATGAGTTCGGACAAGAGGATGAGGGTAAAACGGGCCAGGAGGAGTTTCGATGCGGCGATCGACGTATGTTGCCGACACCGAACCAAACGGACGAAAAAAAGGGTTGTAAGTGATTAGATTTAATCCTTTTATTGTTTCCTTCATGTCCTCGTCAAGTAAGGCATAGGCTTGAACCATATCAGTCCAGATTGTGGGGGCTGCATTGGAAGAAACGTCCACAGCGTACAATATTGAGGCTGATGATGGAAATTGCAACCATTGGTGGTCCGAGTGCGGTAACACCTCTTGATTACCCAAATAGGCATTTCGATATTCGTCTGCCCGGTTTCCCACTATAACCAGATGCGAGCCACCTTCAGCGCTGCCCAGGACGGGATTGCTATTATCTGGAATGAATGGTGGACCAAACTGAAATGCAAAGTCTGTCAGGTGTGTATCGGAGATCAGCTGATTACGCAAAATTACCACACGATACCGGTGCAATAGTTTGCGCATCTGGTCGATTTGTTGATGAGTCAGTCCTGCAGCGATATTTACATTATTGACCGTGACGCCGACGCCATTGTGGTTTTTCGTGAAATTCAGAATTGTCATTTATGGAATCGATGTAAAGCTAATGGGGCGCTAAATAATTCGTGGCACTATATGATAAACACCATCATGGTGTATCAAAGCCTGGTGAAGGGATTCAGTATTCAGGGTCGTGGCATGCCCAGTATCATTAATCGTTCGCCTTTATTCGCCGATGCGCCTTGTTTCGTTATCTCGCCAGTTTGCGGGAACTCCTTCGGTCAGAAAGCCTCACATTTTTATAATTTTATCATTGGGATGGGGCTGAATTCTGTGCATGGGGATGACTTTCAATGGATTGGTCAGATAACACGAGTCAGCACAGAGGTTTTCGAAAAACTCTCTAGGCAGCGTCTGTTTCCAGTTCGCGACTGTTTCTTTCACATTGGGATTGTTCACTGACCAACCCGCCGCAATGAGAAGGTTGTGCACGTGCGCGTCATTGAGGTTATGCATGATGGACCAACTATTGCAGCAGGGATAAATCACTGGGGGAATATAAGTCATGGTGGCCAACAGATGATTACATTTTAAGCCCTGCTCCACGCTACCCTGGCCGTGCTTGATCAGGGTTTCCATGTTTCTGTGATCGATAACCCGATCTACCACAACCTTGCCATGATAGTTTCGCGCTAGATACTCACAGGCAGTATCAATAGCCTGTTGGTTCACTCCATGAGTAGTTAGGTAAATACATGACAACTTTGAGAGGGTATTGTCAGGTATTCCAACTACATTGTAGCCGTTAGTTCTCATGCCTACTTTTCTTCCGTAAGCGCTGAGTACTTCAACGTAGCGTGTAATACGTTTCATCGGAAGTATGGTAATCTCGCCTCCTTGGAGGAGATGTAGATTTTCTTCGCCCACGCCAACAAACGCCTCGCAAAATTTTTCAATATCATGACTTTCTGCGACGAATGGTGCCTGACGGAAAATATTGGGACTGCTTTTAGAAATGGGTAAATGACATCCGACATCACAATGATCGCAATGAAGATTACACTTATTCGTAGCATTTATCCGCACGACGACTTCGTTTTGGGTTCCGAAAAAGTCTTGATACGTCTGTTTTATTGACATCTATTGCCCATTTATGATGTAAGAAGGATGATATACCATACCAGTTGGAGGTAAGACAAAACCCACAAACATAGATGGTTACCAGTTTAATCAGAAATTAAATTGAATCTTGACTCTCTTAAAGTGGGGAGCACAGGATTAGGAAAAAATTGAATGCCCACCAATCAATGCAAACCGATATTATTTGCAACTGATTGAACTGGGTTTTACCTCGTTTAACCGATGGTGCAACGAAACGACGTTGTAATAAAACATGTCATCATTTTCAGGTGGGGGGGCCACTTTTGCAATGTCAAGCATTGTGTAATAGAACAGAACCTTATTCTTGATCTCTTTCGCGAAGCGGTTGTGATGCTCATACAGCCCCCGACCATTTATGGAAAACCCTCGCTCGCGAAGAAGGGTTGAAATGTCATCGGTGATCGTCCCTTTATTATTGATCTCAACATAGATGGGCCTGTCTGGGTAAGTATGTGACTTCCTCATCTCCACAATAAATCCACCTAGCGTCCCTAGCCAACTAGCCTGAGTACCCTGCCAAAGGCGGATGCGATGAAAATAATGACTGACTTGAGCATAAAAATACGTGACATATGCTGAATCCAATCGTCTGTTGATAACAAACGTGAGCCAGCTTTTTCGAAGCGATTCGGTATAAGTTAGTTTCTCAAATTGATGCTTATTCTTCAGCAACTGTTCCGTCACAGTTTCCGGTAGCTTTTCAGTTTTGCCTTTAATCATAATTTCGGCCATGTTTGGCACACCGCATGTTCTACCAATATGCCCCCGGAGCATTTCGAATTCACATAGCAGTCCTATTCGTGTGATAACCAGCTCCGGTAGCGGAGTAGTAAGCTTTTTCGACTGATATTTGGCACAACGAATTACCTGCAATTCCGCCAGCCAAGTAAAGAAATCAAGTGGAGCTTTCTTGTATTCATACGCCATGCAGCGTTCAGCAAGTCGATATCGAACCAATGCAGGTGCATCGCAGAACTGTTCCTGTAGGCTGATTGCGATCTCAGCCGCAAGGTTTATAGACTCGCCATGAGCCATCCTACCTACCGCAATAACATAACCTGCAAAGAAATTCCTTCGATGCTCATCAATTCGATGCGCTGTGTCTGCTTCTATTCCTGCAGGGTGTTCGCCAGCAATATCGAGATCTAATGTTCTGAGTTTCTCTTTGAATTTCTCCATGTCATCGGCTAAGAAAATTTCTAAAAGACACAAAACACAATGCTTCATGTATTCTGCTTCTGAACCTACTGCTCCAGTTTCGCTGACGGAATGGCTAACGTAATCAACAATTCGTTTTAGCCATTCCCGATCAGTTTGGCTATAAACAGAGAAAACCAGGACTTGGTTGAAATATAACCAATCAAGAATATCGAGAATAGCTATCTGGTGGGAGGGGGTGCGACCCATATATTGCCTCAGTGCAGAAAGAAAGGGCGGCGCAATTCGCCGCCCATAAAGGTTAATCAGTCAACAATTTCTAAGCGCCATAAACTAAACTTATTGTTTAATCGTCTTCATCGGTGGAGCTATCCATCTCATTTTGAGTTTTATAGTATTCATCTTCGAGATTATCCTTCTCTTCTTGAAATTGCTCCTCATCAGTCATATCTTCTTGGCTCTTTTCTTTTGTCATGATAACAATCTCCTTTTCGTCACGATAAATGAATGTTAAACGCTACGTGACCTTGCGCTCAACTATGCGTTCAACGGCTTGCCCCGGTGCAACGATTTGTTAGCTTTCAGGTGTATTTATAATCTACGTTCGTCTGCTCGAATATAAGTAGCATAAATTGAATTTGAACGTCGTGTCTTACCAGACTCTGGCGCTATTAGGTTAAGCCACACTTCGCCTTTCGAATTCATTGGTTCTATTGATATTATTCTCCAAACACACGCAAAATTTGTATGACTTAAGTGAATCAACATTCCCATATGCAGTTGTCCTACAGGAATGGATTGACCTACATTGTGACGATTTTTGTAAAATCCACTTGCCATGCGATAACCTTTTTCTGTGTAGATAATAATAATTAAACAATTTCGGTATATCTCCCGACTAAATGTAGCGGCTCTCATATGAAAACGGTCGGCGTCGCATTTGTCGCTGATTGCTGAGTAATCGCTGATTCCAGCTCAAATTAAATGCAGATGAAGATCGATAGGTGCCGCGCGAAACAAGGCGCATCACTCGCCCCGCGACCGATTTGCTTTCATAACGTCTGCACATCTATTGCGCACCTTATCGTGTTATTAGTTATCTAGTTCGAGAATAAGTGCTTTGTTTTCGGATTGTTACAGGCACACCATTTACTCTGATCATGAAACATCTCCAATATAGTTATGGCCATATTCCACGCCTGCACAAAGACGGCGAAGGGCGCGCTCCAGATTCTTGAGGCCCCGCCAGTCACTTCCAGAAGTGGGGGCAACGATGAATCGGCCGGTGTCGGGGTTACTAATTCGAAAATGCCGTTTAGTTTTCGAAATAGTCAACTGTGCATACTTACGTAGCAGTTGGCGAAGCTCTTTGTCAGGGATCGATGTCTTCATATCTTTGCGAACCCTTCAAGAATATCGAGAATAGCTATCTGGTGTGGAGTTTTGCGACCCATATATTGCCTCAGTGCAGAAAGAAAAGGCGGCGCATTTCGCCGCCCATAAAGGTTAATCAGTCAACAATTTCCAAGCGCCATAAACTACACCTGCAACGGCAAGTGGAGCAGCGGCAACCACAACAACACCGGCCCCCATCCCCCCCCCTACAAGACTGCCTGCTGTAGCCAATATAGTTGTCATTTCAGCTGCACTAGCACCTGTTACGAGCGCACCTATTCCGGTGGTTGTGGCAGCTCCAGCAGTAACACCCGCAATTTTTGCATTATCATCAGTCGTGTCGTAACTCATAAGAATCTCCAAAAGATCGCCTCTCTTGCTGGCGTCTTTACACTGGGAAAAGATGGCAAGAACATCGTTGAAGGTGTTCGACAAATTGTAAAAACAACATATCCTTCTCCTTCTGCAACTACGTTGGAACCTGTGAAGCCAAGTCCCGCTCAAGTTGTTGAGGTGTATCATAGTCACTTAACTTAGTGTAGAAAATGGTGAAATAATCCGTACCTTTTTGCACACTGGACATGGAAGAAAAAATCTGTACTTTCGGCGATAACGCACCACTGACCATGAATCGATTTCTCCTGAAAAGGAGTTTTTTTCGCCTTGTAAAAAAGGTATGCTGGCTTTATCGTTTGTCTGAATAAAATCGGAAAACGTTTTCTTGCTGATTTTGGGTTCAATCTAAAGCTAGGACACACGTTTTGTTAACTATGTACGCTGATTTACTGAGCAGATATATGTTGCGGCGTGCAACGCGGCTCTGACCGACCAATCAAAAAACCGTCCGATCAGGCCGCTAAGGGCCAAGGGACCGTCTTCTCTTCAGATACATCGCCGGAGCGGTCAATGAGCGTCCGCTTCCTGAATGCGGCCAGTCGTCACTGAGTGCTGCCACTCCCTTTGCGGTCGTCTATCGCCTTACCTGATTAAATGGCAACAATATGCTTAACATTACAGGTCATTATTACTTGCCATCGATGCTACACAAAAAGGAAAATTACATGTTGAAATCCTGCCCTTTTTGTAAACTTACCGGAAAAAAGGTCAACGCTCACATCATTCCAAAAGCGTTCTTTGAGCATATTTCGGCAGGAGGTTCTGTGCTGAAGCAAAGGGAGCCTGGTCGCCATCCAAAGCGAATGCTCGTCGGGGTTTACGATGATGGAATATGGTGCCGCTCATGTGAGACGGAATATGGCAAATGGGATAACTATGCAATTGACGTTTTGCGGACGCCTCTTGAAAATTTTTCAGATTTCCCCTCTGCGTACGAACTGAAAATAGATAAGCCAATAGAGTTAAAACTGTTCTTTATTGCCTTAATTTGGAGGGCCTCTACATCCAGCAAAAGACTGTTCAATAACGTTTCGATTGGCAGCTTTGCTGATTTGGCAAAGAAGCTTCTGACGTTAGGATCCCCCGGTTCATTAGAGGATTTTTCGACAATCATTTCTTGTTCAGGCAGTGATGAATACTTGATTGCAGAACCAGTAAAGGTTCGTCATTCAGGTATATTGTTTTATCGCTTTTATCTCGGTCGCTTGACTGCTGATATAAAGGTCAGCAGCCAGGCTACACCTAGGCAACTGCAGCCTGCGGTCATTGGGTACAAGGGAACTCTGGTTATCCTTCGTACGAAGAGAGATAACCGACTGGTTGGCTCAGCTTCTAAAGTTGCCAAGCAGCTAACAAATCATTCCACCGGACCTACGCGAAAAGCCGAATAGGTTAGTGAATTTAACCACTAGGCGTAAATTTGCTCGCCGAATACCGGACAGCCGACTGGGTCACAGAATGCCTTAACTATTGAAATTGGAAAGTTACCTCGAACGGCAGGTATTGTTAAGGGTTGTCAGATGCCTGCCCTTCACTGCATGGCTGTGCTTCTGCGACAAATCGCCGAGGGCAGGCGTCGGACAAGCCCCAAGGGAGGAAACCGCGGGCCACGCAGCGGAGAGTTAGGAAGGGTAACCGTCTATGGGGATTTGAGGATGAGTTGGGTCGCTGATGCGGTTAAACATCTCAAGGGCGGATTGCCTGCGTGGAGCCAATATCTCAACTTTACATC
>NZ_JANIBK010000076.1 GCF_024505165.1 Methylomonas rivi
GCTGCTCGCGCCAGGCATACCAGTCCTCGGCGCCGCCGAAGTGTTGAGGGTCCATGCCGGCCGGAAACCGCGCCGCGCCGAGGCCTTGCCGCTCGCCTTCGTAACGCAAGGTTTCCACCCGCCCCAATTGAGTTTCGCTATTGCTGTAATCTTCCAGGGTTTCCTGGACCAATTGCGACAGGCAATGCGGCGGCAATGCCAGTATCTCGCCGAAGGCCGCGTCCAGCGAACTGCTGCTGAGGCGCTTTTGCCGGGCTATGATCAATTGCAGAATGTGCCCGACCCGGATGGTATGCATGTCGGCAAACAGGGCCGGATTCAGCTTGATCAGCATGCCCAGGTAAATGATCAACTCCTGGGTGAGGATCTGCTGGCTGCTGTCGTCCGGATTAAAGCCGCGGATGGTTTCCAGGATCCGCCAGGAGTCGGTCGGTCTGCGCAGCGTGGCTTTGCCGCTATAGGCGCGGCCCACCGTCAAGCCGTGCTGGCGGACCAGAATTTCCGTGGCCGCCTGCTCCAGATTAATATCGTATTTACCCAACAGTCCGGCGCAGCGGCGCACGATTTGCCACAGATGCGAATCGCCGGCCCGCAGATAAACCTCCTCCAGCAAATCCCGTACTTGGGCACTTTGCCCCGAACCGTTGCTTAGGCCGCAATCATGCTCCAAGCCGTGGCGCTGGGCCAACAGCGCCAATGCTTCCAGTTGGGCGAATAGATTGCCGTTATGCTGCAAGGCGGCAAGCAAGACCTCATCGCCGCCGATTTCCCATTCGGTCAACTGGTAATTATCCAAGGGTTGCGGGAGAGGATCGCCATGGGCCAGCAGATCCGCAAACGGCCGCTCCGGCTCGCTCCAAATCACTTCGGAAAACTTGAAATCGTGTAAATAGCCGATTTTTTCCCGGCAAACCGCATCCAGAAAACCGGCCAACGGCGCCAAGCGAATCGACACGCCGTTAAGACTGCCGGTTTGCAGCTGTTGAATAAAGCCCAGCAATACCTGCCCGTCTTCGCCCGCCAGCATGTTTTGTTTGATATTGATGACGACCAAAGGCTGGCCGGGCTTGTCCCAATGCTTGGCGATATAAGCCAACTCCAGCCGCAAACGCTGAATCAACAGCTGGTTGTCCATGGCGATGTAAAAGCCTTTTTGATCCAGAAACTGCGGCAGGAACAACAACGGCTCGCCGGCCAACTCGTAAAGCTTGGAGGTGGACAGGGTGCGCAACTGGCGCAAGGGCCTTCCGCTGAGACCGATACGGTCGTTACGGCCGACTTGAGTATAAGCAGCCGCCAACTCGCTGGCTTCCCGCACCTGAATCGGCGCGATTTCCGCACGGGTCTGGCAGGGAATACCATACCCATTCAATTCCGCCCGCACTGCGTCGTCTTCGGCCAACAGGGCCACTTGCACGGCGGCTAGCGGCTTTTGTTCGGTGGCCAGATGCCGGCCCAGCGGATCGATGTCGGCCAAATCGATAAAGCCGTCCTGCAGCAGGCAACCTAAGATAAACAGACTTTGCGCCCAAACCAGCGGCACATTTTCATTGGGATTGCGTTGTTGGCTGTGCGGATCGGCCTTCTCGGCCTCAACCGCTGCCGCCGGCACCCAATACAACTCGGGCAGCAGCCACTGGCCGTTTTCCTCCACCCGCAGGGCTTCCAGTTTGCGGCGATAGTCCAACGCGCTCTGCACGTCGCCGTTAAACAAGCCATTCAGCAACAGATAGCAGAAAAACAGCGGCCATTCGCATTCGATATCCGCAAACTGCTTCAGCTCGTGCGGTTCGTAGTGCAGCCGGTTGTGGTCTTCCAACACGGTTTGATGACCGTCCAGCAAAAAGCGCTTGCAACCGTAACGGCCCTGCAGCTTTTCCACGATGGCCGCCTGGGTTTTATGGCGCAATTCCGGATTGTCGACCGCAAAGGCCGGAAAACCGGTCACGCTCAACACCGCCGCGTCGACTTCCTTGGAAATGGACTCGCGCGGCAGCAACGATTCCAGCGTAATACGGGTGCGGGCGATATCGTCGCTGACCACATGAATGATGGAACTCTGGCCGCCGTCCTTGCCGAACAAATTGAAATTGGCCAGCGCTTCCAACGCGGCCTTGGCCATGCCGATGGAACTGGCATTCAATTCCGCTTGGCCGTGGTTCATTTTATTGCCGCGCTCCCAAATGCCGTAATCCGGGGTGCGATAGGCCCGGCTGACGTAATGCACCAGATTTTGCACGAAATTGACTTCATCCAGGGTAAACACGATGCGCAGGCCGGAGGCGGTCATCTGTGCCAGCATCAGCAGAAACAGCGAGGTGGCATCCAGCTGCAGATGCCCCCATTCGTGATCGCCGACCACCACGTCCCCGCTATGGGTATCGTATTTGGCATGCAGGGCATCCATCGGGTCCTGGCTATGCTTGAATTTTTCCACCTTGGCGGATTGGCGCAGCATGGCGGTCAACAAGCCGCGCATCAGCTTGACGACGCTTTGTTCCAGCTCGTAAGTCCGGTCCGGGCGGTCTCCGCCGCGCCGGTAGGCCAGTGCCAGCCCCCAAGCCGCCAGAATGCTGTAGACGTTATCGCGCACCCAGGCGTCGGTATAATTGCCGTGCGTGGTGACGGCGGTACTGGCCGGCAACAAGCCGCTGACCCAATCCTGCCGATTCAGGATAATACCCTGCACCTGACGGTAATAACTTTCCAGGCCGTCCGGCGCCAAAGAGGGGGAATTGCCCGTAGGCGCTGGGGTCGCTGACATATTCTGACTGAAAAATTGTTTATACATCGCTCGGAAGGCGCTTATGCCTTGGGTAAAGTGACGCCCACCTGTCCCTGATATTTCCCGCCTCTATCCTTGTAGGAAGTTTCGCAAACCTGATCCCCGCCGAAAAACAGCATCTGCGCCACCCCTTCGTTGGCGTATATCTTGGCCGGCAACGGCGTGGTGTTGGAAAACTCCAGCGTCACGTGGCCTTCCCACTCCGGTTCCAGGGGCGTGACGTTGACGATGATGCCGCAGCGGGCGTAAGTCGATTTGCCCAAGCAGACCACCAACACATCGCGGGGGATGCGAAAATATTCCACGGTCCGCGCCAAGGCGAAGGAATTGGGCGGAATGATGCAGACATCGGACTTTACGTCGACGAAACTGCCTTCGTCGAAATCCTTGGGATCGACGATGGTGGAATTGATGTTGGTGAAAATTTTGAATTCGTTGGAGCAGCGCACATCGTAGCCGTAACTGGAGGTGCCGTAGGAAATGATCCGCCCTTGCGCCGATTCGCGCACCTGTCCGGCCTGAAACGGTTCTATCATGCCGTGTTGCTCGGACATACGGCGTATCCATTGATCTGATTTTATGCTCATGAGGCTTGTTGCAGTTAAATAAGAAAACAGCGGTCAAAATAGCATATCGAGGCGGAAAAATTTAGCCTTAATCCGCGTCAAGCCGCCGCAACAGCCGATTTAACCGCTCCCAGGCCGGGGTTTGGGAAATAAGCGCTTCGATGGCGCCGTTATTGTGCAATTCCGCCGCGACATCGCGCTCTTCGGCAGTCAAAGGTTCGCCGGCGTTTTTTAATAAATCCAACACCGCATTATCGGCTTCCGAGGCATCGTTTCGGCGCCGGCTAAGCCGTTGCCGCTGCAATACTTCGTCGATATCGACCGCCACGATCGCAAACGGAATGCGCAGCCGATTCGCCAGCGCTCGAAACTGCCGGCGTTCGGCCTGCTTTAAAAAGGCCGCGTCGACGATGACCGAAAAGCCGCATTGCAGGATGCTCTCGGCCAGTTGCAATAAATGCCGGTAGGTTTTGGCCGTCGCTGCCTGGCTGTAGATGCCGCCAGCCGAGGTCGAGCCGCTGGCTTGCAGAGGCTGCAAACCGAACAGGCGCTTGCGTTCGACATCGGAGCGTATACGTATGAAACCGAATCGTTCCAGGATCAGTTGCGAGACGGTGGTTTTGCCGCAGCCCGGCAGGCCGTACGTGATGACCAGGCTTGGTTTCGGCGGCTCATAAAACCGTCCGGCCAAGGCCAGATAACGCAGGCATTGGCCCAGGCCGTTTTGCCCGCCCAACTGCGCCGCCCGAATCGCGCCGACTTTGGCCATCACCATGGCCCGGTAACCCAGATAAAACCGCAATACGCCCAAGCCGGCGTAATCGCCGCTGGCTTGCAAATAGGCATCGAGAAAAGCGAAGGCCAGATCGGGGCGGCCACGCTGTTGCAAATCCATCAGCAGAAAGGCGATGTCGTTCATGACATCGATCCAGCGCAAAGCCGGATTGAACTCTATGCCGTCGAACGGCGTCGGCTGCCCTTCCAGTAAAACGATATTGCCTAAATGCAAGTCGCCGTGGCATTCCCGTACCTTGCCGGCCCGCAGGCGTTGCTGAAACAGGCTTCGGCAGGCGGCATATTCCCGTTCGCTGGCCGCCTGCAAATCGGCCAGTCCGGCGTCATGGGTTCGATCCAATAACAAGGCCAGTTGCTGAAAATTTTGCCTGGCGGGCAAAGCTACCGCTTCGGCATCGCCGTAGCCCGCATCGGCCTCGGCCGGCGGCAAGCCGGCGTGAAATCCGGCCAGGGTATCGGCCAGATTTTGCAGGTGCAGCCGGGTCAAGGCTCCGCGTTCCAGCACATGGTCCAGCAAATCCGCTTCGGCGAAACGGCGCATTTTGACCGCATATTCAAAAGCCGGTTCGGCGCCGAATACCGGCTGCTGCGGACTGCCGCCCATGCCGACCACATCCAGATACAGGCTCGGCGCCAGCCGCCGATTCAGGCGCAGTTCTTCCCGGCAAAAACGTTGCCGTTCGGCCAATTCGGAAAAATTCAGGAAGCCGAAATCCACCGGTTTTTTGATTTTGTAGGCAAAGTCGCCCGCCAATAACACCCAGGAGATATGGGTTTCCAACAGGCGTACCGTCTCCGCTTCGTGCGGATAACAGGCCGGATTTTTTAAAGACTCGATCAATGTGCTGTCCAAATCGCCGTTTACCATGGATTTTCCCGTATCCTGCCGCTGAAATGAGAAGCCTAAAGCCAGGCGTTTGGAATATAACAGCCGCCGCTATCGCGCGGTTAAAAAAATTGAAAACATGCCAGCCTCCGCGGCCGCTTCTATCGGATAAATTGCGCGCGACGCACAGCCGGCAAAACCAAGGCAAGTCCGCTTAACGCTCAACCGTCGCGGAACAAGTCCATGATCATTTTCTTTTCATCTTCCGCCAAAATGTCGTCGGAAAATAACCGGCCGGATTGGCGTAAATGCTTGGCCGCCAAGGAATTTCTCCGCTGGGTGCGCCGCTCGGCCGCGCGCCGGTCCGCCGTACGGCGCTCCATTTCTCTACGATCGTATTTTGGCCATAACTCATAGTTTTCCATCACCACGGCTATCCATTCCGGCGAATTGAACGGGAAGGGATTAGTCCTCCTTTCGCTTTGGCGTCTTGCATAATTGCGGCGAAAATGCGTTTCCGAATTCATGGCGAATAACCGATGTTCAATCTGCGGGCTAACAGCGCCCCTATGGGTAAACAAGTATAAAATTTATGTTATATATCAATAATTTAATTCAATATACCAGCTATTGGCCGATCTTGCCAATAGCGGCTTTTTCGAGTTTTTCACCTTAGCCGCCTTGGCTTAAACATTTCTGAACGCAATGGATTAATGGTCAAGCCGGCATACCGGGGAAAATTTAAACTTTACAATAAAGACGACCGGTCGCATAATTAGCTCATGCCGAATTTAAAGCCCAAACAAATCAAAAAAGACAGACTGCTGGAACAGGGGGTTAGCCTATTGCTGGAAAAAGGCTACCATGCCACCGGTTTGAAAGAGATTCTGGATACGGTGCAAATCCCTAAAGGCTCTTTTTACAGTTATTTCAACAGCAAGGAACAGTTCGCCGCCGAAGCAGTCAGCCATTACATAGAACCCTTCATCCAGCGGCTATCGGCGCATTTGCAAAATCCGGCTCTGGACGGTTTATCGGCCTTAAAAACTTATTATGCGGAACTGATAACGGAAGTTCAGCAAACCGGTTTTAAAGGCGGCTGTTTGCTGGGCAACCTGATGGGCGAGGTAGGCGATACCAGCCCCTTATGCCAAAAGGCGTTGTTGGATGCCGTCGAACGCTACAGCAATTTACAAAAAACCGCTTTGGAGCGCGGGCAACAAGAAGGCAAGGTGCGTTTGGATAAGTCTGCAAAAAGCATGGCCGATCTGATGCTGAACGGCTGGCAAGGCGCGCTGCTGCGGATGAAGGTCGAGCAATCGGTAGAGCCCTTGCAAGCGGTTTGCCGGGATTTGTTGGACGATTATTTTAGGGCTTGAGAAGAACTCGTAGTTACGATTATTGACAGCGTAATCGTACGGGAAGCGTTCAATATTCCTCCGCTTACGCTACGCTAATCGGAGCTAACTTTTTGCACGGGGCAAGCATTTATGAATGCAGTGCCGTAGGATGTGCTGAACGCAGTGAAGCGCATCTTTCGCGACAGATGCGCCTCCTATCGTCGGCACATCCTACAACAATGTAAATAACCGCTGCCTTTCCGGCGGCTTTTTTAGATTCGACCGAGTAGACGACCGGTCATTTATTAGGAGATTGTAATGCCAAAATACATTATAGAACGCGATATTCCCGGAGCCGGTAAACTGACTCCAACCGAACTACAGGGTATCGCCCAAAAATCCTGCTGCATACTGCGCGACATGGGCCCGCAAATCCAATGGCTGCATAGCTATGTGACCGGCGATAAAGTCTATTGCATCTACATTGCCGACAGCGAACAAGCCATCCGCGAACACGCCTCGCAAGGCGGTTTCCCCGCCAATCGCATCGAAGAAATCAAGACCATCATCGACCCGACCACGGGCGATTAATACACCACCATAAAACACTCTGGGGAGAGAACACCATGAAATTTAAATTCAGCACCTTCACCGCCGTGCTACTGCTCGGCACCGCCAGCCTGTCGGCCGGCGCCGACGAAACCTGCTCCTCGCCGTACATGGCGAAAATCACCGGCCAGGAGGATTTCGTTTACATCTGGACCTTGGGCGCGGAAGGGGTCGGCGACGAGCAGGACAAACTGGTCACCGTCGACGTCAATCCCAAATCCAAACAATACGGCAAGGTGGTCGGCAGCCTGTCGGTCGGCGGCCGTAACGAAGCCCACCATTCCGATTTTACCGACGACCGCCGTTTCCTGTGGGCAGGCGGCCTGGACACCAACAAGATCTTTATCTTCGACGTCGCCAGCGACCCGGCCAAACCTAAACTGAGCAAGACCATCACCGATTTCGTCGCCAAGAGCGGCGGCGTGGTCGGCCCGCACAGCTTGTACGCTTTGCCGGGACGGATGATCATCACCGGCCTGTCCAATAACAAGGACCACGGCGGCCGTACCGCCATTGTCGAATACAGCAATGCCGGCGATTACATCGCAACGTATTGGCTGCCGACCGACAGCAATCTGCAGGGCGCGATCAAATCCGGTAAATATGCCGACGGCTACAACTACGACGTACGGGTATTACCAAGGAAAAACCTGATGCTGACCTCGTCGTTTACCGGCTGGTCGAACTATATGATGGACTTCGGCAAAATGCTGGCCGACCCGGAAGCCATGAAGCGCTTCGGCAACACCGTGGTGCAATGGGATTTGCACAGCCGCCAGCCGAAAAAAGTCTTCGACGTACCCGGCGCGCCTTTGGAAATCCGCTGCGCCTGGGCTGAGGACCACAATTACTGCTTCACCAGCACCGCGTTGACTTCGAAAATCTGGCTGATACACCAGGACGACAAGGGCGAATGGCAAGCCAAGGATGTCGCGGACATTGGCGAACCGGCCAAAATCCCGCTGCCGGTGGATATTTCCATTTCCAGCGACGATAAAACCCTGTGGGTCAACACCTTCATGGACGGCATGACCCGCCGCTTCGACATCAGCGACCCCTTCCACCCCAAACAAGTGTTCGAGCAAAAAATCGCCGCCCAGGTCAATATGGTGTCGTCCAGTTGGGACGGCAAACGCCTGTATTACACCTCCTCGCTATTGGCCAACTGGGACAAGAAGGGTGCGGATAACGAGCAGTTCTTTAAAGCCTATAGCTGGGACGGCGAAAAGCTGACCGAACAGTTCTCGATTGATTTCAATAAAGAGAAACTGGGCCGGGCTCATCAAATGCGGTTCGGCGCTTATTCGCTATACGGCAAAAAAGCCGAGATGTAATTTTTAACGCTGCCGGCTTATCCAGCCTAGCCCATTTTTTCGCTGGGGCGGCGCTGGACAAGCCGGATTTTGTTAAGCGCTTCCCCGCCGCCGGTTTGATTTATCCTCCGAAACTGCCGCTTTAAAAATCGGGTTAGACGCGGTAGGCTAACAGCCTTATGCCATTCCGGTTCGCTCAGCCACCACCATGAAAACTAAATCCCTGGTCCTTTCCGCAGCCGCGGCGCTACTGATTGCTCTGTTTGTCTACAGCCGGCGCCCGCAACCGGTTGCGGTGGAAATGTATACGTTGACGACCGGCCCAGTGCAGTCCACGGTAGCCAACACCCGGGTCGGCACGGTCAAAGCCTGCCGCCGCGCCTATTTGGCCCCGGCCACCGGCGGCCAAGTGGCCGAACTGCACGTCAAGGAAGGCGACAAGGTCAACCAAGGGCAACTGCTGCTGGAAGTCTGGAACCAGGATTTAAAAACCCAGGTCGGCTTGCAAAAAGCCCAGGTCAAAGCCAATAGGGCCAACGCCGAGCAGGCCTGCCAATTGGCGGGCAGCGCGGAACGCGAAGCCGCCCGATTATCCCGCTTGCAAAGCAGTAAACAGATAGTCTCGGTCGAACAGGTCGATAAAGCGGTCAGCAACGGCAAATCGCAACGCGCGGCCTGCCGGGCGGCGCTACAGAATATTGAAGTGGCGGAAGAGCAAGTCGCGGTCGCCGAAGCCGCCGTGCGCCGCACTCTGGTATTGGCGCCTTTCGACGGCACCGTGGCCGAAGTGAATGCCGAGCTCGGCGAATTCGTCACGCCGTCGCCGCCCGGCATTCCCACCCTGCCGCCCATCGATTTACTGGATGTCAGCTGCCTGACGGTATCGGCACCGATAGACGAAGTCGATGCCGCCGCGATCAAAACCGGCATGCAGGCTTGCGTATCCCTGGATGCCTTTCCGGACAAACGCTGCTCCGGCGTCGTCACCCGCATCGCGCCCTATGTGCTGGAAAAGGAAAAACAGGCCCGCACCGTGGAAGTGGAAGTGACCTTGAGAGACCCCAAGGATCTGGCGGAATTATTACCCGGCTACAGTGCCGATATAGAAGTGCAACTGGCGAAAAAAGACGACGTACTCAGGTTGCCGGCGGAAGCCATTCTGGAAAACAACCGGGTACTAAAACTGGACGACGACAATGTCCTGCATGAACAGAGTTTTCAACCCGGCTTATCCAACTGGAACTATACCGAAGTCGTATCCGGCTTGAACGCCGGCGACCGGGTCGCGCTGTCGATCGGCAAGGAAGGCGTAAGCGACGGCGCCAAGGTCGCTATCAAGCCATGATTCAGCTCAGCGGCATTCACCGCCATTTTCAGGTCGGCGAGCAGACCGTGCGCGCCTTAAACGGCGTCGACCTATCGATCCGGCACGGCGACTATGTGTCGGTCATGGGTCCGTCCGGCTCGGGCAAATCCACCTTGCTGAACATCATCGCGCTGCTGGACCAGCCGACTTCGGGTCGCTATATCTTGAACGGGCATGACGTCACCCGGCAAAGCGATGACGAGCTGGCCAAAATCCGCCGGGAAAACATCGGTTTTGTGTTTCAGTTTTTTCACTTGATTCCGCGCCTGACGGCCGCCGAAAATATCGAAATGCCGCTGATTCTGGCGGGCATGAACAGCAAAGCGCGCCAACAGAAAGTACGGCAAGCCTTGGCGGAGGTGAATTTATTGGATAGGGCGGAGCATAAACCCAGCCAGTTGTCGGGCGGCCAACTACAACGCATCGCCATTGCCCGGGCCATGATTATGCGGCCCTCGATCTTGCTGGCCGATGAACCCACCGGCAATCTGGACAGCAAGGCCGGTATGGAAATTATCGATTTATTGGAAACGCTCAACGGCCAAGGGGTGACGCTGATGATCATCACCCACGACGGCAGCATCGGCGAGCGGGCCGCCCGCCGCATTCGTATTGTGGACGGCACTATCGAGCATTGACGGAGAGGACGCGCAGCGGCGGTAGCGTTGCGGGGTGTTTGGGTTTTGCCTGGCGAATCTGCCGGGCTTCCTGTTGCATGTGGCTGCACAAGGCGCAAGTGTTACCGGTTAGTAGCGCTAATTCCTCCGCCGGTATTTCATCGCCGCAACGTGAGCAATAAACAATGTTCCGTACTTTTTTCATGTTGACCCTCCTTTGTGTTAGAGGCAGTCAGAATAAGTACATTCCGCTAATGATTTTGTCGAAAAACCCGCATTTTCGGCTTTAGGATTCGGCAATAGGCCGGGCTAAAAGTTCTATCTCCCATTGACGACCGGACAAGACGCGAAAACCGCGCCGGCTTGGGCGTCCCGAACCGGCTATCCGCAAGGCCGATGGCATTATTTTTTAATGCTTTTATAACCCTCTTCGCTTTCAAGCATGATTTTCTGTCCTTCTTCCACCATGGCCCGTCCTTGGTCGATTTTTAACTGGCCGTCGCGCTGCATCGCCAAGCCCTTTTCCACCATCTGCTTACCTTCCTGCCAACGGCTGCCCAATTGGGCGATACCCTGGCTGTCCCGCAACATTTGCTCGCCGGACAGGATTTTTTCCGACGCCGGCGACGGCACGGGTTCGCTGGCGCAGCCACCGATTAACATGGCTAAGCCCATGGCGGCGAGACTCATTATCGAACGGTTTGTTTTACGCATTGTGATCCCTCTGGTTTCAACAAATCAAATAAAAAAGCAACTATTCAGCGAATGCCAGCCGATGCGTTGGGTTAGGCGCTAGCCGTAACCTACGCCGAATAGTTAAATAAAAAATTATACAACGGCCGCTATTTTACAAACGGATTCAACTCGTCCGCCACACGGCGTATAACGCCATGCAAAACACCAGCGCACTGGGCGCCATGGCCATCAACATCGGATTCATGTCGTACACCAACCCCATGTGGCCGGCAATCCGGTCCAGAATATTAAAGCTCATGCCGATCAGTACCCCCATCATGATGCGGCCGCCGGTGCCGATGCCGCGGCCGATGCCGATCACAAACGGCGCGGACACCATCAGCATCACAAAGGTCACCAATGGGTTGATCAAACGGCTCCAGAAAGCCAGCTCGTAATTCTGCGATTTTTGATTATTGGCTTTCAAGAAAGCGATGTAGTTGTACAAATCGAACAGAGACAAATTATCGGAGTTCACCACCGCCACTTTCAACAAATCCGAATCGATGGCCGATTGCCAATTCATTTCAGACAAGCTATCGGCATTGATTTGCCTAGGCGAAATGAAGGACTGTTTGACGTTGGTCAATTGCCATTGCTTATTCCCTAAAAACCGGCCGTGCTCGGCTTGAGTGACCCGGCTCAATTTATGCTGTTCGTCGATTTCATACACCCGGATATCGCCCAGAGAACCGTCGTCCAGAATTTGCCGCACATTGATGAAACGGTTGCCTTCTCGCAACCACATGCCGTATTGCGAGCGCAGCACCACGCCATTGTTTTGGGCGGTGGTCTTTAAAATCTGCGCCGCGCGTTCGCTGGCCGGGGCCACGAATTCGCCCACTCCCACCGCGATCGCCACCAGCACCAGGCCGGCCAACATAATGCTGCGGATAACCCAGCCCGTGGACAAACCGGCGGCCCGCATGGCCACAATTTCGCGATTGTTGGCCATGGCGCCCACTACAAACAGGCTGCCCAGCAATGCCGCCGACGGCACCAGATCGAAAAACACCCGCGGCGAGGTCAGCGCCAGATACCATAAAATCTGCTTCAAGCCGTAATGGCCGTGCCCCAAATCCTTTAACTCGTCGCTAAAGGTAAACAGGTTGAACAGGGTCAGCAGCAATAACACCGCCAGCAACGAGCCCTTGGTCACTTCCCTGACGATATACAGCGTCAATACATTCACAACGTCACCTTGCCGGTTAATTTAAGCAACACCCAGTTCCAACCGTATAAACGCACCAGCATCAACAAGCCGACTATCAACAACAACGCTTCCACCCAAAAATAGCCCAGCCAGGCCGGCACGATTTGACTGATCACCCAGCTATGATTGACCCGCTGCAAATTGGCGTAAGCAAAATAGATGCCGAAGGCTACCAATACGCTGCCGTAAACCCCACCGCGCGGCGAGGACTTGGCCAACGGCACGCCCAAAAAGGCCAGCAACAGTACGCCTAGCGGCGCATTCAGCCGGTCCTGAATGTGCGCAATATCGGCGATCTCCCGCGATTGCCAGAGTTTTTCCGTCGGCAACGCCTCCAAATGAGGCACAAAGGCCACCGCCTTTTTCTCCACCAGAACCGCATATTCCGTAAAAGTCTCGATGGTGTAATCCTTCTGCCCCGGAATCCCCTGCACCCGTTCGCCTTGTTCCAAAATCAGATACAAACCGCCGGGCAAATATTCCAGCCGTCCGCGTTCGGCATTCACCACCCCCAACTTGTCGCCTTGCTTGTTTTGTACAAACACCTTGCTCATGGTGCCTCCGGCATCGACATTTTCCGTGTAAAAAATCAGTTCGCCGCTGCTGTATTCGCTGAAACGCCCGGCGGAAATGCTCCGAATATCGGCGTTTTCGCTATCCAGGTGCAGCAATTGTTCGCTCCGCGCTTCCGCCCACGGCGCCGCGTACATCGACAAGCCGGCCGCGCAAATACTCAAAGGCACCACCAAGCCGAATACCGCCCGGTATATAGTAAACACCCCGCCGCCGGCGGAGGCAATCGCCGCCATTTCCTGCTCCCTGTGCATGCGACCCAGCACCATTAACACCGACATGAACAAGGCGGCGGGTAAAAAAGTCGCCGCGGCTATGACGATTTTCAAGCCCAGCAAAGCCAGAACGGTTTCGCCGGCAATGTTGCCTTCGATGGCCTGCGCCAGAATTTTAATGAATTTGCGGCTGACGATGATTACCACCAGCACGGTCAATACCGAAACCACGGTCTTAAACAAATCCTTGACGATCATCCTGTCCAACACCGTGAACAACCTAAACGGTCGGCCGGCACTGGGTAGATTGTGCTCAATGTTCAAAAAATTCTCCAAAGATGCGAAGTTCTTTTAGCCGCCCGCGCCGTATTTAAACCGGCCCCCGGCCTTATGTTAATAGCGCCGTGATGTATAATTCGCGGAACATGCCCCCGCAAGGGATGCCCTTTACTTTAAGACACTCACAGACACTGCCATGGACTATTCTATAGAAAGCGTAACCTTAGACAAACTGCAAAGCGACTGTCTGCTGGTCGGCATTTACGAAAACCAACAACTCAGCCCTTCCGCTACCGTTTTGGACGGCCTCTGCGGCGGCCTGATCGGCAAGTTGGTCGCGCGGGGCGACATCAAGGGCAAAAATGCCGAAACCCTGTTAATCAACAACCTGCCGATCGAAAACATTCAACGCATAATACTGGTGGGCTTTGGCGAACACGGCAAACTGACCCGCAAACAATTCCGCAAAGCCCTGGCGGCCGCGACCAAAGCCTTAAAAGACAGCAAAGTCAAAACCGCCGCCGCGGCATTGCTGGATATCGAACTGGCCCAATCCGACGCCCAATGGCTGTCGCGGCAAATTGTGGAAGTGGTGAACGACGGCCTGTACCAATACAGTTCCACCAAGCAATGCGACGATAAAATCCAACTGCAAACGCTGACGCTGGTAGCCGGCGATGCCAATAAAGCCTTGGCGGAAACCGGCCTGGCGCAAGGCATCGCCATCGCCCAGGGCATGGCCTTGACCAAGCAACTGGCCGATTTGCCGGGCAACATCTGCACCCCGACCTATCTGGCCGAACAGGCACTGGTATTGGCCGGCCAGCACGACAAACTGACCTGCGACATCCTGGAAGAAAGCGACATGGAAGCCCTGGGCATGGGCGCCTTCCTGTCGGTATCGCGCGGCAGCCGCCAGCCGGCCAAACTGATATGTCTGGAATATCAAGGCAGTGACAGCCACGCCAAACCCATCGTGCTGGTCGGCAAGGGTCTGACATTCGACGCCGGCGGCATTTCCTTGAAACCCGGCGCCGGCATGGATGAAATGAAGTACGACATGTGCGGTGGCGCCAGCGTGCTGGGCATATTGCGCGCAGCCAGCATGCTGAACCTACCGCTGAATATCGTCGGCCTGATTCCGTCCTCGGAAAACCTGCCGGACGGCAACGCCAACAAACCCGGCGACATCCTCACCAGCATGGCCGGCAAAACCATAGAAGTGTTGAACACCGACGCCGAAGGCCGCCTGATCCTCTGCGACACCCTGACCTACGCCAAAAAATACGACCCTGAAGTCGTGATCGACATGGCTACGCTGACCGGCGCCTGCATCGTCGCCCTGGGCCGGGTACCCAGCGGCCTGTTCGGTAACGACGACAAACTCTGTAACGATTTGCTCGGCGCCAGCGAAACCGCCTGCGACCCCGTCTGGCGCATGCCGATTTGGGAAGAGTATCAGGAACAACTGAAATCCAACTTCGCCGATCTGGCCAACATCGGCAGCCCGGACGGCGGCAGCATTACTGCGGCGGTATTTTTATCCAAATTCGCCGAAAAATACCGCTGGGCGCATATCGACATCGCCGGCACCGCCTGGCGCACCGGCGCCAACAAAGGCGCCACCGGCCGGCCGGTGGCCTTGTTGAGCCAATATTTAATCGACCGCGCCTCGGCATGATCCCGGAAACGGCATCGGCGCTAACTTGCCCGCATTGCGGGCATACCAAAACCGAAATCATGCCGACCGACGCCTGCCTGTGGTTTTACGAGTGCGAACATTGCCATACCCTGTTGCGGCCCAAGCCCGGCGATTGCTGCGTATTCTGTTCCTACGGCAGCGTTAAATGCCCGCCTCAACAAGCGTGCTGCAAGCCGTGCCCGAAGTAGTCTTTTATGTGCTGGCCTCCAGCTCCCAACACCAGCGCCAGGATTTCGCCTGCAAGCTGATCGAAAAAATCTATCGCGGCGGCCAATTTTGCTATGTATTAACCGATGACGCCGAGCAGGCCGCCGAACTTGACAAGGCGCTGTGGACGTTTCGCGCCGGCAGTTTCGTGCCGCATCAGCTGTATGATAATCGGCCGCCCGCCTATCCGAACACTGTTCTGATAGGCGGCAACGCCATTCCGGAAAACTGGCAAAAAATCATCGTCAACCTGTCCAGCCACTTCCCGCCCACCATCGCCCCCACCGAGCGCATCGTGGAAATACTGGACAACAGCGAGGAAAGCAAGCAGGCCGGCCGCCGGCGCTACAAGCATTATCTGGAGGCGGGGTTGGAGATTGTTACCCATAGAAATGAGGGCGGGGTTTGGATTGAAACGCGGGCAGGTGGCTGATTTGATATGCGCGAATTGTCACGTAACCGCTATCGCGGCAACGTGACCTACGGTGTAATTCGTTTTCCATAGCAAGTAGCCCGGATGCAGCGCAGCGGAATCCGGGGCGAGGCTGTCCTTAAAACCGGCTCCTGTATTTCCCTGTGCTGCATACGGGCTACGCGATCCGGAGGATTTCCAGCATCTAGCGCCGGGTCGGATTGCACAACCGCAAGCTGCAGCGGGCCTGGGCCAGACGCGCATCGGTGCTGTTAATCGCCCCGTTGCCGTCCAGGTCGCGGATGTCGTTGCTGTCCGCTTGCGGGTTTTTGCTGGCGGCGGCCAGAATCAACGCCACGTCGATCCGGTCTATATCGCCGTCCAGGTCGATGTCGCCCAGGCTAGGCACCGTGTAGGTCACTTCGTCGAAACCGCTGCCGGCTCCGTCGTGCGCCGTCAGTTTATAGGTGTAATTGCCGGCTTGCACGGCGATGAAACTGGGGCTTGCGCTATTGGCGCCCACCAAGGTAACCGAGGGGCCTTGCGTCTGTTGCCAGCTAAAACTCAGCGGATTGGGGCCGGGCTGCGGGTCGGTGCTGGCGGACGCATCCATAACCACTTGGCTGTTGAGCCTGACCAACCGATCCGCGCCGGCCTGGGCCAGCGGCGTCACTGGCGCGGGCGGCGGCGGAGGCAAGGTATCGACTCTGTCCAGCAGGGCGTCGGTGTAGTCCGCGCTCGACAAACCGGCGTTGAGCAGCACGTAAAACGGTTCCGATGCCTGCCCGCGCCGGTTGGACAACACCTGCATTTCCAGCAAATACGCGCCCACCGGGCCGCCTAATAGGCCCTGGCGATTTTCCAGAAAGAAATTCAAATGGGTATGCAGCGAACCTTGGACGTTGGCGGCATCGACTATCATTTCCGGCTGGCCGGTTATGCCGGTACCGGTAAAATAGGTCGCGCCATTCTGGGCGCCGGCACCGGGCGTAAAGCAAAACAACTGCCCACCGCACTGGTTGAAATCGGTAATCACCTCGCCGGGATCGATGCCGCCGGCCAATTTGATTTGCACGCTCGGCGGGGCCGGATTCCAACTACGGCTACCGGCATCCCAAAATTCCAGATGCCCCACGGCCCGATAGCGGACCAGTTCGGCGGATTCCAACGCATTTTGCACGGCCTGAAAACCGGGATTGGGAGTTTTGTTGGCGCCGCCCGCGAAATCGCGAAAATCGCTGAGAAAGATCATTTTTCCGCTGGCGCCGTCAACCGGCAAACTGTTGGCCGGCAAATTCAGGCTGGTAACCAACTGGGTAAGGTCGCAACCGACCGCGCCGGGCGTGCGGCAAAAACCGGCTTGCATGCTGTCGCCGTCCCCCCAAATTTCTATATCCAGATGCACGGCTTGCGCCGGCGCGGCGACGGCCAGCCAGATGAGCGCCAGCCACCGACGGCGCTTGAGTTGATTCATGATCGTGTTTTGCATGTTGGCTCCCCTAACGAATGCGGAATTGCGGTTGGCAAATCCGGCGTTTAAAAACTGGCCCGAAAACCGATGACCACGCTGCGGCCCGGCTCCGGGGCGAAATTGCGCAAAAACGACACCGAGCTGCGGATTTCCTGATTCAGTAAATTGTTGGCCTTGGCGAATAGCCAGACGTCCAGCGGTTCCGCGCCGCGCCAGTGATAGTCGGCGCTGGCGCCCAGCAAGTGATAGCCGGCGGTTTCGGTTTCACCGTTGCCGGGATGCGTTTGGGCTTCGGCGCGGGTATAGCGCAACGCGGTATTCCAGTGTTGGCCGCCCAAACCGACTTCGGCGCCGAACCTGAGCGGCGGCAGGCGCGGAACGTCGTC
>NZ_JANIBK010000077.1 GCF_024505165.1 Methylomonas rivi
CTTTTTTAATATCGGCGACTTTTTTAATCAGTCATCGCCGCCGAACACGCCCAATAACTGCAGCAAGCTGGTAAACAGGTTATACAACGACACATACAAGGACACGGTCGCCAGGATGTAGTTGGTTTCGCCGCCGTGGACGATTTCGCTGGTTTGATACAAAATCATACCCGACATCAGCAAGATAAACATGGCCGACACCGCCAAGGTCAAAGCGGGCAGCGAAAATACGATCGCCCCCAAACCGGCCAAAAACGCCACCAACACACCGACCATCAAAAAGCCGGCCATAAAGCTGAAATCCTTGCGGGTAGTCAGCGCATAGCCGGACAGTCCCAAAAAGATCGCCCCGGTGCCGCCCAGCGCGGTCAGAATCAATTCATGCCCGTTGCTGAAGGCCTGAACATACATGTTCAAAATAGGCCCCAAAGTCATCCCCATGAAACCGGTCAAGGCAAACACGAATACAATGCCCCAGGCACTGTTGCTGAATTTACCGGTCAAATACAGCAAGCCGAAATAACCGACCAGCGTCACGATCAGGCCGGGGTGCGGCAAATTCAATGCCATGGATAAGGCCGCCATCGCCGCGCTGAACAACAATGTCATCGACAGCAACAAATAAGTGTTTTTGAGAACTTTGTTAGTCTCCAGAATGCCGGCTTCCGAACGAACGGCAGTATTTAAACGCATGATAATGTCCTCCAAATAAAAATAAGTAACCGTTAGGACTGTGCAACCCCGGAAGAGTTTCCCTAAAATTGCCCGTCCATGCTGGTAGTATAAACAACAAACCACCCAGAGAGCGTAAATACCTATGTCGACACAAACGCCCTATGACTTTATAGGCGGAGAAGCAGCCATCCACAGCCTGGTGGATCGATTTTATTTTTACATGGATATTTTGCCGGAAGCGCAAGGCATACGGGCCATGCACCAGCCGAATCTGGCCTCGGCCAAGGACAAATTATTCAAGTTTTTATCCGGCTGGCTGGGCGGGCCCAATTTGTTTATCCAGGAATTCGGCCACCCCATGCTGCGCATGCGCCACTTCCCTTTCAAAATCGGCCCCTCGGAACGCGACCAATGGATGTTATGCATGAACAAGGCGCTGGCGGAAATCCCCATGGACCCGCGCTTGCACGACAATATTCAAACGGCGCTGCAACAATTGGCCACCCATATGATCAATCAGGAACCGGACGGCAGCATTGAAACCGCGCCCTAACGCATCCCCGGCCGACGACGTCCTCATCGCTTACCAAATACGCCGTAGCGGGCGGGCCCAAAAAACCCGTATCGTCGTCTCGGCGGGTAAAATCGAAGTGGTGGCGCCGTTAACAATACCGGAACAACGCATCCACGCTTTTGTAACCGCCCAACAGGCCTGGATTCGGGATGCGCTGAACCGCGTCCGGCAGCGCGCGCGGAATATCCCTTCGCTTGCGCCCGCCGTTTATACCGATGGCGCCCTGGTGCCGTTTCAAGGCCGGCAAGTCCCGCTGAGCGTCAAACCGACTTCGGCCAACCGTTTACGCGTGCAATTCACCGGCGAACGCTTTATGGTGTATTTTCCCGAAGCGATGGCGGACAGCGGTTCCGAACGCATCAAAACCACGCTGGAATCCTGGATGAAACTGCAAGCTCGCCAACTGGCCGAGCAATGGATAGACAAGCACAGTCCCACCCACCGCTTGGTACCGCGCGGCCTCCGTATCAAAACCCAAAAAAGCCGCTGGGGCAGCTGCGGCCCGCATAACGACATCAACCTGAACTGGTTGTTAATCTTGGCACCGCCGCCGATCATGGAATATGTGCTGGTACACGAACTCTGCCACATCCGCCATAAAAACCACTCCCGGGATTTCTGGCAACTGGTCGCCGCCCATCTGCCGGATTACTTGCAACATCGCCAGTGGCTGAAACAGCACGGCGCCGGCCTGATGCGAGGCTTATGATGCTGAAAAAGTCGGCGTTTTATATGTTTGCGGCCTTATTCGTGTTCGGCGGGCAATTTTTGCTGACCCGAGGCTTGGCGACCGGTCAACCGCCGCCGATTGAGCACGCTACGCTGTCGAACCGAAACCCCATGCCGATGATTGCCGAAGGCCCGGCGGTCATTTATTTCTGGGCGGAGTGGTGCGGCGTTTGCCGAGGCATGCAAGGCAATGTGAGCGAGGTATTGCGGGATATTCCCGGCATCACCGTTGCTGTGCGCTCCGGCGATAATCGGCGGCTTGAAGAGTACCTGCAAAAAAACCGACTCGAGTGGGCGGTCGTCAACGATAGGGATGGCGGCATCAGCCGACAGTACGGCGTACAGGCGGTGCCTGCGTTGTTTTTCGTTAACGGCCAAGGCCGTATCGTCTTTACCAGCGTCGGCTATACCAGCGAATGGGGGTTACGCTTCAGGCTGTGGTTAACCGGCTTGCTTTAAAGCCCGATTGGGTGTATTTAATTCCCTTCAAAACCCTTAGGAGCTGGTCGGTAATAATTTCCCAAAACCTAAACTTATGGCTCCCGCGTGGAACGTGGGAGCCATAAGCGGAAGTTATTTTTGGCGAAATCCTTAGAATCATTATCCAACCCGTCTGCAAATACTTAACGCCACCCGGTAACCGCCGTGCCCGATCATCGCTCCGACCAAAACATCCGCCTGGGCCTAATGCCGCCGCTAACCGGCTTGGTGGGTATGTATGGCGCTGAAATTGTGCGGGCGGCGCAAATCGCCTGCAATGAAATCAACCAACAGGGCGGACTGCTGGGCAAAAAACTGGAACTCGTCGTCGAAGACGACGGCAGCTGGCCGGGCACGGCGGTTCCCGCCGCCTTGCGTCTGGTAAAAAACCACCGCTGCGCCGCCATTATCGGCAATCTGCTTTCCAATTCGCGCATCGCCGTCGCCCACCAGGTGGCAGAACCGTTTCGCATCCCCTATTTGAATTTCTCCTTTTACGAGGGCAGCATTTTCAGCCGCTATTTTTTCCATTTCGCGGCCCTGCCCAACCAACAGATCGACAAAATGATACCGGCCATGGCCAAGCGCTACGGCTTAAAGATGTATTTTGCCGGCAGTAATTACGAATGGCCCCGCGGCTCGATCGATGCGGCCAAACAAGCTCTCAGCCGCCTGGACGGGGATGTGGTCGGCGAGGATTATCTATCCATCAATGCGGATGCCGCGGAAATCGAACAGTTATTGCAAAAAGTGGCGCGCTCGGGGGCCGACGTATTCGTACCCTATTTTGCCGGCGTCGATCAAATTGCCCTGCTGAACCGCTTCTGCGAAATAGGCTTGAAACAGCGCATGGCCGTCATGATGGGGCATTTCGACGAAACCCTGGCGCAACAGCTGTTACCCGAGGTGCGGGAAGGCTTTTATGCCAGCAACACTTATTTCATGTCGCTGGATACCCCGCAAAACCACCAATACCTGGAACAACTGGCCACGCTGCCGGGCGTAAACGGCATTTGGCCTCACGGCAACGGCGTAGCCACCAATTTTAGCGAAGCCGCCTACATTTGCGTGCATGCCTTTGCGGACGCCGTGCAACGTTGCGGACAAACGGAGGCGGCGGCTCTTATCGAAGCCCTGGAAACCGCCAGCATTCTGGCGCCGCAAGGTTGGGTGCAGATGGATGCCAAAACCCACCATGCCTGCGTCAATACTTTTTTGGCGCGCAGCAATAAAGACGGCAGCTTCAGCATCATCGAACGTTTCGGCAATATCCCGCCGGAAATCCCCAACCGTTACCAAAATCAAACGCCCGCCAACCGGGAAGCGGCCCTTTCGGCGTCTCTTTTGGAGCAAGTCAATGCCGAAGCGGAAATCAGCCTGAGCAAGCTGAGCGCTTCTCAACAAATCCTTTCCCTTGCCGACATGGCCATCCTGGCCACCGACGAAACCGGCATCATTCATGAAGCAAACCCCAATGCCTGCGAATTGTTCGGCTACAATGCCGAGGAAATGCGCGGCATGTCCGTGCATATACTGGTACCGCCGCATTTGCGCCAACGGCATGCGGACATGGTGCACCGCTTTGTTCAGGGCGACGAAACCGAGCGGCCCATGTCGCAACGCGGCGAAGTCACCGGTTACCGCAAAGACGGCTCGTTTTTCCCCCTGGAGGCCTCGATCGGCAAATTCCGCACCGGCGGCCAGTGGATACTGGTCGTCACCATGCGGGACATCTCCGAGCAAAAACGCAAACAGGTCGACCTGTTGTGGCAGGCCACCCACGACCCCCTCACCGGCCTGCCGAATCGGAATCTGATTCACGACCGTCTCAACCATGCGCTGCAGCGCAGCCGCCGGCAGGGCCTGAGTCTGGCGCTACTATTCGTCGATCTGGACGGCTTTAAACTGATCAACGATACCTACGGCCACAAAACCGGCGACCAGTTATTAAAAACCGTCGGCAATCAACTCATCGACATGGTGCGGCCCGGCGATACCGTGGCCCGCTTATCCAGCGACGAATTCGTCATTCTTTGCGAACAACTGGAGCAGCCGACCTCGATTTCCGCCTTAGCCGAACGCATTAATTACATTTTACGCCAGCCCGCCGAACTGGACGGCCAGCAGCTGTATCTGAGCGCCAGTATCGGCATTGCCGTTGGCCACGGTTCTACCCATTCCGCCGACGACCTGTTGCGGGCCGCAGACACCGCCATGTACGAGGTCAAAGAGCAAGGCCGGGACGGCTGGCATTTTTTCAACGCCGGCTTGGAGGAAAAAGTACGCAAAAAACTGTCGATTTCCAACGGCTTGCGCCTAGCAATCGAGCGGCGGGAACTGTCGGTGCGCTTTCAACCCATCGTCGACGCCCTCGGCACCCGCATCGTCGGCGCCGAAATGCTGCTGCGCTGGCATCCCGCCGAAGGGCCTATTTCGCCCGCCGTATTTATTCCGATTGCCGAAATGACCGGCAGCATCGTCCCCATAGGCGCCTGGGTATTCGCCCAGGCATGCCAAGCGGAAGCCGAGTGGCGACGCCGTTGGGGCGAACGGGCGCCGGCCTATATTTCCGTGAACGTCTCCGCTCGCCAGTTAAATGAAAAAAATCTGCTGGATGAGGTTAAGGACACGATCGCAACCCATGCCAGCGATCCTGCCCGCATCCTGCTGGAAATAACCGAAACAGCCTTGATGGCGGACATCGATACCAATCTGAGAATGTTGCGCGGCCTGGCCGATTTAGGGTTTCGGGTCGCCATCGACGACTTCGGCACCGGTTATTCATCCTTGGCGCAATTGACCAAGCTGCCCGTCAATGTGCTGAAAATCGACAAGGCATTTATCGACGGTATTGCGCACCGGCCCGAAAGCCGGGCGGTAGTCAAAGCGGTCATCGGGCTAGGGCGGGCATTGGGCCTGAAAATGATAGCCGAAGGCGTGGAGAACCCTGCGCAATTATTGGAATTGCGTAATTTCGGTTGCGACTTCGTGCAAGGCTATTTATTTTATAGGCCATTGGAAAAAAACCAATTTATCGATGCTGTCGAGCAGAGTTTCGAAACAGGCGGTCAACACTATGAGCCGCCGTTATTTTTTCTGCTCTATACCAGCCAAGCCGCGTCCGGCCTGGATCAAAACCATATCGCCGCATTATTGGAACAAACCCGCTCGGCTAACCGCGGCCGGGGCATTACCGGCTGCCTGTTGCACCAGGACGGCTATTTCATGCAATACCTGGAAGGCGACAGGCAAAATGTGTTGGCATTGTTGGAGAAAATCCAACAAGACCCGCGCCACTGCAACTTTAACGTCATTTTGCAAGGCTCCGAATACCACCGGGTGTTTCCCGAATGGAGCATGGGATTCCGCGAAATAGGCCGCCAACTCGACCACATTGTTTTTCCGGATCGATGCAAACACCCATTCAGCCTGATGGAATTGGCCCAGGATCCTCGAACCAGCTACATTTATATCACCTCGTTTCGGGAAACCGGACAACACGACAGCGATTGTTCCGCATAGCGGCAATGTCGGCGCGGCGCAAAACCGAACCGCCCGATTGCCGCCGCCCATCCCGCTTCAACCCAAAATTTCGATAAACCGGTCGACCTGCCCTGCTTGGGTGGCGAAACTGGCGACTAGGCGCAGCAACACTTCATTTTCCCCTAGCAGCGCCTGCCCGGAGTGGGGCGGATTCCAGGCATAAAACACGGCGCCCTGCCGCTTGAGGTCATCGGCGCGGCCTTTATCCATAATGCAAAAAACCTCGTTGGCTTCGGCTTCCCAAGCCAATCGGGCATGCCGGGAAGACCTGATACCGTTTTGCAGGCACCGCCCCATGTCATTGGCATGCCGGGCCAGTTCCAGCCAGAGGCCGTCCGCCAAATACGCGTCGAACTGGCTGGCGATAAAACGGGTTTTGGAAAACAGCTGCGCGGCCCGTTTACGGATAAAGGGCAAATCCCTGGCCATGTCGGGCCGCATAAACACCAGCGCTTCCGCGCACCAGCAGCCGTTTTTGGTGGCGCCGAACGAAACGATATCGACGCCGAGTTTCCAGCTCAATGCCGCCGGCGAGCAATTTAAGGCGACCAGTGCGTTGGCGAAACGCGCTCCATCCATGTGTAAAGGCAGTTGCATATCTTCGGCGATCTTTGCGATCGCCATGATTTCATCCGGCCGGTAAAGAGTACCGATTTCCGTGGCCTGGGTAATGGATATGGCCATGGGCTGGCCGGTGTGGACGAATCCCGGCGGAAAACGCTTGATCTCGGCCAACAGGTTGCGCGGATCGATTTTACCGTTTTCGCCATCCACGGGCGCCAGACGGGCGCCGTGGGTAAAAAACTCCGGCGCCCCGCATTCATCCTCAATCAAATGCGCTTCCCGATGGCAAAAGGCGACGCCTCCCGGCCGGTTTACCGCCGCCAACGCCAAGGAATTTGCCGCCGTCCCCGTCCCTACAAAGAAAACCGCGACTTCCCGTTCGAAGATGTCATTGAATTTTTGCTCAACCAGCCGGTCCAGTTCGCTGGCGCCATAGGGCGCGGAAAAGCCTTCCGCTTCCTCCAGCAGACGCCGCGCAATGGCGGGGTGAGCCCCCGCCCAATTGTCCGATCCAAAAATCATAGCAACCGCCAATATCGCTTAATTAACATTTTATATTCCGGAGCATTCGTTACCGCTCTGCCCATGTCCGCTTTTTATCGCAAGGATACGACCCGATATACCCCCGTGCGTCAAACTCCCGCTTATTCCGCTTTTGTAAATTACCTGCCGACTGTTTCCTAAGCGGCGGAAAAATCGCTTGTTTATCCGCCGGAAATCTTAATCCAATCATAATCAAAACTTCATACGATTTTAAGGCGGCGTCCGTAGAATTTAGCTTAAGCCAATCCGTTCAACCCTAGGATTTTTTAAATGTTCGAACCCGTCAAAGCGATACTCTTGAGTTGCCTGATTTCATCCGCCGCGCTGGCTGACGACGACGATTGGGACGGTTATCGCGGACATGGCGGCGGCCATCACCATCACGGACATCATCATTATTATCCGCCGGCACCGCGCCTGTATTATCGGGAAGACGTTGTTTATGTACCCGAACGGGTCGTGGAATACGTCCCGATGCCGCAACCCTATTATGCGCCGCCTCCACCCGCTACCTATGGCTATTACGATCAACGCACGCCTCGGGGATTGGTTGGCGGTTTAATCGGTAGCGCAATGGGTTACGAAATGGGCAGGGGCGACCCCTTGGCGGCGGGAATCGGGGCGGCGGCCGGCTCCTGGTTAGGCAACGGCATGGGCCGCTAATGAAAAACGCAGACGTTTCGAAACAAGACTTGCCAGCGAACGGACATACGGCGGTTAATTGAACTAAACCGTACGACTTTCTAAAGTGCTTTTATTAAATAACCAAATAATAAATACTTATGAAAACCAAAATTACACACAATAAAGATATTTATAAAGCGGTAAGCTATGCCGCGCTACTACTGGGTTTGTCGCTTCCCCTGTCAATATTGGTCATGCGGATATTTAATTTCATGCTTGGCCAGCATACTATTTAATGAAGCCTATTAATTTAAATTATTTACGCCGTTAAAATTCATATCGCCGGCGGCAAGCCTTATTATTGGAGCGAACAATTTCAGGGCGTTTTATTGTTGATAATTTAAAGAGTTACAAAAACAAAGTCTTGAGCTAAAAAAATATTTAAGGGAATCGATATTTTTGATGCAAATATTGAGTCATACGATATTGATAAGACTGGGCGGATTCAAAACATGAGCGCAAAATTTGTTTTAGCACTCATGGCTAAATTGACAGGCAGGTATAAATTCAATTGCCGTCACTTATGGTGAAAACTCAGTCGTCTTCAATTGGCCGACAAAAGCCGACCATCAAACCAGCTTGTCCAACAGCGACATCACGATCTCCACCGCGATCAGCCAGATAATGATCCATTCCAGCGCGGACGAATGCTGGTGCTTTTGTTCGTCGGCGAGCATTTCCAGCAGTTCGTGGATGGTTTCCAGTTTTTTCGACAGCACCTCGGTGCGCTGGCTGATTTCCAGATAATTGGCGGCCATGGAATACATGTTTTGATACTCCGGGTGTTCCCAGAAAAATTCCGGCGTATCCAGCAAGTCGTAATTCAAGATGATGTCGCTCTTGGTCAAAAACAGCTGGCCGCGTATCTTGGCCATAGCCTTGCGATTCAGTTTGATGATGCCCTCCCGCGCCAGCGCCCGCGGCAAATAGCTGGTGGCGCGTATGGTGTCGATGGCGTGGCCTTCGAATGCGGCCAATTTGATGGACTGGGCCATGGCATGCGACAGCGCCAGCAATACCTTGACATCGTCGGACTGCAGCTCGATATGGTCGTGCTGAAAGCGGTCTTGCTCGCAGCCCACTTCATAGCTGAAGTTGTCTTCCTGCGGGTCGGCATAGGGATTGTTGGCATAATCCAGCAAAATCTCGCGCAAGCTTTGCCGATCATCCAGATTGACGTTCCAATGCACCACCACGCCGTAGGAAAACACCGCCGAACAGCCGGTTTTGTAGTCGACGATCAAGGCGTTTCTGAATACCTGGGTACGGGCGCTGTCCAACAGCTTTTCCCGCAGATTTGCAAACTGAAACGATTGCGCCAGACACACCGTTAGACAGTGTTTGATAGCCCTATTGTTTGACATGTCAATGTTTTCCGGTTTTGGTTCGGTATTAGTTTGTAACTCGGATTGGCAAAAGGGTTAAAATGACGGCTTTAGTCTACCAATAACGCTGATTGCTCTGTGCCATGCCAACTAACTATAACACCGATGATTTAAGAATTTGCGAAACCAAGGACGTGGTGGCGCCGATTCAGGTTCATGAAGAAATTCCGATGACCGAAAAGGCGGCGGAAACCATTTTGCATGCCCGGGCGGCGATTCACAATATTCTGACCGGCGAGGACGACCGCTTGCTGGTCATTATCGGCCCTTGTTCGATACACGACCCCAAAGCGGCGGTGGAATACGCCGGCCGCCTAAAAGGCATTATGGACGAGTTGCAAGACGATCTGGTCATCGTCATGCGGGTCTACTTCGAAAAGCCGCGTACCACGGTAGGCTGGAAGGGCCTGATCAACGACCCGGATTTGAATGCCAGCTTTAACATCAACAAAGGCCTGCGCATGGCCCGGCAGCTGTTGTCCGATGTGAATAACCTGGGCGTGCCGGCCGCCACCGAATACCTGGATTTGATCACCCCGCAATATGTATCCGATCTGATTTCCTGGGGTGCCATCGGCGCCCGCACCACCGAAAGCCAGGTACACCGCGAACTGGCGTCCGGCTTGTCCTGCCCGGTCGGGTTTAAAAACGCCACCGACGGCGGCATCAAAATCGCCATCGACGCCATCAACGCGGCGATGAGTCCGCACCACTTTCTATCCTTGACCAAGGAAGGCCGCTCGGCGATTTTTTCCACCCGCGGCAACGAAGACGCCCACATCATCCTGCGCGGCGGCAACAACCGGCCCAACTACGACGAAGTCAGCGTCGAGCAAGTCGCCGAAGGCCTGATCGAAGCCGGCCTGCGCCCCAACATCATGATCGATTTCAGCCACGCCAACAGCTCCAAAAAATACGAACGGCAAATGCTGGTGGCGCAAGATGTGGCGGGGCAAATTCGCCAGGGCGACCACCGCATCATCGGCGCCATGGTGGAAAGCCATTTGGTGGCCGGCCGCCAGGAAGTCGAAGACGGCAAGCCGTTAACCTACGGCCAAAGCATCACCGACGCTTGCCTGGGCTGGGACGACAGCATCAAACTACTTCACGATCTGGCCGGCGCCGTGCAGCGTCGCCGCGCCGCTAAGCAAAACAAGGTTTAACAGCATGAAAATACAGGTTAATGGCGATAGCCGGGAATATGGAGACAACTGCACCGTGGCCGATGTGATCGCCGATTTGGGCTTGACCGGTAAACGCATTGCCGTGGAATTGAACATGGAAATTCTGCCGTTTACCCGGCACGCCGCCCAACCCATCCATGACGGCGACAGGCTGGAAATCGTCCAGGCCATCGGCGGCGGACAGGACGATTATTTCACGCTGGCCGGCAAGCAGTACCGTTCGCGCCTGCTGGTCGGCACCGGCAAATATAAGGACCTGGAAGAAACCCGTTTGGCCACCGAAGCCAGCGGCGCGGAAATCGTCACGGTGGCCATCCGCCGCACCAACATCGGCCAAAATCCCGGCGAACCCAATTTGCTGGACGTGATTTCGCCGGACAAGTACACCATCCTGCCCAATACCGCCGGCTGCTACACCGCCGAGGACGCGGTGCGCACCTGCCGCTTGGCCCGCGAACTGTTGGGCGGCCACAAACTGGTCAAACTGGAAGTGTTGGCCGACCAACTGACCTTGTTTCCCGACGTATCGGAAACCTATGTGGCGGCCGAATTACTGGTCAAGGACGGTTTCGACGTGATGGTGTATACCAATGACGATCCCATCGCCGCCAAACGCCTGGAAGAGATCGGCTGTGTGGCGGTAATGCCATTGGCCGCGCCGATCGGTTCCGGTCTGGGTATCCGTAACCCGTACAACATTCTGACTATCGTCGAAAACGCCAAGGTGCCGATTCTGGTCGACGCCGGCGTCGGCACTGCCTCCGATGCGGCGATTGCCATGGAACTGGGTTGCGACGGCGTATTGATGAACACCGCCATTGCCGCCGCGAAGAACCCGGTACTAATGGCTTCGGCGATGAAAAAAGGCATAGAAGCCGGCCGCGAAGCCTTCCTGGCCGGCCGCATGCCGCGCAAACGCTTTGCTTCCGCTTCTTCGCCGATTGACGGGTTGTTTTTGTAACTAATCAGGCCAGTGTTTGAAGCCGGTTCCATTATCGTGGACTTAGCCATTTCGCTGGTCGACCTGTTAATTGAGATAGTCCGGCTTTGCCTGAAGTTTGTATTACGCTGTCTGGGTTACTCAGATACCCGCAGTGCAAAAGTCATTAATAACTTGGGCTGGATCAGTTTAGCAATCTTAATTGGGTTTTTAGTTTTTCTCGTTATCAGATTTAATTAAATAGAAGTCGCTTATGAACGATGAAACCGAAGTGCTGTGCTACTGCAGCGGCACCACAACCGGGCAAATCAGAAAACTGCTAGACGAAGGCATCAGCGATCCTGAACGGATATCCCGCATTACCGGCACCTTGTCCGGCTGCGGCGGCTGCGAATTCGACCTGCAAGCATTGTTGGACAGCCATAAAACGGCTGCAACCGAGAACTGAAATGGCCTGTTGCGACGATCCCACCGAATTGCCGAGAATGGACCGCCGCGAGTTGATCCGCCTGCAGGAGCAATACGGCGACTTGGTGCGGGATTTATTTACCGAAGATCCTGAAAAAGTCATTCTAAAATTGTTGAACAATAGCAGCGCCTACCTGACGGAACTGGCCGCGTTGCGGGCGCACCACCCTTCGGTCAGAATGAAAGCCATCGATTTGCTGGAAAAACCCAGCCTGTCCGTGCTGCGGCAAATTGCGCAAAAAGAGCCGGCATCGGCGTTTGGGTTGGCGGCGCAAGCGCGTTTAGATGCTCTTGCACGGTAGGCCGAAATAAGCCGATAGGCGTTTCCGGATGGATTCGATTGCCGGAAACGCTTACGCTTATTCCGGCCTACCCGACTAAGGCGACATCCCGTAGCCCGGATGCAATCCGGGATTGATAGTCTTAATCCCCGGATTACGCTGTGCTTCATCCGGGCTACTTGCTTTTAAGGTATCGGTGAATATTGTGCGCGAATTGTTTGGTGTGATGGCTGCGCAAGGAGCAACCGGGGGATTCGTCGTAACGTCAGGTATTTTTACAAAAGAGGCATCCGCTTTTGCGCAAGGACGGAATATCGAGTTAATCGACGGTGCTGCGCTCACATTGATGATAGATAGCGCAAAAGCGGCCCGAACTCAACGGATACATCTCGATGTTTCATACTCGCAGCCGAGTATAGCTAAACCTATTTTTAACATCGAAAATCCGTCTTGCCCAAAATGTGGCTGTGTCATGGTAAAGCGCACCGCCACGAAAGGCGCTAATGCAGGAGGGGCTTTTTGGGGATGTTCTGCATTTCCAAAGTGTCGCGGCGTGAGAAATATTGGATAACTCATTAACTGATTTTCGCTTCATATTATTCAGTTTCGGCAATTAGACTTCCAACAAGCAACATCTTATGAACGAACCCCAAAAAATCGACCCAGCCCGCATCAAAAGCTTCATCCGCCGCCAAGGCCGTGCCACGGCGGGCCAAAAGCAGGCGCTGGAAAACCATTGGGATAAATACTGTTTGCCGCCGGAACAAGGCTTTGATACCAGTCAGGTATTTGGCCGGCAAGTACCGCTGATAGTCGAGATCGGTTTCGGCAACGGCGACAGTCTGGCGGCGATGGCGGAAGCCAATCCCGGGATAAATTACCTCGGGATTGAGGTACACCGGCCAGGCGTCGGACATTTGATCATGTTGCTGGAGCAACGCGGCATCGGCAATGTGAGGATTTATCACCACGATGCCATCGAAATTTTGGAACAGAAAATCCCCGACCAAAGCCTCGCCGGCCTGCACCTGTTTTTCCCCGATCCCTGGCACAAGCGCCGCCACCATAAACGCCGCATCGTGCGCCCCAGCTTTCTGGAATTATTGAATAAAAAATTGGTGGCCGGAGGTTATTTTCATGCCGCCACCGACTGGCGGGATTATGCCAAGGATATGTTGAACACCTTGTCGGCCGATAGCGGCCTGAAAAACACCAGCCCGACCGGCGACTATTGCCCGCGCCCGGATTATCGACCATTGACCAAATTCGAAAACCGTGGACTCAGACTGGGTCACGGGGTTTGGGATTTGATTTTTAGCAAACTTTAGCCGGAATGCTCTGCATTCACCTTCGGATTGGCCCCGAGTCTAGCGGAGTACAAACCCAGGTTTGTACTCCGGGGTGTTGCGATTTTCACAGTCACCATTCCTGGAAGCTACCCGCTTGAATCCTTTACGCCAACTTATTTCCCAAACCGCCATTTACGGCCTCAGCAGCATACTCGGCCGCTTTTTGAATTATCTGCTGGTGCCGCTGTACACCTATACCTTCAGCGCCGCCGAATACGGCGTGGTGTCCGAGTTTTACGCCTATGCCGGTTTTTTTGCGGTGTTGCTGGTGTTCGGTCTGGAAACCGGTTATTTCCGCTTCCGGCAAAAGCCGGAATACGCCGGCACGGAGGTCTATAGCAGCGGTTTAAGTTTTTTAACGCTGATCAATCTGTGCTTTGTCGCCGGAGTTTGGCTTTGGCAACAGCCGTTGGCGGATGCGCTGCGTTATCCCGACTATCCGGAATATTTGCTCTGGTTCGCCTGCATCCTGGCGCTGGACGCCGTCACCGCATTGCCGTTCGCCCGCCTGCGGGCGGAAAACCGGGCCTGGCGTTTTGCCGGCATCCGCATGGCGGAGATTTTCATCACCATAGGCTTGAATCTGTTTTTTCTGTTGCTATGCCCGAAGTTGCCGGCATTGTGGCCGGATTCGGTACTGACGGAAATCTACAACCCTAACCTTGGCGTCGGCTATATCTTTTTGTCGAATCTGATCGCCAGCATCTGCAAGCTGTTGTTATTGCTACCGGAATTTCGAGCGGTACCGCTACGGTTCGATTTTAGCATCCTGGGGCCGATGGGACGTTATTCCCTACCCATGGTAGTGATAGGCTTCGCCGGCATGGTCAACGAAATGCTGGATCGGGCGATTTTGAAAATCATGCTGCCCTACGATTTAACCACCAATTTAAAAATGCTGGGTATTTACGGCGCCTGCTACAAACTGTCGATTTTGATGAGCCTGTTCGTACAGGCGTTTCGTTATGCCGGCGAACCGTTTTTCTTTTCCTACGCCGGCCGCGCCGATGCCAAGCGCGCTTATGCCTTGGTGATGCAGTATTTCGTCATAGCCGGCGTATTCATCTTTTTGCTGGTGATGCTGTATATCGACCTGTTTAAATATTTCATCGGCGCGGAATTTCGCGCCGGCTTGGCCGTGGTGCCGATTTTGCTGCTGGCCAACCTGTGTCTGGGGGTTTATGTAAATCTGTCGGTTTGGTACAAACTCGGCGACCGCACAGGTCTGGGCGCTTGGGTATCCTTGGCCGGCGCGGCATTGACCATAGCGCTGAATATTTTGTGGATTCCGCGGTGGGGCTATGTGGGTTCGGCCTGGGCGACGCTGGCCTGTTATTTTTTCATGGTTTGCCTGTCCTGGTTATTGGGCCGCCGTTATTATCCGGTGGCTTATCCGCTAGGCAAAATCGGCAGTTATTTAGCGCTGGGCTTGGCTTTGTACTTCGCCAATAATTATCTATTGCTGTACTTACGCTGGAATGTCTGGCTCAGCGGCACCTTGGGATTGATGATTTATGCCGGCATTGTCGGCATATTTGACGTGCGCCCCCTTCTAAAACGACGTTAGCCGACCATCACGCACCAAAACAATGCAATTTGACGCACTATCAGGCTATGACCGACAAAAACTGACACCTATGTCATGACCAAAGCGACCTATTTTGTCACCCCAAAACGCTTTATGCGCTGAAAGCCAAGGCCCTACTTGCATTTTTCAATGACTCGAGCTTGCTGGCATCTTCCTTGCGTTATTAATCGTAACCAAGCCCTTTAGCAGCCGGCGTTATAAACATGCCGATTAACTCGTCCGCCGATGTACACAGCCGGGACAGCGCAATCATAAAAACGGGGACCGGGTTAATACAACATGATTCAGGTAAAACACGGATTCGCTTTACTCGGCAAAAACAATTATTCGGGTGACCCCAATGAACAGCAAATTCGACAAAGCCAGCCCATTTAAAAATGCCAAAGCTGGATTTCAACTAAATCCCGGCTATATTTACGATATAGATTTAATCATCCAAGCGAAAAACCGGCAAAACTCGGACGCTAAAACCAACCCGCCCGCTGAACAAAAGCGCTCGTAAGGTTAAGGATGGGCGGGTTGGTTTAGGGTATCGCCGGTTGTTGAATTGGGGGATCGCTTATTACATGCCTGCATAATCGGCCATGTTTGAAACGAAACGATTTTGAGAAAGTGCTTCGCTCATAAAGCTGGGACGCACATTAACCGACTGGTTAGAAAATCTTTACCAGTCGGTTTTTTTTGACTAGGCCTTGGCGTAAAGATGATGGCTACTGTTCCGTCTCGCCGCTGTGCCAAGCTTCCGAAGCAATTTCCGCCAGTTCTTTAACCAGCCCCAACAAAAACCGTACACCGCCATAAGCCAAGCCGGCCAATACTAATATGGTTAAAAATTTCATGGCATCCCCCCTCCAAAACCGATGGATATGTTAAGAGTTTGCCAGCTTCAGGATAAAACTCAATAGCGTATTTAACCGCCTTCGCCGACGGATGTTGCCGAATTTTTCATAACCTAACTTAAAACAAGTTGTTGAAATAATTTATTAAAGTTAAATCGATGTAAAAAAATTACGCGGACGGCGGCTAAACCGATGATGAACATTGTTGAATTTATTGATTTTGCCGACTCGCTCACGGAAAAACCGCAGCTAAAATGAGTAGCCCGCCGTCTATTCCGTCTAAAGTCGTTACGAAAATGCTAGGCCCAGGCTGCACCGGTACAGGTCAATAAAATCAACAGCACGCCGCATTTCAGCAAAAACGCCGCCGATCGCTTCACTTTCCCGCGCCATTCACAGAGGTTCCCCGGTATACTGAGGCCATAAACTCTCGCTCCTTCCTTTAAAAAACCGCTTTTATGTTAGAACTTTATTTGGACAGCGCCAATTTGGCGGACATTAAAGACCTATCCCATGCCCTACCCTTGGCGGGCGTAACCACCAACCCCACCCTCATGGCCGCGGGCGGCATGGGCCTAAACCGCTTGCTGCCGGCATTAACGGATATATTGGGCGCAGAGGCCCGCTTCCATGTACAAGTGGTCGGCAACACGACCGACGGCATTATCGCCGAAGCCCGCAAGCTGCATGCTTTGCCGTTTGACATCGTGGTAAAAATCCCTGCCCATGCCGCCGGCCTGGCCGCCATCAAACAACTGAAAAAAACCGATGTGCCGATTCTGGCCACGGCGATTTACAACGTCCAGCAAGGCATGCTGGCGGCCCTGAACGGCGCCGATTATTTGGCTCCCTACGTGAACCGCATCGACAATCTGGGCTTCGATGGCATCAAGGTCGTCGGCGACCTGCAAGCATTCATCCACCAATATCAATTACCCGGCAAATTATTGGTGGCCAGCTTCAAAAATGTCCGGCAAGTTTTACAGGTACTGTCCCACGGCGTGCGGGCAGTGACATTACCTATCGATATTGCTCGGCAATTTCTGGCCACGCCAGCCACGGACACCGCGGTCGAGCAATTCAACCAGGACTGGCGCGCGGCTTTTGCCGATCGCTTATCCTACGAAGATTAAACCGGCCGCGGCAACCGAAAATGCCGATTGCCCGAATCCGCGGATAGAGTTAGGGTAAGCTATTTACCAGCAACGAACACCGCCATGATCATCAACTATTATCCGCAACGCCTCGCCAATCCATGAACGGCATGCCGGTACAGCCCTCTATCCCCGGCGGCTCGGTGACGGCGATCCGCGGCAGCGTGGTGGACGCCTATTTTCCCGCCGAGTTACCGGCGCTAAACCATGCCCTAAAAGCCGGCGATGCGGGGCAAGTGATCATCGAAGTCGTCGCCCATCAAAGCCCCACTCACGTGCGCGGCATCGCCCTTAACTCGACCCAGGGCCTGTCTCGCGGCGCACCCGTCGCCGATACCGGCCTGCCGTTGCGCGTACCG
>NZ_JANIBK010000078.1 GCF_024505165.1 Methylomonas rivi
GGAAGCCAGGGAGAGCGCGCTGCGCGACGAGCGGGTGGTTTCGCTGGGCACGCTGGCGGCCAGCGCCGCGCATGATATGGGTACGCCGCTGGGCACCATCGCCATCCTGGTGCACGAAATGGCCGAAGAACTACCCGAGCACCGTTTCCCCGAATCCCATCAAAAGCTGCTTATCCTGCAACAGCAAGTAGACCGCTGCAAGCAAGCCCTGTCGGTGATGTCGGCTTCCGCCGGAGAAATGCGCGCCGAATCGGGCAAGGCGATGCCGGTCAGCGATTACATCGATCAAGTGCTGAACCAGTGGCGTACCCATAAACCCAGCACCAAGCTGAATTTGTTCATCTCCGGCAGCGTGGATACTTCGGCCAATATTATCGCCGAACGCACCCTGACCCATTCGCTGATCAATATTCTCAATAATGCCGCCGAAGCCACCGACAGCCAGGCCGGCATAGAATTTCACGCCCATTGGGACAACTTTATCCTGAATTTGAAAATCCGCGACTTCGGCCCCGGCCTGCCGCCGGAATTCGTCGATTTTGCCGGCCACAAGCCGGTCAAAAGCAATAAGCAGGGCATGGGCGTCGGTTTATTTTTAACCTATACCACCATCAAACGCTTGGGCGGTACAATACACTTTAATAATCTCGATTCCGGCGGCGCCTGCGTGGAAATCAGCCTGCCCATATTAACTAAGGAGAGTATGTATGACAGACACACCTACGGATAAACCCAACCTGCTGTTGGTCGACGACGACATCACCTTTTGCTCCGTGCTGAAACCGGCCTTGGAAAAACGCAATTTCCAGGTGACGGTAGCGAACGATGTCAACACAGCCATGCAGTTAGCCGAACAAACCGAGCCCGAATACGCGGTAATCGATCTGCGCATCGGTTACGACTCCGGCTTGGAAATGGTGAAAAAACTGATCTCGCTGGACAGCAATACCCAAATCGTCATGCTGACCGGTTTCGCCAGTATCGCCACGGCGGTGGAAGCCATTAAACTAGGAGCGATTCATTATCTGACCAAACCGGCCAGTCCGGATGAAATCGTCAACGCCCTGCACAAAAACGAAGGCGACGCCAGCGTGGCCATCAGCGACAACCCGCTGTCGGTGAAACGCCTGGAATGGGAGCATCTGCAAAAAGTCCTGATGCAGCACGACGGCAATATCTCGGCTGCGGCCCGCGCACTCAACATGCACCGGCGCACCTTGCAACGGAAGCTGGAAAAGCGTCCGGTCAGAGAGTGAACCGTTAACTTCACCACCGTATCTTTATCATGCGCATCGTTAAATATTTAGACTGGATGGCCCTAGTGGCTTACTGCGGCTTGATTTTCTGGTTATCGAACCAGCAAACGCTACCGATGCCGCCGCTGTTCGAATTTCAGGACAAGGTCATGCATTTCGGCGCCTATTTTGTGATGGCGGCGTTTAGCTGGCGGGCCATTCGGCATCACGGACTCACAGGCAACAAACTGGCATTGGCGGCCTGGCTGTTTTGCTGTGTGTACGGCTTGTCGGACGAATGGCACCAATCGTTCGTCCCCGGCCGCAGCAGCAGCGGCTGGGATTGGCTGGCGGACAGTCTGGGCGCCGCCACGGCTGTAGTGGCGCTATTAACCTTAAGGCAAAAGCAGCAATGCCGGGCTAGTTAAATTCTTTTCTTTTCCAAACTGGGCGGGCTATATAACTCGCCCGCAACGTTTGCCGCACCAGCAAGTGTCATGTCTTTAGGGCGGTGATGATTTCAATGATCGTTATACACATTAAGATGCTAACAAAAGTTTAGAGCGTTAAACGTCTTGATCTGCATGTGCTTTTCCGTATCTCATCGGCACAAAGCATAATAGGATGGGCACTGCTGTTTGTGCCCAGACGAAAATGAAGACTCCAACTTTAATCGGCGGGCAGAAAAGCGTTGCCCACCCACGTTTGGTTAGGCTTTGAATTACCTCCGGCGTGCGCCAATGCTCAACCAGTTTGATGAAAACGGCAAAATATTGACGGTCATAGGTAATCGGTTCGCCTAATAACACAAAACCCTTATTTCTTTTTCGCGGCTGTCTTTTTGGAGCTGGCGGTTTTTTTCGCCTTTTTTACGGCCTGTTTCTTTTTACCGGCGGTTTTTTTCGATTTTTTGGCCTTGGCGGGCTGGGCGGCCTCCTCTACCGGCTGAGCTTCTTCGACTGATCCGGGCTCGACAATGTTTTGTGGCGGCACGGGTTTTACCGACGACTCGGTATCGTGAAAGGGTTTTTCGCAATCCGGTAAGGCCTCGCCTTCCGGCGAGCAAATCACCCGGTAAATGATACGCCTGTCGTCCGCAACCGGCGGCGCGGCCGGCTCGGCGGCAACCGGTGCGGTGTCATCGGACATGCGGCCCAACACTTCGCCCGCATGGGCAGGTGTCAGCCAACCAATAAGGCTCAGCCACAACAACGCCGGTATCGAATGCTTCATGAGTGGCCGGGGCGGGTGTTTTTTTGCACGCGCTTCGCTTCATGCCATAGGCCGTCCAGCTCCGCCAGCTCACATTCGCGCAACTGCCGGCCGGAGGCTTCGATCTGCTTTTCGATGTAATTGAAGCGGCGGGTAAATTTTTTGGTGGCTTCCTTTAGGGCGATTTCCGGATTCACTTTCAGGTGTCTGGCCAGATTGACGACCACCAGCAACAGGTCACCGACTTCTTCCTGAACATGGGCCTGATCCCCGGACTGCCAGGCTTCGTGTACTTCCCGCAGTTCTTCCTCGACCTTATCGAATACGGGTTCTGTGTCCGGCCAATCGAAACCGTGGCTGGCGGCGCGATTCTGAATTTTCTCGCAGGCGACCAAGGCCGGCAGGCTTTTCGCCACGCCGGACAGCACGCTTTCAGGCTTGTTCTCGGTATTTTTTTGCTGCCTTTCCCGGGCCTTGGCATCGTCCCAGGCTTGCTGGCGCTGTGCGTCGGTATCGAAACTCACCCCGGCAAACACATGCGGATGCCGGCTGACCAGTTTTTCGGAGATGCCGGCCGCCACTTGTTCGAAATCGAACAAACCGCGTTCTTCGGCGATCCTGGAATGGAACACTACCTGCAGCAGCAAATCGCCCAGCTCGGCCCGCAAATCATCGAAATCGTTGCGTTCGATGGCATCGGCCACTTCGTAGGCTTCTTCTATGGTATAGGGAATCAGGCTATAAAAATCCTGCTGGACATCCCAGGCGCAACCCGTTTCCGGGTCGCGCAGACGGGCCATCAGGGACAGTAATTCCCGTGTTTTAACTAAACTCAAAACGTGGAACCGAAAGTCTCTTGATAACGTTGTTTGAATTCGGCCATGCTGAATACATGATTTTGGGTGCCGTTATGTTCGATTTTGATGGCGCCCAATAGCGAGGCGATGCGGCCGGTGACGTCCCAATCGTAGTCGTTCATCAAGCCGTACAACAAGCCGGCCCGGTAAGCATCGCCGCAGCCGGTGGGGTCCAGCACTTGCTTGGGCGTGGCCGGAGGGATCTCTATGCATTGGCCCTGGGTATAGATATTCGAACCTTTGCCGCCCAAAGTAATAATCAAGGCATCGACTTTTTCGGCGATTTGTTCCAGCGTCAACCCGGTGCGCTGTTGCATCAGTTCGGACTCGTAATCGTTGAAGGTGGCGTAATTGGCCAATTCGAGAAATTGCAGCAGTTCCTCGCCGTCGAACATCGGCATGCCTTGGCCGGGATCGAAGATAAACGGGATACCCAGTTCGGCAAACTGCGCCGCATGTTGTTGCATGCCTTGCTTACCGTCCGGCGAGACGATGCCGATGCTAATTTCCGGCGCGGCGGGCACATCGTTAAGGTGCGAAAAATTCATTGCCCCCGGATGGAAGGCGGTAATCTGGTTGTCGTCTTCGTCGGTGGTGATATAGGCTTGACCGGTATAATGGTCGTCCAGGGTTTTGATGTAACGGGTACTGATGCCGCATTGGCTCAACCATTGCGCATACGGCTCGAAATCATGGCCCACCGTGGCCATGATCAACGGCTCTTCTTTCAACAATTGCAGGTTATAGGCAATGTTACCGGCGCAACCGCCGTATTCGCGGCGCATCACCGGCACCAGAAACGACACATTCAAGATATGCACTTTTTCCGGCAAAATATGGTGTTTGAATTTATCGTGAAACACCATAATGGTGTCATAGGCCATGGACCCGCAGATTAAAGCACTCATTGTTTTCCTTTTGTTAACAGATTCAGCGGGCTGTAAAGTACCGGATGTTGGGTTGCGACACAAGGTAAAAGTTGAACCGTTCCGGCTCTCTCCCGCCGCGCCGTTATAACAAAATCAAACCCCAGGTGATGGCGGCCCAGATCAGAGACAGCATCACGGCCGCGGAACCTATATCCTTGGCGCGGCCGGATAATTCGTGATGCTCGAAGCCGACTCTATCCACCACGGCTTCGACCGCCGAATTGAGTAGTTCAACCAATAACACCAATACGACACTGCCGATCAACAATGCAATTTCGATAGCGCTCTCGCCCAACCACAGCGCCAGCGGGGTGGTGACGACGAACAACATCACTTCTTGCCGAAAGGCTTCTTCGTGCCGCCAAGTGGCCTTAAAACCGGCCGCCGAAAAAAAACAAGCGTTTATCAGTCGCTTCAAGCCTTTTGCATTTTGATTAGCCATAAATTCCCATTACTCCTCTATCATCGCTTGATAAGCGTCGGCATCCATTAACTGTTCGAGTTCGGCGGGATTATCGGCCTTGATGCAAAACAACCAGGTGGCAAAGGCATCGTCGTTAACTTGTTCGGGGGCATCCACCACCGACTCGTTGATCGCCACCACCGTGCCCGTGACAGGGCTGAATAAATCGGACGCGGTTTTCACCGACTCCACCACCGCCAATTGTTCCTGGGCGGCCACGGCCCGGCCCACTTCGGGCAAGCCGATAAACACGATGTCGCCCAATTCCGATTGGGCAAAGTCGGTGATACCCACGCGCACCAGCTGGCCGTCTTCCAGACCGGCCCATTCGTGAGTGCTTGCATATTTGAGATTTTCTGGATTTTGTTTCATTTGCAATTCCTGTTTTTAGCCTAAACATCAAGCCGGAAAGCATAACCGGCTATTTTTTTTACACAACAAATAATTTAGAAATCGCGGCTTGGCAAACCCTATAATCAACGGCCACCTCATTCTTTAATTCGAAAAATGCACGCTTTAATTCCATTAGCCGGTCTGATTTTGTTGTTTTGCGGCAGCGCGCCTTACGCCGCCTTGGACGATGACGACATCAACCCGCCGAGCGCAAGCAGCCGGACGCCGGCGCAAACCGGCGAACCCCCTCGGCAAACCGCCGGCATCGAAACCCAAGGCTTGCAAGCCGCCGTCCAACAACCGGAACTCAGCGCCTACGGCAGCGTCATCGACCTACAACCCTTGCTGGCCCTGCGCCAACAATTTCTGGCCGCCCAAGCCTCAAGCGATAGCGCCCAAGCCCGTTATCAGGAGGCCGACGCCAATTTATCCCGCACCCGGCAATTGCATCGGCAGGACATCGTCTCGACCCGCCGCTTGCAGGAACAGCAAGCGCAATGGCGCAACGATAAAGCCAATCTGTCCACCAGCAGTTATCAGCAGCAAACCATTGCCGCCGCCGGCCGCCTGCAATGGGGCGATGTGCTGACCGGCTGGTTTACCCAAGCCGACAACCCGCAAGCGGAACAATTTTTAACTCACCGCGGCCAGCTGCTGCAAATCAGCCTGCCCGCCAATACCAGGCTACCCCCCGAAACCCGCACCATAGCGGTGGACGACCAGGGCCGGCGCGATCATGCCGTTAGCGCCACGCTGATTTCGCCCGCCCCGCAAGTCGATCCCGTCACCCAGGGCGAGCGTTATTTCTTCAAGACCGAAGGCCGTCCACTACCCTTCGGCGCCCGCGTCAGCGCCTGGATTCCCGACGGCGTGCCCGGTACCGGCGGCGTGACGATTCCGGAGAATGCGGTGGTTTGGCATTTGGGACAGGCGTTTGTGTATATCAAGGCAGAAAACGGCGAATTTAAGCGCCGGCTGTTAGCCGACATCACGCCGGGCAATGGCGGCTATTTTGCGGCGGAAGGCTTTAAGGTCGGTGAAGACATCGTCACCCGCGGCGCGCAGACCTTGTTGTCGCAAGAACTGAAAAACTTGATCCCCAGCGAGGATAACGATTAAATCAAGTCGTTATCCGCCGGGTTTAACCGCTTCGCCATGCTTGACTTGCAGCACTTCCACGCTGTTCCAGACATTTTCCACAAACTCGCTATCCATTTTCGGCATACCGGACCGTAGCCAGTCGACGATCACTTTGGCCACATTGGGATAGGTGACCCGCACCGCATGCGGGTTGTGCAGCCAGTCTTCGATGACCTGAGCATCCATATCGAACATGGTGTGGCCGTAACCCAATTGCTCCAACGCGGCCGCGTTGGAAATTTGCTCCATTTGCGCATGCAAGGGCTTGGCCAGGATTTTTTTACCCAACTGCAAGGATTCGCTGGCCAACTCGAAGCCGGCATTACTGATGATGCCGACACAGTCGTATAAATCCCGTTGAAACCCGTCCCGCGACAACGGCTTGAAGCTGATGTGCGGATATTTCGACTCGATCGTTTCCGGGGCATAGACGTGAAATTCAAAGTTTTCGAAAGGACACAACAAGCGCATGACCGCCTGTTGATCCTCGAACGGCAGATAAACCACGATTTTGTTGGCTTGTATCTGCTCCGGAAATGCCGGGGTTTCGATGATGGGCGGCAGGATGGGTTGGCCGAAATGGTGCCAATGCAAGCCCACGCCGACACTGGCGGGCGCGAATAATTTCATCACCTGTTCGGCCAAGGGATCGGAGCCCTTGCGGGGAATGGCGTGGCCAAAAGCGTATTGGTGGCCGATGCCGATCACCTGTTTTTTTTGCCGTCTGGCGGCCCAGGCCGTAACCGGCTCGAAATCGCTGATCACATAATCGAACCCGCTTAAATCCAAAGCGTTGATGTCCTTGACGAAGCGTATCGGACTGGCTTGCAGGGCGGTTTTCAGATACGACACCTGACCCTTGCTGGTATTGAATGTCAAACCTTCGCGGGTTTGATAACCGTTGAATACCTGCATGTCGAAGTATTTATCCGCCGGCCGGCCGGTAAATTGAAAGGTTACCTCGAATCCGGCCGTTTGCAATTCGCCGGCCATGACACGTGCACGGGTAATGTGGCCATTACCCGTGCCTTGCACACCATAAAAAATTTTCATCTATAAAATGTTATTAAGACTAAACATGGCGATACTGACACCCAGCACCACCCCCATCAATGTGTCGGTCGGAAAATGCACGCCCAACACTATGCGTGAAAAGCCCACCAGCACGGCCCAGGCATATAAAACGATTGTTAAAGCCGGAAAAAAATAACTCACCAGCGTGGCCACCAAAAAGGCGGCGGAGGTGTGTCCGGAAGGGAAACTGAATTGATCGGAAGGCGTAATCACGCTGCGGAAATTATCAATCGCCTGCTGCGGACGATTGCGCTTAAAGGCGTTTTTCAAGACGAAATACACCGGCCGCTCCAGCACGAAGCCCAGTAACAAGGTTTGCAATAAAGGATTGGCTATACCTTGATGCCAATATAAACCGGCGGCCAGCGCCACATACAAAATGCCATCGCCGCTCCACGACAGCAGCCGGCAAAGCCCAACCAAGCTGGCATGGATCGCGCTATTGTTCAGCCGGCTGAACATCAGCACATCATATTGGTGGATCGAATACATCAGCTTCATCGCACTCTCCGGATTGATGCCGCAACCCTTTGCGGCGTTGGAAAACCCATTCTTCCGTTAATTTTTAGGCACTCTTTAAACAATGCAGCCAGCTTAAAGCGGCTTTATTACAGTCTTGTGAAGAGTTGTTTAAGATTATGTGACGGCATGAATTTGCCGGAATGTTTGCTACAATTTATGGTTTGCGCTTGATACCAGTCTCACTCACACCGTGGACCTACTCCGCTAAACAGGCCAACTATGCAACGCTTCTGTACTCTCGCCTTTGTGCTCGGCTTGATTTTGATGATTTTCGGGCTGACGTATGCGCTGCCGATCGCCACCTCAATCTACTTCGACGACGGCATGACCGAACACTTTCTACGCGGTATGTCGCTGAATATCGGCGTAGGCGGTTTACTGGCCAGCGTAACCATGCAGTTTCGCGGCGACATGAAAACCCGCGACGGTTATTTATTGGTGGCGTTTTTTTGGCTATTGATGGCCTCGGCGGCGACATTACCCCTAATGTGGGGCATACCCGGCTTGACGTTTACCGACGCCTTTTTCGAAACCATGTCCGGCTTTACCACTACCGGCGCCACGGTGCTGACGGGACTGGATAGCTTGGCGCCCTCGCTGAATCTGTGGCGGCATGAACTGAACTGGATAGGCGGCCTGGGTATCATCGTGCTGGCGGTAGCCATTTTGCCCCTGTTGGGCGTCGGCGGCATGCAGTTGTATAAAGCCGAAATTCCCGGGCCGGTCAAGGACAGTAAGCTGACGCCGCGTATTACCGAAACCGCCCGCCTGTTGTGGCTGGTATACGTCGCCTACACCTTGCTGTGCATCGTTTCGCTAAAGCTGGCGGGCATGGGCTGGTTCGATGCGATCTGCCATGCCTTTTCCACTCTGTCGCTGGGCGGTTTTTCCACCCACGACGCCAGCATAGGCTATTACGACTCGCCGGCCATCGAGCTGGTGATTACCGTATTCATGCTAGTGGGAGCAACCAACTTCGCCACCCATTACACGGCCTTGCATAATAAGCATATCAAGCCTTATTCCCAAGACCCGGAGTTCATGCCGATGCTGGGCCTGTTAAGCGGCAGCATCCTGCTATGCGCGTTTTACATTTGGCATTTTGCCATTTATCCGGATTTTTTTACCGGTTTGCGCTATGTCACATTCAATCTGGTATCGATCGCCACCGATGCCGGTTTCGCCAACGCCGATTTCGACAAATGGCCGCCGTTCATACCCTGGTGGATGCTATTCCTGAGTTGTATCACTATTTGCACCGGCTCAACCGGCGGCGGCATCAAAATGTTTCGCGCCTTGCTGTTATGGAAACAGGCGGGGCGGGAATTATTCAGCCTGCTGCATCCCCGCGCCGTCAATCCCATCCGGATCGGCAACACCCCCATCGCCAATAAAATCATTTTTGCGGTACTGGCCTTTATTTTTTTATACTTCATGTCCGTCGTGGCAATGACTTTTGCCTTGATATTTACCGGCATAGATCCTATTTCCGCGCTCAGCGCCGTGTTGGCGTGCATCAACAATGCCGGCCCCGGCCTGAACGAACTCGGCCCGGCGACCAATTACGCCTGCTTAAACGATTTTCAAACCTGGATTTGCGCCATCACCATGCTGCTGGGACGGCTGGAGGTATTTACCTTGGTTGTGCTTTTTACGCCTACTTTCTGGAGAAAATAGTACAATTCGCGGTTTCGGTACCTGCCGCACCCTAAAAGCGGCGGCTATCGATCGCCACTCAATTACATTATTACTCAGGATTTGTGCATGAAACCCATACGGCAACTCGATTTTCTCGGCAGAAGAAAGCTGGCCTTCGCTTTTTCCAGCCTATTGCTTGCAATCTCGCTGATATCGTTTTTCGTTAACGGTTTGTCGTTCGGCATCGATTTCACCGGCGGCAGCGTCTATGAAATGCATTTCAACCAATCCGTCGATTTGGACAAAATGCGCTCAACCCTGGCGGAACGAGGCTTTGCCGATGCCAATGTGCAACATTTCGGCAGTTCCGAGGAAGTCTTGCTCAGGCTGAAACCCATCGAAAACATCAAACAAGATCAACTCAGCCAACAAATTTTGGACGCCGCCAGTACCAGCCAAGCGGCACCCGGCGAAATGCGCAGGGTCGAATTCGTCGGCCCGCAAGTCGGCGACGAGTTGCTCGACGACGGCGGTCTGGCATTATTGTTCGCCTTCATCGGCGTCATGATCTATGTCAGCATCCGCTTCGAGTGGAAGTTCTCGGTCGGCGCGGTACTGGCCCTGGTGCACGACTCCGTCATCACGCTGGGTTTTTTCTCGGTATTCCGCTGGGAGTTCGATATGACCGTATTGTCGGCGATTCTGGCCATCATCGGCTATTCCATCAACGACACCATCGTGGTCTACGACCGCATCCGCGAAACGTTCCGCGGCAGCCGCAACACCGATATTGCGGAAATCACCAACAACGCTCTCAACGAAACCCTGGGCCGTACCATCCTGACCTCATTCACGGTATTTTTAACCGTACTGGCGCTGGTATTTTTGGGCGGCAAAACCATACACGGCTTCGCGATCGCCATGCTGATAGGCGTGGTTGTCGGTACCTACTCATCGATTTACGTAGCCAGCGCCATTGCGCTGGCCTTGGGGCTCAACAAGGAAGACCTGCTGGTCACGCAAAAAGAAAGCGTACTTGACGACTTGCCCTAACCCACCCCTTTCAAATATCTCACAAGCGACTACTAACGGAACAACTTGATGACCCAAAAGCTCAACACTAGCCAATTTACGCAACTGACGCTGGGCATACCCGGCTTTGAATACCAAGATCTGTACGACGCCAAACGCCTGGCCGATTTATTGGAGGTTTTCGACCAATCGGTACAGCAACACGATGCGGATTTATTTGCGGAAATCAGCGCTTACCGCGCCTGCGCCGGCGAAGGCATGAAACCGGAAGACATTTCCGAGCTGCTGGTCAGAATGGCGCCCCTGGTGGGTACGTTTGTCGCCCGTTTATTTAACGTCTCCGATGTCCGCGAACAACAAATCGGCACTATTCGCGGCGAATTCGACGCCGTGTTCGTCTACCGCACCGAAATCGTCGGCAAGCTGGCCAGCCGCTTTAAAGGGCAAACTATTGAAGGCTGGGACATCGCCCAGTTGAATGCCCAGTTGAATGCCTTGCTGGCGGCAACCGGCAAACAATCGTTATTCGCCGAAGACCCGGAACTGGCCGTCGGCCAATTGGGCGCCGAACTCTGGCGCCTGTCGCAACAAACCGATCTGAGCGATACCGACGTTGCGGTATTGAAAAGCCAAGTCAGCGAACAACCGGCACTGAACATCGCATATGACAGCGCCGCTTCCTTGATAGCCGGCCTACTGGACGTTGTATGCCGCTGGAGCTTTGCCGCCAAGCAAGTACCGGAACTACAAGCCGTGGTCGCCAAATGGCTAAGTTTTAAAGTGCCGGAAAAGACCAATCTCGACAATTTGGTCGAGCACGACTCGGTTGCGCAAAACGGTTACGATGTCTGGGCTTGCGACGAACACCATCACCGCCGCCGCGACGGTTTTGCCTTGACCGACAAACGTTTCAACCAAAGACAAACCTTATATGAAGTAGACCATTGCATCTATTGCCACGACCGCGATAACGACTCTTGCTCCAAAGGCATCAAAAACAAAAAAGACGCAACCTTTAAAACCAACCATCTCGGCGCCTTGATGACCGGCTGTCCGCTGGAAGAAAAAATCTCCGAGATGCATGTGGTTAAGCGCCAGGGCGACAATATCGGCGCCTTGGCGATGATTATCATCGACAATCCGATGTGTCCGGGTACCGGCCATCGGATTTGCAACGATTGCATGCGCGGCTGTATTTACCAAAAAACCGAGTCGGTCAATATCCCGCAAATCGAAACCAATGTGTTGACCGACGTGCTGTTCATGCCGTGGGGTTTCGAGATTTACAGCCTGTTGACCCGCTGGAACCCGCTCAACGTCAAACGTTCCACCGCCCTGCCCTATAACGGCAAAAACGTGCTGGTGGCCGGCATGGGGCCCGCCGGTTACACGCTGGCGCACTATCTGTTGAACGAAGGTTTTGGCGTGGTAGGCATAGATGCCTTGAAGATCGAGCCGCTGCCGCTGCATCTGACCGGCGACCGCGAAAACCCGCCGATGCCGATCATGGACTTCCAAAGCCTGTACGAAGACCTGGACAAACGGGTGATGCTGGGCTTCGGCGGCGTGGCCGAATACGGCATTACCGTGCGTTGGGATAAAAACTTTTTGAAAGTGATTTACCTGACCCTGTTGCGCCGCGCCGCCTTCAAATGCTATGGCGGCGTGCGTTTCGGCGGCACCATTTCGATCGATGAAGCCTGGGCATTGGGTTTCGATCATATAGCCATCGCCAGCGGCGCCGGCAAACCGACCATTATCGATCTGAAAAACAATCTGATCCGCGGCATACGCAAAGCCTCGGATTTCCTGATGGGTTTGCAGCTGACCGGCGCGGCCAAGGAATCCTCGCTGGCCAATTTGCAGGTGCGCTTGCCGGCCGGCGTAATCGGCGGCGGCTTGACCGCTATCGATACCGCAACCGAATTGCTGGCTTATTATCCCGGCCAGGTCAGCAAAATCGTCAACCGGTACGACAAACTGGTCGCCAAATATGGCGAACAATCGGTGCGTAGCCGTTACGACGCGGAAGAACTGGAAATTCTGGAAGAATTTTTAGCGCACGGACGTATCATCGAACAGGAACGCGAACGCGCCGCTGCGGCGGGCGAAACGCCGAATTTCCTGCCGTTCCTGAAACAATGGGGTGGCGTCACGCTGTTCTACCGCAAAGGCATCAAGGATTCGCCGGCCTACCGGCAAAACCACGAAGAGATCCACGAAGCCTTGTCGGAAGGTATCTATCTGGCGGAAGGCATGAGCCCGCTGGAAGCCATTGAAGACCAATACGGCCATCTGCAGGCGGTACGTTTCGAAAAACTGGCCGAACAGGACGGCAAATGGCGCAAGACCGATGAAGTGGAAGTAAAACTACGCGGTTTATTTATCGCCGCCGGTACCGCGCCGAATACTATTTACCAATCCGAGCATCCGCGCACCTTCGTAATGGACAGCAAGTTCTACAAGCGCCACGAACCCGATTGGCTGCAAGGCCAAGCGCAACTGGTGCCGATGGCCGACGACACACAAGTCAAGGTCGGCAAACCGGCCCCGTTTACCTCGTATAACAGCAACGGCCGCTATATCACTTTCTACGGCGACAACCATCCCGTCTATGCCGGCAACGTGGTAAAAGCCATGGCCAGCGCCAAGGACGGTTATCCGTATATCGTCAAACTGTTCGCCAACGAACTGGCCGCACTGGATCCGGCGCAACAAACGCAAAGGGACGTCCGCTTGCAAGCCATGCAGCAAAAACTGGACGAGTTGTTCCTGGCGCATGTCGTCGAAGTGAACCGCTTGACGCCGACCATCATCGAAGTGGTGATCAAGGCCCCGGCGGCGGCGAAAAATTTCGAACCCGGCCAATTCTACCGGGTACAAAACTACGAATCCCTGGCCCCGGTCGTAGAAGGCACCCGCCTGGCCGCGGAAGGCTTGGCCTTGACCGGCGCCTGGGTCGACAAGGAAAAAGGCCTGGTATCGCTGATTGCCTTGGAAATGGGCAGTTCCAGCCGCCTGTGCGCCACCTGGAAAGCCGGCGACCCGCTAGTCTTGATGGGCGTCACCGGCGCGCCGACCGAAATTCCGACCGGTAAAACCGTATTGCTGTTGGGCGGCGGTTTGGGCAATGCGGTATTGTTCTCCATCGGCAAAGCCATGCGCAATGCCGGCAATAAGGTGATTTACTTTGCCGGTTACCGCAACCGGGAAGATTTATTCAAGGTACCGGAAATCGAGGAAGCATCGGACTTGATTGTCTGGGCAGTGGATAATCGTCCCGGTAACGAAGCGATTCCGGTTACCCGGCCGCAGGATAAGACTTTTGTCGGCAACATCGTCGAAGCCATGGTGGCGTTCGGCAGCGGCGCTTTGGGCGAAACGACACTGAAACTGCAAGACGTCGACCATTTGATCGTGATCGGTTCCGATCGCATGATGGCTGCCGTGAAAGCGGCCCGCTTCGATGCGCTCAAACCCTATCTAAAACCGGATCATGAAGCCATAGGTTCCATCAACTCGCCGATGCAATGCATGATGAAAGGCGTCTGCGCCCAATGTCTATGCAAGCATGTCGATCCGGAGTCGGGCGAAGCCAGCTTCATGTATTCCTGCTACAACCAGGATCAGGCGCTGGATTATGTCGATTTCCCCAATCTGCAGGCACGTTTGCGGCAGAATACGGTCCAGGAAAAATTATCGTCCCTGTGGCTGACTTATCTGTTGGAAAACGCCTGATCCGGGACGCGCTTTTTATGTTGGCAGCGCGCCCGGCGTGATTGTCAAAACAATAGCAAACCTGAATAATCAGGGTTTAATGGTTGACCCAGGCAGTTGCGGTAATTCATCCGACTGCCTGGGTGCTTTGATGCCGCAACACAGATTTTGGAGAATCGCCCATGAATCTTGACGTGTTTTTATCGCTTTTCAGCCTGATGCTGATCTCTCTGGCAGTTTTTTTACTGTCGAAAAAACTCAAACTGCCTTATACCGTATTGCTGGTGATCGCCGGCTCTTTATTGGTGCCAATTTCCCATCTGGAAGTTTTTTCCTTTATCACCAGTTTCGAACTGACGCCGGAACTGCTGTTTTTCGTGTTTTTACCGATTCTGATTTTCGAGTCGGCATACAACATGAATATCCGCAATTTGACCGAAAACATCTACTCCATCGGCTCGCTGGCCGTGGTGGGTTTGCTGATCTCGGTTTTGTTTATCGGTATCGCCGGTTCGTACGTATTCGAAATCGCCGGTTTTCCTGTACCCATCCTGGCTTTATTGCTGTTCGGCGCCATCATTTCCTCGACCGACCCGGTCGCCGTCCTTGCGCTGTTTAAGGAATACGGCGCGCCGCAGCGTCTGACGCTGATTTTTGAAGGCGAAAGCTTGTTCAACGACGCAACCAGCTTCGCGGCCTTTTTGGTGGCGCTGGATCTGATGACCAAAGGCTACCATGGCAGCGAATCGGCGATCGGCGCCTTGATTTCATTTTCGACCATGCTGGGCGGCGGTATCGTCTTCGGTTTGATCATGGGCTTTATCTTCGCCAAATTGATCGAAAAAGTGCACGGCAACGAACACCTGGAAATCACCCTGACCCTGCTGGTCGCCCACTTTACCTTCATCCTGACGGAAGTCATTTCGGAACACTTGGTGATCGCCGGCCAGGAGATTCGCCTATCATCCATCATTGCCACCTTGATAGCCTCCATGGTAATCGGTAACTTCGGCCGCTATAAAATGTCGCCGGATGTCGAGGAATACATGGAAAAGTTCTGGGGCTATTTTGCCTTCGTCACCAACTCCTTGGTCTTTATTCTGATGGGACTGCTGTTCGCCAATTTAGCCATCGACCTGAATGTCGCCATCTGGCCTATTTTACTGGCTATCGGGACTGTCGTGGTGGGACGCGCGCTTTCGGTTTACCCGATTCTGTGGCTGTTAAACCTGACCGGCAAGGAACGCCCCATCCCACGCAACTGGATGCATTTACTGGCCTGGGGCAGTTTGCGCGGCTCGCTGGCGATTGTGATGGTCCTGCTGATTCCGGACGATCTCACCATTGAAGGCTGGACTTTAAATTACAGCGTCAAACAATTCATTGCGGCGGTCACCATAGGCAGCATTTATTTCACCCTGCTGGTAAAAGCCACCACCATCGGCAAAGTCATGCATGCCCTGGGTATCGATGCCTTGACCGGCATGGAGCAAGTCGGCTACCACAAAAGCAAGGCGCAGATTTACGATAAAACCTTACATAAACTGGATGCGCTGCTACAGGATCAACAACTCACTCAAAAGCAATACGACAGGCTAAAACAACGCTACGAAAGCCTGTATCAAATCGCCTGCCTGGAATGTAAAAACGCCATCGGCGAATCCGATACCCTGATCGAAAACATGCTGCGCACCTATGCCTTGGGCATTCAAAAAGAAGAATTGAAAGACATTTTTCTACGCGGTGAAATCGAGGAAAAAACCTACAAAAAAATCACCAACATGCTCAGTATCCAGACCGAGCGCATCAAGCGCGGGCAGCAGCAAATCGTTTCGGTTAACGAGCATTTCCCCATCGACAGCTTGGAGCGTTTCGTGTTGCTGGTCAGCCGGTTGGCTTTTTGGCGCGATCACAGCTTTAAGGACGAAGAACTGTACCGTTATTACCGCGCCTTGAGCAAAATCAGCGGCAAAGTCGTCAAAGAACTCAATGCAGTGGAAGACTCCAGCCTGAGCGCGGTGTTTGACGATAAAACCGCCTTGGAAAAATTATTGTCCCTGTATAAAAACATTCAACAGAACACTCATGAAAAAATGCTGGCCGTGATTCATAAAAACGAGGAACTGCTGTCCCAGGTCAACGAAGCCTCCGCCGCTCAATCCTTGGCCGTGCTGCAAGAAGATACCCTGGATAAACTGCATAAAAACGAGATTATCACCAGCAAACTCTACATCATGCTGCGTCATGAACTGGAGCAAAAATCGCATTAAGGGTTTCGTCAAAAAAACATCCCCGTATTTTCGGGGATTGTTGCCGGCAGGAGGGGCTTTAGCCACAGTAGGTACTCATCGCGGCTAAAGCTCCCCTACAAAGGAAATATATTTCGGTAAGCGGTTTCCAACTATATCCTATGCCGCCTCCCCAACCCAATCGGCCCAAGGCCTCGGTTTATGCCGCTTTCATAGGAATATTCATCGGAAATCCCCGGCTTTTTACCGCCGATTTCAAGCCGGCAATTCGATCCGGCCAAACAGCCGTTAAAATATTTTCGCCGAAAATATTTAAATTTTATAAGCAAATACAATAGCTTAATGATTTCGGCCAAATCGACAACCCCGCGAGGCGTGGCCATTTTCAACGAGTCATAAAACCTTAACAGGCCGAATCCATCTTTTTTCTTGGTGTATAGCCATAGCTATGTATAATGTCACTGATTTAGCTAGGTAATCGTTGTCGCTTTACACGTCTTCCACTACCCGCTTTATTCACCACCCGTAACACAAACGCCGGTTTCGGCACTTTTTAGAAAGAGAGATTTATGTCAGCACAAGTAGAAGGCAAAGTAAAATGGTTCAACGATGAAAAAGGCTTCGGTTTCATCGAACAAGACGGCGGTAAAGATGTATTCGTACATTTCAGCGCCATTGTCGGCAGCGGCCGTAAAACCCTGAAAGAAGGCCAAAAAGTCACCATGGAAGTGACCAACGGTCAAAAAGGCCCTCAAGCTGAAAACGTAAACCCTTTATAAGCTAACGCCTATAAATAAAGACCCGCCGCTTAGC
>NZ_JANIBK010000079.1 GCF_024505165.1 Methylomonas rivi
GCCCTGGCGTCCGCCGCAGGCGCCGCAGTCGTGCGCCGCTTCGTGCGGATTGTTCTGGCTGGTGGAACCGTGCCCCATCAAGGCCACGATGGGAGCGAACCCCCGGGTCAAGCCGGTCGTCCTTAAAAACTGCGCTACCCGGTCGGCCTGCTCCCGGTCGGTAAAGCCCAGCCGGGGCGCCGCCGGGCTGGCGGGAGAGGCCGGGGTGTCGGCGTTGACCTGCAATTGCGTGGCAACCGCGGGTACCAGCCAGTGTTGCCAAGCTTGTTCCAGCCGGCGTTGTTGGGTCGGCCAAAACGATTTGCCCAGCAGGCGCAGTAATTGAATCGGCGCCAGCAGGTATTGCAGCGGATAGGCCCAAACCGGATTGCGGCGCAGGGTTTGATATAGCCGATAGGCCAAGCCGTCCGCGCGATGCAGACCCTTGCGGTGGGCCGCCAGCTGTTTTTCCTGGCCGGGCCGGGCGACTTCGTCGATCCGGTGTGCCGGCGTAACCACCACCGGGCACAAGGGGATAGTGTCATGCGCGTCCAAGCCGCGGTAATGCATGGCGATGCCGAAAAATCCGGCGACGCCCAAGGTTTCGATGGCGGGGTTGAGTTCTTCCAAATGGCGGCGAAAACTTTCCTCGCGTTCATCCATGCAAAAATAAATTTGCGCCCGCGGCCGGCTGTCGCGGCGCAACCAGCGGCCGCGATTATGATTGGCATGCAAGGCCTGCAGCAAATCCTGCCGGTAGTGCCGTTCGTACGCATCCAGCCAGACCTGTTGTCGGTGATTTGCGGTGAATTCTTCGATAAGCGCCAGCCAGTTCAGCAATTGCGTTTTCGTCAATGGCCCCACGTCTTCCGCGGTAAGGCCCAAGTCTTGGCAAAGCCGAAACAACTGCCAACCATGCGAGCTGGCGTGGATGTCGCCGGCGAGGTCGCTTAACGGACTGTGTTGCCAGGTATGGATGCGGGTGGTCAGTAGCCGCCAAGGGTAACTGTCCCGGGGATTATCGGCCACCAGACTTTGCCCGGCCTGTTGCAGATATTCCGGCAATTGCCCGCTAAAAACAGCGTGTCTGACGCTGAATTCGGCGCTGTTTTTCTGGAAATAAGCCTGCAGTTTGTCCAGCCGCGGCGCGCAGCGCCATTGTTCCCGGCACAGCGGTTGCAGGTACAGTCCGTCCAGCATCAGCCGTATCGCCAAATAGTCCGCCAGCAGCGGCCGGCCGGCGTCCGCCCGGTAGTCCTGATGGGTTTGCCGCCAGTTGATCAAGCCCGACCAGCCGGGTAGCTCCAACGCCAGCCTTTCTAAATAGCCGGCCCAACGCTCGCGGGGAATCCCCGCCGTTTCCAACTGAAAGACAATGGCATCGACCGCGGTTTCGGGCAAGCCGGCGGCCGGATTTTCCCACTCGGCCAAATCCTGAAACAGCGGGTCCATGTCATGGGCTAGCAGTTGCAGCCAAGCTTTATAAAGGCCCAGCGATTGCCGTTGCGGCAAATGCCAGGCTGCCAGGCCTTCGTCCAACACGGACGCGCATACTTTGATCAATCGCGGCCTTACGCTTTCCAGAATATCGGTGCCGGTTAAAGCCATCAGCAGGCCGCGTAGGGTCAGGCCGTCGCCGACTTGCTCGAATAAAGCCCGCACCGCCAACAATTCCTGCTCTCGGCGCGTGGACGGTTGGTCAACACCCGCATTGGCCAGCCAGCTTTCGGCTTGTTCGCGGCTCAAATCCAACAGTTGTTCCGGGTGCAAATCGGGCAGGGCCAATTCAAGCCGATCCAGCACGGTTTCCCATAGTGCTCGCGCGTCCGGCTGTTGCAGCAAGTCCGATTCCCGCAGTTGCCAAGCTAATTGCGCGGGGTTTAGCGGCGACAAGTCGCTGAGCATGGCCTGCCGATAGAGTTGCCGGCGCGTCAGGTTTTTATGCGGCCAGCCGCACTCTTCAACCTGGCCGGCTTCCGCGAAATGCTGGCTCAGGGCCGCGTCGATGTCCGCGTCATTGATGCGGCCCTGGGCATAATATTGACGGAATTGCTCGGCGGGCAAATAACAGTCGATGCCGGTCAAGGCGGTGAATTCCGCCAAGGCCTGCTCGAAGGGCAGATGCTGAAAACCGTGCAGGGTATTATGGTGGACGAAATCATGTATCGGCGCCTGGCCGGGCAGCACGTGATCCAGATGTTCGATGGCATCCAGAACGATTTGCCGTTTCGGGTCTTGCGCTGGCGTGTTCAAGGTAAACGCTCTCCAATCACAGACAGCATGCGCGCCACCGTTGCCGTGGATAATTCAATCAACGGCCCGGGCAGCAAGCCGAACAAGACGATGCCGGCCACCAAAATGCCGGAGGCCATCATTTCCAGCGGCCGCAAATCGGCGATAGACTGCATCTGCGGCTTGACCGGGCCGGTGAACAGCAGGCCTATCGTGCGCATGGCGTAAGCGGCGCTGATTAAAATGCTCAGGCTGAAAAACACCATCAGCCCGCTCCATTGCTGAAAGCCGCCGATCAGGGCATGCAGTTCGGCGATAAAACCCACCGAACCGGGCAAGCCCATGGCCGCCAGCAAGGTCAGGGTGGTGAAGGCGGCAAAGCGCGGCATGACCTGCACCAGGGAACTGTAGTCCTGAATGTTGCGGGTATGGGTGCGTTCGTACAGCAAGCCCACCAGTAAAAACAGCGCGCCGGCAATCAAGCCGTGGGCGGTCATTTGCAGGATGGCGCCGGTGAAGCCGGTCTGGTTCAGCGCGGCAATGCCCAGCAGCACCACGCCCATGTGGCTCAAGGACGAATACGCTACCATGGCTTTCAGATCGCGTTGCCGCCAGGCCAGCAGGCCGCCGTAAATCATGCCGAACAGGGCCAGAAACAGCAAAACCGGTTGCAGTAATTGCGCGGCTACCGGCAACATCACGACCGTGCGCAACAAGCCGTAAGCGCCCATTTTCAACAAGATGCCCGATAGCAAAATGCTGATGGGGCTGGGCGCTTCCACATGCGCCAGCGGCAACCAGCCGTGCAAGGGAAAGATCGGCATTTTGACGCCGAAGCCCAACAGGAAGCCCAGCAATACCAATACCTGCTCCAGTACCGGCATGCTTTGCGCGGCTTGGCCCATCGAAACCATCAGCGAGCCTTGGTGTTCCAGGTCGTATTGGCTGATGGCCAACAGGCTCAGCAACATGAATACCGAACCGCCCATGGTGTAGAGCACGAAATTCAAACTGGCGGCATGCCGGCGCTTGCCGCCCCAGCGGTCGATCAAGAAATACAGCGGGATCAGCGTCACTTCCCAGAAGATGTAGAACAAGGCCCAGTCCTGGGCCATGAACACGCCCAGCATGCCGAATTCCAACAGCAGTACGCAGATGTGGTAACCCTTGACGCCATCGTTAATGGAAAAAGACGCCAACAACGCAATTGAGCTGAGCAGGGTGGCCAGTACCAGCATGGGCATGGATAAGCCGTCTACGCCCAAGGCGTAAGCGCTGCCCAATTTGGGGTTGAGCGGGTAAAATTCGCTGAATTGCATGGCGCTGTCGGCGGCGTCGAAGCCGAACAGCACGCTACAGGCGAGCAGAAACGTGCCTGTCGCCGCCGCTAAGCTGATTTGCCTGATCAAGCCGTGTCTCTGCCCGGAAACCGGAGCCAGCAGCAGTACGCCCAGGGCCGGGGTCCAAAGCAGGGCACTCAATATTGCCATGGTTAAAAGAAGTTGAAGTCGCGTTGGGCGGGTATTTTAAGGGTATTTGGTTGAAATAGGCCAATTTTACGACAAATTGGTTTATTTGAACCGAATCCTGTCAGCCAAGCGTTTGCCGGATGTTGTCCAAATTTCGGAGGTGTAAAGAAATTTTATGCGTTTTGCGGGTTCGATTTCGCAAAGCACCGCGCATCGTGTAATCTTACCGGCCACAAAATCGGACTAATCCGGGAGCGGGCCAATAAGCTTGCCATGACAGCATTGATTTCAACACCGCAAAATTTGCCCATGCCCGCCGCGCGCGCTAAACCATGCACATTCATCTGATCGCCGTCGGCAACAAAATGCCGGACTGGGTGCGGCAAGGCTATAATGAATATGCAAAACGCTTGCCGCGCGAATGCGAGTTGGTGTTGAAGGAAATTGCGCCGGATAAACGCCGCGGCGGCGATATCGACCGGATTACCCGGGAAGAAGGAGAACGCATGTTGGCGGCCTTGCCGCCTCGGGCGCATGTGGTCACGCTGGATATTCCGGGAAAACCCTGGACTACCGCCGATTTGGCGAAAGCGCTGGAACGTTGGTTGGGTAACGGCCAGCCGGTGGCCTTGATGGTGGGCGGGCCGGAAGGCTTGTCGCAACAAGTCCGCGATGCAGCGCAGGAATCCTGGAGTCTGTCGCCGCTGACATTCCCTCATCCGCTGGTACGCATCGTCGTGGCTGAACAAATCTATCGGGCCTGGAGTCTGATGAACAATCACCCTTATCACCGTTAAGCGTATGAAGCCACAGCTTGTGCTTGCCTCCGCGTCGCCGCGCCGCAGCGAATTATTGCAACAAATCGGCATTTGCCATGTCATTCAGGCGGTGGATATCGATGAAACGCCATGGCCGCACGAGTCGCCGCTGGCTTACGTGGAGCGGGTGGCAAACGAAAAGTCGGCGGCCTGCCGGGCCTTGCGTAGCGACGACCTGCCGGTGCTGGCGGCCGACACCAGCGTGGTTTGCGACGGCAGGATCATGGGTAAACCCGAGAACAGGCCGCATGCGGTCGAAATGCTGACGCTGCTCTCCGGCCGCTCCCATCAGGTGTATAGCGCGGTTTCGCTACGCGGCGACGGGCACTGGCAGGCGGTGAGCGTCAGCGAAGTGACTTTCCGGACTTTGGACCAGAGGGAAATCGACGCGTATTGGGAGACCGGCGAGCCTTGCGACAAAGCCGGCGGCTATGCCATACAGGGTTTGGCCAGCATTTTTATCGAATCGATTACGGGCAGTTTTTCCGGCGTGATGGGCTTGCCGCTGTTTGAAACCGCACAATTATTAGCCAAACAAGGGATTAGAGTCATCGCATGAGTGAGGAAATCTTAATAAACGTTACCCCGCCGGAAACCCGGGTAGCGGTGATTGAAAACGGCGTGTTGCAGGAACTGATTATCGAGCGGGTTCGCCAAAAAGGCCTGGTCGGCAATATTTATAAGGGCGAGGTGTGCCGGGTGTTGCCGGGCATGCAGGCGGCTTTCGTGGATATCGGCTTGGATAAGGCCGCCTTTCTGCACTTGTCGGATTTCAACAGCCAGGAACTGGCCGACGGCTCGGAAAATATCGAACATTATCTGAAGGAAGGCCAGAAAATCGTGGTGCAAGTTACCAAGGATCCCTTGGGTAACAAAGGCGCGCGGCTGACCACCGATATTTCCATTCCGTCGCGGTTTCAGGTTTACATGCCTTACGCGGCCAATTCCGGCGTGTCCCAACGCATCGAGAGCGAGGACGAACGGGTTCGCTTGCGCGCGTGTATCGAAAATTATCTGCAAAAACACACGGTGCCGGGCGGCTTTATTGCCCGAACCGCCGCCGAATGCGTGGAAGAGGTGATTTTGTTTTCGGACATGACGTTTCTGCATAAGCTCTGGGAATCGATACTGGACAAAAGCAAAAAAGCCAAGGTCAAATCGCTGATTCACGAAGACCTGCCGCTCAGCATGCGCACGCTGCGCGACCTGTATAAAGAGGGCGTCGAAAGAGTTCGGGTCGATTCCAAGGAAACCTTTTTGCGCTTGGTGGAGTTCGCCGAGACTTTCGTGCCGGAAGTGGTGCCGGTGATCGAACACTATTCCGGCGAACGGCCGGTGTTCGATATTTACAATGTCGAAGACGAAATCACCAAGGCGCTGGACCGCAAGGTCAAGCTGAAATCCGGCGGTCATCTGGTGTTCGACCAGACCGAATCGATGACCACGGTGGATGTCAACACCGGCGGTTATGTCGGCGGCCGCAACCTGGAAGAAACCATCTTCAAGACCAATCTGGAAGCGGCGCAGACTATTTCCCGCCAGCTGCGCCTGCGCAATCTGGGCGGCATCATCATTATCGATTTCATCGACATGCAGAGCGACGACCACAAAAAACAGGTGCTGACCGCTTTGCAGCGCAATCTGGACAAGGATCACGCTAAAACCAAAATCACCGAGGTGTCCGCGTTGGGCCTGGTGGAAATGACACGCAAGCGGACCCGCGAAAGTCTGGAACATATTTTGTGCGAACCCTGCTCGACCTGCGGCGGCCGCGGGGTGCTGAAAACCGCCGAATCGATTTGCCTGGAAATTTTCCGCGAAATCATCCGGGTGGTGCGGCAATACAGCGTGCAGCAAATTTTGGTATTGGCTTCCGAACAGGTGGTGGAAATGTTGTTGGACGAGGAGGCCGACATGCTGGCTGAACTGGAAGTGTTTCTGAAGGTGGCGATCAAGATCCGCGCCGAATCGGAATACAATCAGGAACATTATGACGTGGTGCTGTTGTAGCCCCTGAATTACGTGATCGTTCATCTTACCCGCGCCACTCGCCATGTATTGTTTTGGTCGCTGATTGCAGTGGCCGTGCTGATGAGTGCCGCGCGGATTTTTCTGGCCGATATCGATGCCTATCAGGCCGAACTGGAACAAAAAATTCGCCGGATCAGCGGCATTCCGGTGCATATCGGTTCGCTGGAAGCGGGGTTGCGCGGTTTTAATCCGGAAGTGATTTTAAAGGGCATCAGCATCGAGGCCGCGGACCCTGCAAGCAAACCGGACATTCAGCTGAGGGAAATTCGCCTGGGGATCGATTTTCTGGCTTTACTGCTGAGCCGGGATTGGCTGTCGGCCAGCCGGGTCACCTTGGTGGGCGCCGACATCGGCATTATCCGCCGGGAAGACGGCAGCCTGATGTTGAAAGGCCTGCAGGCTAGCGACGAACCGCCTTTATGGCTATTGCAGGGCGGCAAATACGAAATTCTGGATAGCCAAATCACTTGGCAGGATTTGAAACGCCACGGCAAACCGGTACATTTCGACCGCTTCGACTTGGTGCTGAAAAATCATTATTTCGACCAAAGCCACGAAGTGCATTTGCTCAGCACGCTGCCCGAGCAATACGGCGACAGCTTGCGTATTTCCGCCGATATCACCGGCAATATTTTCGAGCCCGATAATTTTGCCGGCCAAATCTACCTGGAAGGCACGGATTTGCAGGCGTCCGCGCTGGTGACCGGCGATTTGCCGTTGGGTTTTAATCTGCAATCGGGGGCAGGGGATGTCCGGGTCTGGAGTTTGTGGCGTAACGCCAGCCCTTATCAGGTAGACGGTTATATTCAGGCCCAACAGGTCAAGATCAGCAAAAACCAAGGCAAGCCTATCGCGCTGGATACCTTCGAAGGCAGTTTCAGCTGGAGCGACGAGGAGGGCCGTTGGCGCTTGGCCGGTTACGATGTCAATGTGTTCGCCAATCAGCAGCGTTGGCCGGACGGGGCCTTTTATTTGCAACAAGACCCGCAGGGTAATCTGGGGGCCGTCATCAAGCAACTGGATTTACCCGCCGCTATGTATCTGGCGCCTTTATTGGTGCCTACCGACCATGACTATGCCGATTACCTGACGCTGAACCCCAAGGGCCGTTTGCGGGATGTCAGTCTGTTTGTCAGTAGTGATTTTTCGCGCTACGCGGCTCGCGGCAGTTTTAACGATTTGGGCGTGGAACATTTCGGCGCCATTCCGCAAATCAAGCATGTTAGCGGCGAAATCAGTCTGACCGATCAATACGGGCAGGTCATGCTCGACACCGAGAATGCCCAATTCGATGCCTCGGACTGGTTTAGAAATCCGTTGGACGTCAAACGGCTGCGCGGTACCCTGTACTGGTGGCAAACCGGGCAGGCCTGGCAATTTCGCGGCCGCGACTTGGCGATCGAGAGCGCCGACTTTGCCGGGCTTGCCCAGCTCGATCTATGGCTGCCCAAAAGCCAGGCCTCGCCCGTCCTGGACCTGACGCTGGCCTTCGGTGAATTTAACGACATCAGCCAGGTGCCGAAATATCTGCCCGCCAAAATCATGGGCGAGGGTGCCGTCGACTGGCTGGACGATGCTTTTATCGGCGGCCGAATCAAGCGCGGCGAGCTGGTGGTGAAAGGCGCGCTGGACCAGTTTCCGTTTCTCGACGGCCAAGGCCTGTTTGAAACCGTGTTCGCCATCGAAAACGGCGAGATACAGTTCAACGAAGATTGGCCGCATCTGCAGAATGTCTATGCCGACGTGCAGTTTTTGGGGGAAGACCTGCAGGTGTCGATATTGGAAGGCCGTAGCGAGAAAGTCGATATAGACCAAGCCGTGGTGACGATTCCCGCGCTGGCCGACAGCGATCATGTCTATGTTTGGGGGCAGGTGCAGGCTAAAGTCATGGACAGCCTGGCCTTTCTGCAAAAATCGCCGCTGAAATCCAACATAGACCCGGTCGTGGAACTGCTCAACGGTTCCGGGAAGGTCAAAGTGGATCTGGATTTGAAAATCCCTTATTACGAAACCGATCCGGTCAAAGTCAAGGTCGACGCCCATCTCGATGGCGCGCAATTGACCGTAAAGCCCATCGCTTTAAATGTGGAGGCCATCAAGGGCGTTTTGACCTTTACCGAGGATCGCATCAGCAGCAGCCGGCTGGATGCCCGCGCCCTGGGGTACCCGCTGCAAGGCCGGTTGAGCAGCGATGCGCAAGCCACTTATCTGGATATCGACGGTGTTACCAGTATCGATAAATTGCAAAAGCAGTTCAGCTTTTTGCAAAGCGATGTCGCCAAGGGCAAGTTTGCCTATGCCGGCAAACTCATCCTGCCCTACGAACAGTCCTTGCCGGGTTCGTTACGCATCGGCAGCGATCTGAAAGGCGTCGCTATCGATAGCCAGCCGTCGCTCAGCAAAACGGCAGCGGAAGAGCGGTCGTTAAATTTGGCGTTTCAATTCGAAGACGGTTCCGAATTGCCGTTGCAACTAAGTTACGGCAGCGAGCTCAGCGGCTATTTTTTGATCGATAAGAAGCAGGAGATGTTGCGATCCGGCCACATCGTTTTCGGCCAGGGCCAGGCCGGCCGATTCGAGGAGACCGGATTGAAACTGGATATTCGCCAGCCCAGCTTTAATTTGTCGCAGGCGGCCGGGGCATACGGCGGCAACGCCTCAAGCCGTTTGCCGGCTTTGCGGGAAGTGTCCGTCGATACCGAACAGCTGGTTTGGCAAGGTCAGGCCTTGGGGCCGTTGCACGGCCGAATGCGGTTCGGCGACCGGCATTGGCAAGGCAGCATCGACAGCGCCATGGCCAAGGGCCGCTTTAGCATACCCGAACAGCTCCATGCTAATCAGCCTATCGAGCTGGATATGGATTTTCTGAATCTGTCCGCCATGGACAAATTTAATCTGGAACACGCCGACGAAGCCGTTACCGAGCTGCCGTTGATCGATATCGACAGCGTTCAGCTGTTATGGCGCGGGGTCAATCTGGGCGCGCTGTTGTTGCAAACCGAGCGGGTCGGTAACGGCATCCACTTCAAGACCGTTCAATTGCAGAGCGGTAAACGTAAAATCAATCTAACCGCCGATTGGTTGAAGCAGCCGACCGGTACCGTTACTCAAATCAAAGGTACGCTTCAGGCCGAAAAATTTGGCGACCTGCTGTCTCAATTGGCCTTTAGCGACGATTTCAAGGAAACCAGCGCCGACATCGGCTTCAAAGGCGGCTGGCGCGGCGGGCCGCATCAGTTTTCCCTGGACAGGCTCAACGGGGTGCTGCAACTCGACCTGAAGGACGGCCGTATTTCCAGCATAGAGCCCGGCTTCGGCCGCTTGCTGGGACTGATCGCCATGGAGCAATGGGTGAAACGGTTGAGCCTGGATTTCAGCGACGTTTACCGGCAAGGCCTGGCCTTCGATCAAATCAAGGGCCGGATCAAAATCAAGGACGGCTTGGCCTTTACCGACGATTTGACCGTGGATGCCGTGGCCGCCAATTTTTACTTGGCCGGCTACGCCAATCTGGCAGCCAAGACCCTGGACCAGCGGGTGGCGGTGGTACCCAAGAGTTCCGGCGCGGTGCCCATTGCTGGTACAATCGTGGGCGGTATCGCCAGTATCATCACCCAGGTTGTGACCGACGATTATAAAGAAGGCTATTTTTTCGGTTCGCAATATAAATTGTCCGGTAATTGGGGGGACATCAACGTGACCCCGCTGCACGATGAGGACGGTTTGGTGAACAAGACCTGGCGAGGGCTGACCGATTTCGGTTGGTTGGACTCCATTACAGAATGATGCGAATGCTTCGGTGCCTATGCGGGTTTCCGGGCGGCGCGAAAGAATAATAACTAGCAAAGGAATACACTATGACAATCTGCGCAGCGATTCAGATGGCGTCGGGTCCGCAAGTCAATGCCAATCTTTTGGAAGCCGAAAAACAAATCGCCGACGCCGTCAAGGCGGGCGCCAAACTGGTGGCCTTGCCGGAGAATTTTGCCATCATGGGCATGAACGAATACGACAAAGTCAATGTGCGGGAAGCCGACGGCCAAGGGCCTATTCAGGAGTTTCTGGCTAGCGTGGCCAAAAAATACGGCGTGTGGGTGGTCGGCGGCACCATGCCGATGGCCGCGCATGCGGACAACAAAGTCCGCGCGGCTTGTCTGGTTTACGACGACCAGGGACAACGGGTGGCTCGGTACGACAAGGTGCATTTGTTCGACGTCAGCGTACCGGATACCGCCGAGGAATACCGGGAATCGGATTCCGTGGAGGCCGGCGAAGCATCGTGCGTGATCGACACGCCGTTCGGCCGCCTGGGCATTGCGGTGTGTTACGACCTGCGTTTTCCGGAGTTTTTCCGGCCCATGACCCGCAAGGGGCTGGATATTGTCGTGATACCGTCGGCGTTTACCTCCAAGACCGGCGCCGCGCACTGGGAAGTGCTATTACGGGCGCGGGCCATCGAGAATCTGTGCTATGTAATCGCGCCCAATCAAGGCGGTTTCCATGTCAACGGCCGCCAGACCTACGGCCATAGCATGATCGTCGACCCTTGGGGCGTGGTGCTGGATTGCTACAAAACCGGCCCCGGCTTTGTGTCCGCCGATGTCGATAAAAGCCGTCTGGAAAAAATGCGCGCCGCTTTTCCCGCTCTCGAACACCGCCGCTTTTTTTGCGAGTAAGAAATATGTCGAAACACCTGATTATCGGTTTGCCCATGCTGCTTTTGTTGGGTTGCGCGGACACCTCGGACAGGTATCGCGACACGCACCAGCTGGAATTGCCGCCGGAGCTGCCGATTGAGCACACGCATGCCCAACCCGCCGTAGCGCCGGACGATTTGCAACCCAAGGCCGCCAAAACTTCGCCGCTGGAAAATCTGATGGATTTCAAGGACGACGGCGAAAAACCGCTGTTGACTCTGAAAACCCGCCCCGACCGGGCCTGGGAAATGGTGGTGGTGGCGCTGAAAATCAGCAATATCGAAGTGTTGGATAAAAACCGCGAGGAAAACCGTATCCAGGTTCGTTTCGATCCGGATACCGGCGGCCGGGAACCCAGGGTGTTGGATGTGTTCTTTAATGACGATTACGCCGAAGCCGAATATACCATCAGTTTAAAAGAAGACATTACGGGCATGGCCGTCAATGCCGTTCTCGGCAAGCCCGATAAACTGGAATACGGCGAAGACGGTTCCGCCCACCTGTTGCGTCTGCTGCATAAAACCATCGATGAAAAAATTATTCATCGAGAGCAAAACAAACCCGAGGAGGAGTAAAGCCTCCGCTTAGGCTGCGCCGCGTTGCCAATGGTCCGATTTGCCGCCGCTTTTTTCCAGCAGGCGGACCGATTGGATGACCATGCCGCGGTCCACCGCCTTGCACATGTCGTAAATCGTCAGCAGGGCAATCTGGGTGGCGGTCAGGGCCTCCATTTCCACGCCGGTCTGGCCGTTGGTTTTTACGGTGGCGACGCAACGCACCCGGTTGAATTCCGGCTCGGGCAGCAGTTGGATGTCCACGTGGGTCAACGGCAGCGGGTGGCACAGCGGAATCAGGTCGGCGGTTTTCTTGCTGGCCATGATGCCGGCAATCCGGGCAATGCCCAGGACATCGCCTTTTTTGTGATTGCCTGCCATAATCAAGGCTAAAGTGTCCGGCAACATTTCAATCGTTCCTTCGCACACCGCGATGCGCTGCGTGACGGCCTTTGCGCCGACATCCACCATGTGGGCTTCGCCCGCGTTATTAAAATGCGTGAGATTGGGTTGAGTCATGATCGAAGCGGGCGACGAAAAATTCACATTGTATTATCGGGTAAACAACCATGTCGATTAAAGTGCGGTATTTTGCCAGTTTGAAGGACAGCGTCGGCCGCGGCGAAGACGAGTTGCATGTCAGCGATCCCTTGGCCGTGCATGCCGTCTGGCAACGGCTCAATCCCGATTTTGCCATGCCCGATGCGGTGTTGGCCGCCGTGAATATGGATTACGTCGCCTTGGACGCCTTGGTTACGGACGGCGATGTGCTGGCGTTTTTTCCGCCGGTCACCGGAGGCTGATATGTCCATCAAGCTGTGCGAGCAGGCTTTCGATCCCTGGCGGGAAATAGCGTCCTATCAGGCCGGCTTGGCGAGTCTGGCCGGCAAATACGGCGCTACCGGCGTCTTTGTCGGCAGCATGCGCGATTTCAATCGGGGCGACGGCGTCAAAAGCATGTTTCTGGAACATTATCCAGGCATGACCGAAAAACAGCTGCAACACATCGTCGAGCAAGCCCAAGCCCAGTGGCCCATTTTGGAAAGTCTGGTAATGCACCGGGTGGGTTGGGTCAAGCCGGACGATGCGCTGGTAGTGGTGGCGGTATGGTCCGCGCAACGCGGCGATGCTTTCGACGCCAGCCGATTCATCATGGAAAATCTGAAAAGCCGCGCGCCGTTCTGGAAAAAGGAGGTACTGGCTTCCGGCGCGGAACGCTGGGTGGAAAAAAATACCGACGGTTACCAGCGCCAGCCCGGTTAAAATCCCAGCGAACTCGCTTTAATGGCCCGAATGCGCGGGCGGTTCCGAGGTTACATCCTGTCTGCGTAAAACATAGCGGCGGGCCTGCTCGCCGGTGACGAGATTGCCGTTTTTATCCAGTTCGGTCAGGGTGTTGTCGCCGATCAGATATTGCCTGCTGGTTTCGCCCTTGCGCGGCGTCAGGATAATGGTGTTGTTTTTTTCGCCCCAGGTGAATTTGCCTTTTTCCACATGGTCTCGCGGCGATTTGCCAGTGTATTGGTAAATCAAGACATAGGTGTTGTTTTTGTTCAGGGCCAGCGAAGTCTTAATGCCATAACAATCCTCGCAGGGCAACAGGCCGTTATAAATACCTGGCCAGTCCAGGCTTTTGTGATTGTGGTGGGCGTCGGTTTCCGCCTTATCGGTTTCGGCAAATACCGGGGCGTGGCCGAAAATGGCGGCCAGAAACAGCGATAGGCTGAGTATTTGTTTGAACGCTTGTCTCGTTGTATGCATAGTTACTCCTCGGCAAAGCCGCGATGATAATAAATCAAGATGGATGGAATGTTTCGAACCCCTAATGGGCCTGGCGTTCGTTTGTGGTCAATGTGACGGCCCTATCCCATGGCGAGGCCGGTACAGGACCCATGCCCGGCGTTTATTGTGGCATAGCCGGGCAATGCCGGCCGACTAAGTGAACGGCCGCCGTTGAAGGCTTAGGGTTTCGTCAAAAATAACATCCCCGTATTTTCGGTAAGTTGTTTCCAACCATATCCTTACCTAAGACCCGTTACGTTATCCTTCGGCTTAAATTCAAACAACGGCCCGGATTTTACTAGCCGTTTTGTCCGGTCCGATGGCTGATATAGCTGCGGGCGATTTTACGTAAGCCGTTGGCGGAAATTTCCAAGCCGAAAGGCGAGCCTATCGATTCCAGTTCGTACATCAGATCGGTGGCGGCGATCAAGGTCAGGTAGCGCAGGCCTTCGGCGCCGGGTAGTTGTTTGGATACCTCGCGCAATAACGGGGCCAATTCATCCCAGGATTCGCTGATAAAAACGCGTACCGGGTCGTTGCCGTCCTCGTGGTCGCTGCTCAAACCCTGTTCGAAGGCGCGGCCGGCTTTTTGTAACACAGTATGTAAGGTGTCGCGATTGTCGGCCAAATCGCCGGTCAGCGGAATTTGGTCGATGCCTTTGTCCAGGGAGGCTTGCCAGTTTTGCCAGACGGTTTGCCATTGCTGCAATTCATCGGCGTTCAAGGCGGCCACGGGGGCATTGTCGGTGGGTTTGACGTTGGCGACAAAGCCCAGGTTGAGCACTATGGCGTTGCTGTCGGCCTTGACGCTGTTGAAGCGCAGGCTATTGACCGAGTCGTGCAGCTGCTCGCTGTCTTCCGCCGGCACATAGGGCAGCAGTGTTTTGACGATGTCGCCGCGGGATTCGTTGAGGTCTATCTTTAAATCGGCCAGGCGCGGGGCGACCACCTGTTGCAGCAGGTCTTGCAACTGATTGATGTCGAGCTTTTGGCCGTTGCCGTCGAAGGCATTGGTGCTGGTAACCGGAAAGCTCAAGACATTGCCGGTTTTATCCAAAGTGGGTTTTTGCAGGGTTTCCAGAATGCCGCTCCACTTGACCAGGGTCATGCATTTGCCGGCCATTTTGGCGCCGAATTGGGCGTGTACGTTGTTGTCGATTTTTACTTGCCCATTAACCCCGGCGATTTGCGGGTTGGACAGGTCCAGAAAACTGCATTGCTTGCCGTCCTGCCATAGGCGGGCGGTCTGGCCGGGACCGGTAAATAACTGGTTGAGCAGCACGTTGCGGATCAAGCGGTAATCCATGGGAACCGGGACGTTGATTTCGCGGGCCAGGCCGGTGCCGGACAGTAACAGACCGATGGCAATCAATAGCGGGCGTATTTGGGGCATGGTTTATTCCTCGATAAGGTTGGCGGCGCCGCGATAAGCCGAGGATATCGGGTAACGGCGGTCGCGGCCGAAGGCTCTGGGGGTGATGCGAATGCCGGGCGGCGATTGGCGGCGTTTGTATTCGTTACGGTCGACCAAGCCGATGGCGCGCTGTACCGTCGCCACGGGATAGCCCAAGGCCACGATCTCATCGGCGGATTTATCCTGTTCGATGTACAAAGCCAAAATCGGATCCAGTACCGCATACGGTGGTAAAGAGTCTTCGTCCTTTTGGTCGGGCGCAAGTTCCGCCGACGGCGGCCGGACGATGACGCGCTCCGGAATCACGGGTGAAAGGGTGTTGCGGTATTCGGCCAGCTTGTACACCAGCAGTTTCGATACGTCCTTCAACGGCGCAAATCCGCCGGCCATGTCGCCGTACAGGGTGGCGTAACCGACGCTCATCTCGCTCTTGTTGCCGGTCGTCAGCAATAATTTGCCCTGTTTGTTTGATAGCGCCATCAATAACACGCCGCGGCAACGGGCCTGGATATTTTCCTCGGTGGTGTCTTTTTTACTGCCGGCAAACAGCGGCGCCAGCATGTCGTTAAAGGCGTGTACGGCCGGTTCGATGGGAATGGTGTGGTGCTTGACGCCCAGGGCCTCGGCTTCCAGTCCGGCATCTTCGTTACTCATGTCCTGGGTATAGCGTGACGGCATCAGTACCGCTTCCACCTTGTCGGCGCCCAGCGCATCCACCGCCAAAGCCAACACCAGGGCGGAGTCGATGCCGCCGGACAGGCCCAAAATCGCGCCTTGAAAACCGTTCTTGCGCACATAATCGCGGATGCCCAGCACTAGGGCCTTGTATTCGCTGATCACCGGTTGATAGAGCGGGGCGATGTCTGCCGGCCGGGGGGCGTTATCGGTAAATTCCACGATGCCGAGCTGTTCGGCAAATTCCTCGGCGCGAAACACGATCTCGCCCCGGCTGTCGGCCACGAACGAGGCGCCGTCGAAAATCAGCTCGTCCTGTCCGCCGACCTGGTTGACGTATACCAACGGCACGCCGGCGGCTTTGACTTGGGCGCAAACGACGTCTTCGCGCTGTTGCATCTTGCCGGCATGAAACGGCGAGGCATTTAGCGTCAGAACGATGTCGGCGCCGGCATCGCGATTTTGGGCGATGATGCCGGCATGCCAGATGTCTTCGCAAACCGTTAGCGCCAGCCGGGTGTTGCGGATGCTGAACAAACAGGTGTGTTGGCCGGCCGTAAAGTAGCGTTGTTCATCGAATACGCCGTAATTGGGCAGCGCCTGTTTATGATATTCGGCGATCACTTGGCCGTTACGCAACACCGCCGCGGTATTGTAAAGATACTGCCCGATTCGCCGGGGATACCCGATCACCGCGTCAATGCCGTGCAGTTGCGCGGTCAACGTCTCGACGGCCTGCCGGGTTTGCCGGATAAAATCCTCGCGCAGCAATAAATCTTCCGGCGGATAGCCGGTGACGCAAAGCTCGGGAAATACGATGATGTCGGCAAATTGCTGCTTGGCCCGTTCGGCGGCGGCAATGATCTTGGCGCTGTTGGCCGCTATGTCGGCAACGCTGAAGTTAAGTTGGGCGAGAGCGATTTTTAAGGACATGCTGATCGGCTGGCTTTAAGTGTGTTATGCGGCTTGTTGGTGATGCGCGCCGATCAACATGCTTTCGATGCTCAAATGATAGTCCAGTGTCGGCCACTCAATGCCGGTTGCGCCACAGATGAAATGATAATTGACTCGGTCGCATTCATCGGCCGCCATTAGTTCTTGGTACCAATCCAGCGGTGTCGAAATGATGCGGCCGTCGGCTAACTCGACATGCAAATATTGGTTGTCCATGCGTATCGCTTTACCGCTGATTAAAGTAGTCATTCCAGGCCTCCGTAAATGTTTGTCTATGGGTTTGGGCGATTGCCAACGCCTGTTTCAAGTCTTTTGGTTTAAAAGTATTGCGAGCACTTTCAAGGTTGCCAGTTCGATTTTTGCATATTCATCACCTTTGCTGATGTGAATATGCATGGGTTCGTGTTCGTTAGCGTAAAAGAAAAACTTGAAGCCATTTACATTTAATAATGTAGGCATGGGGTTCGTTAAAAACATCCCCGCATCGCCGTCCCAATATCCGACGGCGAACTGACCATCCGCACGCCGGCGGCCGCCATGGCGGCAATCTTACCCGCCGCGGTACCCGTACCGCCGGTGACGATGGCGCCGGCATGGCCCATGCGCTT
>NZ_JANIBK010000080.1 GCF_024505165.1 Methylomonas rivi
CGACGTCGGCGAGGAACGCTTGCTGACGCATAGCGTCATCAAGCGCCTGCAAGGCGAATTCGCCAATAAAATCGAGCTCGAGAGTATTTTCTGGGAACAGGAACCCTTGCTGGCCACCGCGGATTTCCAAACCCAGCTCCCGGCGGCGTCCAAGGCGGATATCGCGGTATTCGTGCTGTGGTCGCGGTTGGGAACGCCGTTGCCGGCCGAGAAGTTGTCCCGCCCCAACGGTTCCAGCTACAACTCGGGTACCGAGTACGAATTCGAAGACGCGGTCAACGCATTTCGCCAGCACGGATCGCCGAACATTCTGGTTTACCGTAAAACCGCCGATCCCGTCACCCCGCTGAAAAACAAGACAGAAGTGCTGGCCCGCCTTGCCCAAAAAGATGCGCTGGATGCGTTTATCGAACGCTGGTTCATCGACAGCGAAGGCGCCTTTACCGCCGCGTTTCATCCCTACGCCACCACCGCGCAGTTTGAAGACCATCTGGAAGAGCATCTGCGCAAACTGATCCTGCAGAGCATCGCCAGCGAGGCAAAAGACTTCCCGGAACCCGCGCAAACCGCATGGCGCGGCTCGCCGTTTCGCGGCCTGCAGGTATTCGAATACGACCACGCCCCGATCTTTTTCGGCCGCACCCGCGCGGTCGGCGATATTCTCAACGCCCTGCGCGGCCAGGCTGCCATAGGGCGTCCGTTCGTGTTGATAACCGGCATGAGCGGCATCGGCAAATCGTCCGTGGTGCGGGCCGGCGTTTTGCCCAGCCTGACCCAACCCGGCATTATCGAAGGCGTCGGGTTGTGGCGCTACGCCATCATGCGCCCGGCCGAGTCCGCCGGCGACCTGTTCGACGGACTGGCGAACGCCTTATTGCGCGAACAGGCTTTGCCGGAACTGAGTTCAGCCTTAAACCCCACCGAATTGGCCGCTACGCTGCGGCAAAGCCCCGCCTCGGCGGTTCCGCTGATCAAGTTGGCGCTTTCCCAAGCGGCAAACCAACTTCAGGAGCAGCAACAACTCGCGGCATTACCCATCACACGCCTGGTTTTGGTGGTCGATCAGCTGGAAGAGCTATTTACTCTGCAAAGAGTCGCGCCCGACGAACGCCGCCTATTCGTTGCCGCGCTGGCGGCATTGATTAACGATGGACAACTCTGGGCGATCGCCACGCTGCGCAGCGATTTTTACCACCGCTGCGCCGAACTGCCGGCATTGCAGGACATGAAAGAAGGCAACGGCACCTATGATCTGAAACCGCCGTCGGCGGCGGAAATCCTGCAGATGATACGCCAGCCGGCGCGCATCGCCGGGCTGCGTTTCGAAGAAGATGCGGACACCGGCGCCCGGCTCGACGACACGCTGTATAACGCCGTCATCAACAGCGCCAACGCATTGCCGTTGCTGGAATTTACCTTGCAGGAACTGTTCAATCTATGCGGACAACAAGGCCTGCTCGGTTTCGCGGCGTACCGCTCGCTGGGCGGCGTCGAAGGCTCGTTGGCCAAGCGCGCGGAAACCGTATTCGACAGTCTGCCCAGCCCGATACGCGAACAGTTGCCCGCGGTGCTGTCCGCCGTGGTCGAGTTCGGCCATATCGACAAGAAAACCCCGCTACGCCGCTATGTGCCTATCGCGTCGTTCGGGCAAAATCAGCCCGCCGCCGCGCTTATCGACGCCTTTGTGCAAGCCCGGCTGTTCGTGACCGATCGCGCCGACGATGGCGGCGCCGTGGTCAGCGTTGCCCATGAAGCCCTGCTGCAGCATTGGCCGCGCATTCGGGAATGGATAGCGAACAATCTTACGCTACTGTTTCAACGCACCACGCTGACCGAAATGGCGCGGCATTGGCAAGACGCCCATAACGACCCGGACCTGCTGCTGGAAAAAGGCAAACCGTTGGACGACGCCGAAGCCCTGCTTGAACAGACGGCATCAACGCTGACCGAAACCGAGAAAAGTTACGTCCGCGCATCCACGCTTATCCGGCGTTCCCAAGGCAAATATGCCTGGCTGGGCGGGCTGATTTGCTGGACCGTCATGCTGGCCATCTCGACGGCCGGCACACTGAAGTTCAGCGAGGGCAGCTCGCTGTGGAGCATCGTCGCCGCTAATGGCGTCGTTATCGCATTTGCCTTGGCATTGGCCGCCCCGGTGGCCTGGACAACGCTGATGCGCTGGCTGGCGATGCCGCTGACTAAGGAACTCCGGGTCGGCAAACTATTCTGGACGAGCTGTACCGCGCTGTACGGCCTGTTTTTTTACCTGGCTTTTTACACTTACAACGCACCGGGCACCGAACTCAAAAATTACCTGGGCTACGTGCTGATTCTTGCCGCCATGCTCTACGTCAGCGGCGAAAAATGGCTGCGCGGCAACCGGCGCCGGCGCCAACTGTTAGCCATGAATTCGGCCGCGACCCGCGCACTCGGCTTCCGGATTCCGCTCAAGGAGTTGGCCTTTTTGCTGCTGTTTCTGCTGATAGGCGCGTTTTATCTGCTTACCGAAACCGGCACTAACGACAATCTACGCATCGAGAACTACCGCAATCTGGTGCACGATTCCAGCGGGCCGAGAGGCGTCGGCCCGCTGGTAGACGCCCGGGATATGCCCTACATTTACTACCAATTCAAACGCGACCCGCAAGGACGCGTACGGCGCGCGGAGCAATTCGGCCTGCCCTATATTTGCATGATGCCGGATTCCACCAATTACCAAAACCTGGCGCAAACCCTGGGTTTCGATGCGCGGGCCTGCGTGTTCGATTACGTTTACAGCGCCGATGGCGCCCTGCGCGGCGAAACCGCCTACAACAAAAGCGGCCAACAAGTCTGGACCCTGCAATTCACCCTGCCCGGCCAAGCTTATTTACTGCTGCCGGACATGCGGAGCGTGTTTCTCAAATTCAAGAAAAACCCGGCCGGTTACGATGAGGAAATCGCCCAACTGCATGTAGACGCTGCCCTGCGGGACGCAGGCGCCGACCAAATCGTCTCGCGGCATCGCATTAATCATAACGCCGAAGGTTTGGTAACCCGGATCGAGACTACCGATTCCAGCGGACAACCGCGGCCGGTCAACGGGCTCCGCCACACCACTACCGAGTTCAGCCATGATGCGCTCGGTCTGGCGACCGAAATAGGCTATTTTGCGGCGGACGGCCAACCGATCCTGAATGAAAAGGGGTTTGCGTTCGAAACCGTCGCTTACGACGCCAAGGGCAACCCGACCGCATTCGGCTTTCTGGACACCCGGCACCGGCCCATCAAAAACAACGACGGCTACGCCGGCGTATCGCTCGGCTACAACACAGCGGGAAAAATAACCGAAATCAATATGCTGGACGAAAGCGGCCAGCCTGTCACCCTGGCTAACGGCATCAGCCGCTGGACGCTGGACTACGACGCCAACGGCAACTTACTGAGCCAGTCGATCCGGGACAGCCAAGGCAACCCGACCCATAGCGCGGTGACGGTGACCGGCATTTGCTGCGAAGCCGAAAAACTGGGGCTGCGCGTCGGCGACATCATTACCCGCTACGACGGCCAGGAGGTGGTCAACCACTTTACGCTGGAACAACAAATGACCCGGGTCGGCTTCAAAAAAAGAACCCTGGCGGTCGAACGCGACGGTAAGGAACTGGAATTTCAGGTCAGCCCGGGATTGATCGGGGCGTATTTTTGGAGCACCGCGGGCAAAAACGGACAGTAACGCGGGTGTGGCATATTCATTTTTCCCAAGGCCGGACGGTTTTAGAAACCCGTCCGTAACGTTTTGTTCCGCCATGGCCTGCGAACGGTGGTTTGCAACCAGCGCGTGCCGGTTTCCTCGTCCAACTGGGCGAAACCACGCCGCACCGAATCCTCGCTGACCACTTTGCTCATACCCAGCAACTCGGGCTTGACGCCATCGCCGCGCAAGGCACTGATATGCGCGTAGCGTTGGTGCCCCGATAGAACCGACAACAATACCGTACCCAACGCATCGCGCTTGCAAGGCGCATTCGGACTGATCCAGGCCAAGGGACACACACCGCGCGACCCAGTCATCAAACAAGCCGCTGGCGTGCAGAAATTCGATGAAGCAAGGCAACTGCCCCAGCGGGGTCGCCGCGGCGTCAGGATTCCAGTCAACATGAATCCGGCCGGCAAAGGCATCCACCGCTGGGTCCAGAAATCGGCAATAGGGCACTACCTTCCGATTCACCTTGGGTAAGTGATAAGTTCTTGCATAAAGGCCTCCTTGCTGCATAATTTCAACGTGTTGGACTGCGTTGGCAAGGGCTAACTGCTCTTTTTGGGTTCATCGCGCCATTCGGCATCCCACCCTGCCCTGACAATAAAGAGACGCGCCATGCATTTGTCCAATCCCCTTTTGCGCATACGCCCGGAAACCCCGCATGACAGCGATTTTCTGGCTCGCCTGCACCGTTCCACGCGGGACGACTTATTGCAAGCCGGCTTGCCGGATCGGGTGTTAGAGCAATTGCTCGCCATGCAATGCCGCGCCCAGCAGAGCAGCTACCGCCAACGCTTTCCGAATGCCGAGTTTTCCATCATCGAGCAAGACGGCGCGGCTATCGGGCAACTGGTAGTACATAGAGGCGACATGAGCATTCGTCTAATTTATATGGCCTTGTTACCCCGGGCTCGAAGACGCGGATACGGCCGCTGCCTGCTGCAGGCATTACAAGCGGAAGCGGCCTTGAAACGCAAACCCGTGACGCTTTCGGTTTCGAAACAAAACATTGCGGCGCAACGGCTTTACGCCTCGCTGGGGTGGTCCGCTACGAGCCAGGATGACGCCAACTTGGAAATGATCTGGCTTAAACCGGAGACACCGGCCGCGGGATAAAAAAACCGCTTGCGGTTCTCGCCGGACCCCAGCCGTAACCCAACGCATCGGCTTACTTCGGGCAATGGCTTCGAGTGTCGGGTTACGCCCTTGATTAGGCTGTCGTAAAAGCCAAAATGTAGGTTAGAGTGGCGTAATCCAACAAAATCAAAACGTTGGGCTTCATTGCATTCAGCCCGACCTACCTTTTACGACAACCTCTTTAGGAAGGGGATTCTTGATTCACTGAGCTTCAATGAGGCCCCGGCGGTTGCCGGGAAATGACTACCCACGGTGGCAACGGATGGCACCCGCACATCCATGCTTCAATGAGGCCCCGGCGGTTGCCGGGGAATGACTCCATGGGCTGAGTTGAGTTAAAAAGGGAAATCGCACAGCTTCAATGAGGCCCCGGCGGTTGCCGGGGAATGACATATATCATTGGATATGTAATAAAAAGCAGTAAGGGTGCTTCAATGAGGCCCCGGCGGTTGCCGGGGAATGACCTTGGCTGAATAAACGAGCGCAGCGGATCATCACATAAGCTTCAATGAGGCCCCGGCGGTTGCCGGGGAATGACTCAGAACATGATGAAGAATGCATGAATGCACGAATAGCTTCAATGAGGCCCCGGCGGTTGCCGGGGAATGACATGGGTTTTGTGGGGTGCCGTTAGGGTAATACACTTTGCTTCAATGAGGCCCCGGCGGTTGCCGGGGAATGACAAATATTGTCTGGCGCGTTTGGCCTGGCGAAAGCATGCTTCAATGAGGCCCCGGCGGTTGCCGGGGAATGACGGCGGCAACAACGACAGTATTTAATGTTTTTTGGATGCTTCAATGAGGCCCCGGCGGTTGCCGGGGAATGACATCGCACCGTCGAAGCGGTATGGAACAGCAACAAAGTGAGCTTCAATGAGGCCCCGGCGGTTGCCGGGGAATGACGCTATTGCGTGGTGTCCAGCCGATACGCCGTGCGGGCTTCAATGAGGCCCCGGCGGTTGCCGGGGAATGACGCAGCAATGCCTGCTTTGAGCAACAGGACGACAGCATGCTTCAATGAGGCCCCGGCGGTTGCCGGGGAATGACGAGCATGCCTTTCAGACCGACAAGCAGGGCAAAATGCTTCAATGAGGCCCCGGCGGTTGCCGGGGAATGACGTGTATTTGATTGAGTATTGAATAATCGGATAAACCGGCTTCAATGAGGCCCCGGCGGTTGCCGGGGAATGACAATACCGCCCGCCAAGCCGTTGTTACCCCTACCAAGAGCTTCAATGAGGCCCCGGCGGTTGCCGGGGAATGACACAAGAAGGCTATATGATAGCCTACGCACTTCTTGTGCTTCAATGAGGCCCCGGCGGTTGCCGGGGAATGACCAGTTAGAAGTAAATTCAATATCGGGTACTATACTTTGCTTCAATGAGGCCCCGGCGGTTGCCGGGGAATGACACCCCCCCATTTTTGCGTGTAAAATTTTGCGGATAAGCTTCAATGAGGCCCCGGCGGTTGCCGGGGAATGACGTACGCTCGACCGCCCGCCGAAAAGCCCCGATACAGTGCTTCAATGAGGCCCCGGCGGTTGCCGGGGAATGACGGAAAAAGAGCCAAAGGGAAAGGCGGCGAAGGACAGCGCTTCAATGAGGCCCCGGCGGTTGCCGGGGAATGACAATACAGCGAAGACGATTTCCAAAACTTGTTCATGTGGCTTCAATGAGGCCCCGGCGGTTGCCGGGGAATGACGTACTATTTATGCCGCCCTCAGTCGAAAACGACGCGCCGCTTCAATGAGGCCCCGGCGGTTGCCGGGGAATGACAAAAAAATATGCGAACAAAAACAATAACTTATAAAATGCTTCAATGAGGCCCCGGCGGTTGCCGGGGAATGACAGCCGGCCTTGCAGGCCTTGTCTCCCAAGGTCTACAAGGCAAACTTGCGAGGGCTTGCGTCCAACGCCGCGTTAGACTAACTAAACAAATACCGCCTACACAAGTCGAATTTCTAATTATCTGATTTTTAAAGAGCTTTAGGGCAACGAGCGCTGGCCGGGTTTTTCGCGCCACTGCAGCGCTCGCGCCGGGCAGGCAAAAAAAAAAAGTAACTATGCCAGCCGATGCGGATCAATTGCGTAGGTCGGGTTTACCCTCAAGGGCATAAAAGCTCGATAGAGCGTAACCCGACAATCGAAGCCAACGCACCACCATAAGCCGATGCGTTGGGTTACGGCTGGCGCCTAACCTGCGCTGAATAGTTACAAAATAAACCGCGTCAGACAATCACCGTTTGCCGTTCCATCACGGCAAATTCCTTGCCCAGACTGACAATCGACGGTTTGATGTTTTCCGCCGGGCCGACGTTTATGATCAGCACATGATCGTCGGCGTGGTGAATCATGGTGTCCAGCATCGCCAGCATTTCCGCGTGTTGTTTGCGACTGAGGCGGCATTGAAACACCGACAACTGCAGCCACTCGCCATAACCTTTCATCAGCCGAAACACTTTGCGCCAGCGCTTGGGATCGCCGATGTCGTAAGTCACGATGTACAAGTGCTGCGGCGCGGCCATGTTTAACGGGTGGTAAAGTTGGGATATTCCGCCAGTTCGCCCAGCAAAAAGCGCCCCAACAAACGGGCCTGAATTTCGAACAGGCGCCGGTATTCGACCCGGTAACCGAACAAGGGGTGAGTCACTTCCTCGCACATGCGGCGTTCGAAGGCGGCGATAAAACGCTTGCGACCGCCTTCGTCGAGATTGACGCTGCCTGCCGCAGAGACGAAATCGGTCGGCCTTACTTCGCCGTTATTGATGGCTTTAAGCACCACGGAATCGGCGATGATGGGCCGGAACGGCTCCATCAAATCCAGCGCCAGCGCCGGGCGGCCGTAGCGGGGCTGGTGATAAAAACCGCGATACGGATCCAGCCCGACCGCACTCAAGCTCATGGTCCAGCTGCGCACCAGCTGGGAGTAGGCAAACGACAACATGGCATTGACCGGATCGGCGGGCGGCCTGCGGTTACGCTGGTTAAAGTCGAAGCTGAGTTGGCGGCTGTCGTCCGGTTTTTTGATCAGTTGATCGAAGGCGCCGAAGTACACCGCCGCCGCGGCGCCTTCAACGCCCAATAACTGGCTTAAATCCTTGGCGCGCAGCGCTTTGTCGGCCAAAATTTTGAGCTGGTCGGTCAGCGCATCGGCGGGCTGCTCGCCGCGCCAGTTGCGGCGCAGCAATACCCGGCTGTTCTGGATTTTGGCCCGCACCAGACCCTTGGCAATTTGCAAACACTGGCTGTCGTTAAAGCTGGCCTTGTATTGCGCGGTGCGCAATTCGACGTTTTTATGGCCGGTACCGATGGTGTGCCCGGTAAACCAGCCGCCGTGACTATGCCAGCTGACGGGAATGTCGCGGCGCATCAATTCCTGCAAACACGGGGTGGTAATGTAGACATTGCCCATGATTACCACTTGCGAGGTATCCATCAGCCGCGCGGTTTGCACCGGTTTATCGTCGATGCTGATTTCCAGTTCCTCGCCTTTTTTGCTGACTTTGGCTTTATACGCCTGCACATACACCGGCAAGGCCTCATCGCGCATCACCGCCAGCGGCCGGGGCGGATTGGCCGGGTCACGAAAGTAATTGACCTCGTCCGGCAGGCAAATACCCACCAGTGAACAGCCGGGGCATTTGGGGCTATCCTGCAACGGCAGCGGAATGTGGCCGCTGTCGGCCATCAGGCGCAAACCCTGCATGGCGTTGGCCGTCAGTTGCAGCAATTCCTCATCGAACGCCACCCGCACCCGTTCGCGGCTTTGCACAAAATACAGCAAGCCCTCGTCGCAACGGTAGCCGTGTTCGCGCAGAATCAAACCCTGCACGCACAGTTGCACGCGCTCCGGGTCATACGCGCCGCGCGCCACATGCGGGCGCTTGCCGCGCTTGTAATCGACGGGGGTGACGATGCCGTCTTCCGCTTCCAGTAAATCCAGCTTGGCAATCAGGCCCAAACGGTTCGACGACAGGGTAATCGATCGGCCGTGCAGTGTGTCGCCGTCGTCCAGATCGTCGGCCTCCGGAAAGCTTTTGGACGGTTTGTCCACCCGGCGGTGGGCATGGTCGCCTTCCACGGTGTCCGCCGACGCCGCCCATTCGCCCTGCACCCATTCCAGATAGGCCAGGCGCGGACAGTATTGAAACTCGTTAATCATCCGCGCCGGCAGCAACGGCGTATCGCCGGACAGTTCCGGAAACGGCAGCGGCAATTCAAGCTGGACGGGTGCTTGTTCGTCGGACACGGCTTAATTAATCCTCCAGCCAAAATATTTCCAGCAGTTCGCCGCCATGACCGAACAGCCGCCATTCGATAACGCGATCCGCCGGAACCCGGTGCAAATGGCCGGCCCGATCCGCGAAATGGGCCGCCTCATAGCGAATGGCGTCGGGAACCAAAGGGTGCTGTAGGGGATAGGCCGTTCTTCGGGCCAGTCGGTTACGTTAAGGTCGGTCATGGCAGGAAAACTTGGTACGTCATGCGGTTTGTCATACAATTTGTCACTCGTTTTGTCGTTTTAATGGAGCCAACCATGCCCGCCATCAGCCTGCGTTTACCCAACGATGTGGAAGCCAATCTCAAAGCCGAAGCCCAACTGGAAGGCAAAAGCCAATCGGAAATTGCCCGGCTGGCGATTACCGAATACCTGGCCCGCCGCGAGCGCGAGCGGTTTATGGCGGAAATGGTGGCGGAAGTGCGCACGGCGTACGCCGACCCGGAAATCCGCCGCGAAGCCTTGGCCATTGCCGAAGAATTCGATGCGGCCGACGATGCCCTGGACCGTTTGATTGCCGAAGAGCGCGCCGCCGGCATCGACCCTGATGAAAAATGGTGGGAATGATGAAGCGGGGTGAAATATGGGTCGGAAATTTGAACCCGCCGCGCGGTCGCGAAATCGGCAAAGCACGACCGGTGCTGATTATCCAGACCGACGAATTGAACGAAACCATTACGCCGATGGTGGTAGTGCTGCCGTTGACCACGCAGGTTTACCCACTGTTCAAGCGCTGGCGCGTCACCCTGCCGCCGCGCGGCCGCCTGCTGAAACCTTGTCAGGTCGTCACCGACCAACCCCGTGCCCTGGACAGGGATCGTTTCGGCGAAGGCCCGCTCGCCACCGTCACCGCCGAGGAATTGGCGGCGGTGGAGAAGAGTTTGCGGGGGGTGATGGGGTTGTGGTGAGGGCATCAGTCTGCTCCAAACAAGCCGCCGCCTTCGTGGCTGTCCTTACCAAGTAACAATGGTCCGTTGACTGCGACCGCAAAACTCAGGCGGAGCTGGGCTTTGATGCCGCCTTTGCGGCCTTGGTGGATATTCAGCACTTCCACCTTCGGTTCCGGTAAGCCACGGCGCAGGCATTCGTTAATAACATCGACGCGTATTGCGTCGTCAGCTTGATCTAGCGTTTTAGGGCAGCGGGTGGGCCGGTAGTTGGAAATGCTCTTCCAGCACTTTGCGGAACCTAGCAGTGGATCGTCAGGGTTCGCTAAGTTGTCCTGGAGTTGCAAGCCAATAATCCCTAACGCGCCGGCCCGAACATTCGTCAATCGGCTAACTACCGTTTCGAAGCGTTCCCTGTCGCCATTCGAAGATTGAGCATTGCGGTCGGCGCCCGACGGAGCCACCACTAGCAGGCAATCCAGCAAACCGTCGCCGTCATTATCGTCGGTGGCCAAAAAGATATGTCGGTGATTTCCGGAACGGGCAGCGGAGCCGTCCGTCTCATGGCCTGAAATCAAGCGGCTTACCTGCCCGAATAATTGCCGATCTAAACTCATCAACGCTCTGCGAACGGCTTGTAGAAAGGCTGCCCGACTTTGCACCGTAGGCCGATTACCTAGATTGATGTTAAAGCGCATGGCCGAACGGTTCTCTTCGGCCGCCGGCCGCATTACCCCAAGGCCGAGATAGCGTCCGTCACCGATTACCAGCGGGCCGGTCATTGGCTCGGTAAACGCCAGTTCCAGATGATAAAGCCTGGCGCGATCGAAACGCTGGAAAGCAAAGTCGTGTGCCAACGTGCCGGTGCTATCGAAAGGTTCGCTCTGAATTCTTAGAATTTGCACCGGCGCGGTAATGCCGCAGTGCCGCAAGGCTTGGCGGGCTGCGTAATGCAGTTGGCTTTGTTTCAAGAGTCGTTCGCCGCCGAAGTGGGCTGTAAAGCTTTTTCCCAGAGGTAATGCAACCGGTGTCACTGTTCGCCAAATGCGGGAGGCTTTTTGTCCGCTTATGCCGTAATGCTCCAGCATCTTACGATCATTTGCCTTGACCAAAACCGGTGTATTCGGGTGGATTTCGCCGGTTTCCGGATCAAATTCCAGCGGCCAGCCGGCGAATGCCCATTCCACGTCGGCCAATTGCAGCGGGCAATCGGCCGGCACTTCGACCAGCACCCGACGAATATCGGGATTTGTGTGTTGATGGCCGATCGACGGCAAGGGGATTACCCGAATGCGCAACGCCTTGTCCGCGTCATTGGCGCCAATGCCGGCCAAGTAACGTTCGGCATGCTCTGGAAAATGCGCTTTCAAGCGATTACTTGCCAGTTCAACCAAACGTTTGGTGAATTGAGCGGCAACGGTCAGCGGTTGCGCGGCAACGTCGCCGTGTTGATTTTGAATATCGAACAATAGTAACGACGACGGGCAGTTATAACCGGTGGGTTGGAATATCGGTAGCGGCGGTTTGTGGAATTCGCCTTTGCGCAGACGTTTTAATTGACCTTGGTAACGGGTCAACAGAGAGTCCAAAGACCGACTTGGACTCGGACAATCCAGCGTATTGCTGACACCTTGCGGCGTAGGCCGGAACACTGGGCCGGCATGTTGAATAATGATTTGCTGGGCATGATCGGCGCTAAGTTGCTCTGCCCAAGCAAACGCCATATCCACGCCGCGACCAAGCTGATACAGCCGTTCGCTCAGTTCAGTCAGTGTTTGTGCTTCACCAGCGTGTTCGGCAAAGAACCACACGTAATGCAGCGGTTGCAGGCCGTCGAACAGCCAAGGCTTGACTAACTTGGCATCGCGTTTTTTAGCGGCCGCCGCCAAATTGCCTTGTTGCGCATCGGCCCCGTTACGCGGCACGTAGTAGGTAGTCAATGCCGATTGCTGGTAAGTTGGACTCAATACAACCGGTGGCGGCAATTGCTCCAACCAGCGTAACGCAACCGCTTCTGCATCGGAAGCCGTGCGGCCGGTAAAAGCCGCCGCTACCAACGCTTGATATAAACGAAACGGCGAAGGTGGCCAAGTGCCATTGCCGTGATAATGGTCATCCAGCAAGCGAACGGAAATAACGAGAGCCTGTTGGTTCATGGCTTAACCCTCGGCGTCGCTTTCGGCTTCTTCTTTTTTGGCTAGGAGTTCCTTGGCTTTTTTGATGTTGAATTGGTAGGTTTTTTCGGGTTGCTTAACTCCAAAAGTAGCCGCCGCTTGCTGGGCATAGTCTTTAATCAGCAAGCGTTCTTGATCCGCCGACAAGCTATAAAGCTGCGAAGCGCCCCGTCTGGCCACCGCTTCCCAAACGTCAGCCTCATCGGCGCAACGTAACAAACAGCCTTCGCGCAAATACAGTTCGGTTTCGGCGGTGGCGGCGACCAATGCCAGGGCCAGCAAATAGCGCTTTAGCTGCCGGGTGGATTCATCGCTGTCGCCTTTGATCGACTGCAGGGCAATCAAGTTAATCGTGACTTGGCGGGTAATGGGGCCACGGGCGATGATGCCGCCCAAACCTTTAGGCGCGGGTACGTCGTTAAAGCCCTTAACGGATAGTTTTACCTTTTGCTTTTTCGCTTCGTCGGTCAACGCCTTTTTTTGGTCGTCGTCCAACAGTTTCCAAACACTGTTGTATTGGGCGGCCGTACTCAAAACTTCAACATCCTCGGCCCGGATAATCGAGCGAATCAAGCGGGGACGTTTGACTTGCGTACCTCTGGAATCCCACGCACCGAAAACCAACGATGTCGGCGCTAGTTTTGCCAAAGGTACGGCGTTATGAGTCCTCAATAATGATTTGAATGCTTCGTCGATTTCCGCAGCCAATTCGTCGGTAGACCTTACCACCGCATCGCCGGCCCGGTGCGCCAACTCCAAGATCGAAACCTTACGTTCCGGGTCGTCCTTGTTGCCCAAATTTATTTCGATTTGCGGCACCAACTGTTTGTATTCTTCATCCATAAAGACAGGCTCGCTACGGTTGGCCTGCGAAGGCACCGAGTCGATTTGGGCAACTTTAGTACCGTCCGACAGGGTGTCGATCGAGTAACCAATGTCAGCGTAGGTGGGCGGAAAAATTACACCGCCTTCGCCGTCCACCGGCAACAGTTTTTGCTTGAGTATCAATGCCACCGGGCCTTTGGGATTGTCTGCCCATTGGTCGATGATGGCGTGGCTGAGTGTTTGGGTTGGGCTCATGGCATATTCTCCTGAATGGCGTAACAGACGATTTTGTTTTTGCCCGACAAATCGAGCGCGAATTGATACTGGCGCTTGAGCGCCAAAGGCAGTTGCCCGCTCAATGCCGGCCGGGCCAATTGCGGCGGCAACCAGTCGTTCCAAACGGCATAGCGGTATCGGCGTAACGCCAATTCAAACGGACGGGCGTGTTGTAGTCCCCATGCCGCCAGCAATTCAACCACCGGCGAAGCAACGACTTTTTGCTCCAACTCCTTGTTGCTTTTCAGATCGTTGATCGAATAACCCACGTCGAGCCCCATCCACGCACCTCTCGGATCGAAATTGAAACTGCCGCCCATGCTGCACAGCACATTGAGCGGATCGAATAACAGTGCGTCATGCCTCGTGCTCCAGAGCGTCACAATTTCCCGCAACATGTCGTTGGCAATCTTCTGCGCGCTACGATTACCGGCATATAGCTTGAACGTTTCATCCACGCCGCCGTCCGCCCAGTGGCTAAGCAACACACTGCGCCCCGTCGAATCTTGCAGCTGGATCGGTAGTGAAGTTGCGTCAGCCTCCGGCGCGGGAAAGGTATCGGCAACCGTAAATTCGGTTATTTTGCTTGGCACCAGCCAATCTCCGGGAACAATGGCAATGGCTTTGGCATCGGCCAAAAAAGCAAGCACTTTGGCAAACGGATTTTCCGAAGTTTCCGTTCGCAACTGAAACTGCGCACCGGTTGCCGGTTGCCAATCGAAACGCGCTTCTGCATAACCCAACAAGGCTTCGGATGCCTCCAAAAACCCCACGCATGCCAACACTTGGCCTGGATTGGTCAAATCGACCGGGATTGTGCTGATATTCATGCCTTGCCCTCCAATTCCGCTTGTTCGTCGCTGATTTGCGAGGCGCGATGATCGGCCGCGCGAAATACCGCCTCCCACCAGGCCAAACCCCAAGGCCCCCATTGCCGTTGCAAACAGGCAAAGCGCAGCGCGGCTTGTTGTGCGCGTTCCGCCAAAACAGATGGCGGCGCGCCGGGATCGATCGGCGCAATCACCGGGCAAGCATAACCGTGATGAGAGGCGATCAAGTGCAGCGCTAAGTCCTGTAATTCTGTTGGTAACTGGTTGATGGCCGCGTCGTTTGCCACGTCCGCCAATGAACCGAATTCATGGCGGTATCCAGCCAGCAAACGCGGATTGCCGCCGCCCAAGGTTTTAGCGTAGGGGCGGCCGTCGGGTGGCGCGTTCATCGAGGTTTGCCAAAGACCTCGCTGTTTGCCCAAGTCATGGCGACGCATAGCGGCAACCACTAAGTCGGCATAATCCGCGGGAAGCGCCAAGGCTTGAGCAATGGTCTTCATTTCCCGACCTGCAAAATCGTGATGTTTTTGTAGACTTTGTTCGAATCGGGCAACGGCAGGGTCGCCTTGGCGTTGCGATTTCGGGCCGCGATACACTTGAACCAACCAGATTTCAACGGCTTCGGCGTCCTCATCGGCTTTGGGTTTAAATTGATAAACGGTGTGCCAATCGCCTTCGGCCTTAACCACGTACTCGCGACAAACCACGCGGTAACCCACTATGTGTTCATCCCATTGGTGATCGAGCGTGACCAGTCCTTCACCGTCTGCGCTGTCGTCCAATAGACCTTCGTTTGATAATCCGCCCAAAAACCGGGTTATCACAGCTTGACGGTTAGCCAACAAAACTTGCAATTCCTTAAGCTCCGCAACGTTCGCCAGTTGTTGAACAGTGAAACTGCGGTTACCGGCCAGCTTTCCGGCTCGAGTCAGTAACAACAGAGCCGGTTTTCCACTTAAATTCGAGTCAGATTTTAGGGTTTCCTGGGCGCGCTTGACCAGGTTTTTGGCCGCCTCCCGAACCGAAATTTCCAGGGTTTCGCTCAAGTGTATCGGTGCGTTTTCAAAAAAAGCTTCCACTTCGGCCGGGTTGGGAAAATCGTCGCCATAGCCCCAAGGCAGATATTGGCGCCAAGCTAGTGTGGTTTCCGGTTCTTCATTGGGCTGCCAGCCGCGTAGCCAAGGTTGAATGTCGGGGCGGGCGGTGTGTTGCTCCAACGAGGTCATCGACCAAGCATCGACCAGCGCCCGAGTAAGTGCCGGGCGTAACAGTTCTTCCGATAATGCGGCTTTCATTTCGTCGCTTGGAACTTTTGGTTTTAAAGCGGTAATCGCGCCTGGGCTGGCATCGCCTGCCAGGCGTTTTACAACGGCGAGTTGTGCTTGATAGCCTTCGAATGCCTTGGCGGTTTGCTGATAACTCGCTAACTGCTGAGCATATTCCTCTTGGACTTTCTGGTAGATTTTTTGCGCTTTTTCAAAAGCCTGTTGCTCTTGTTTGTATTGTTTCAACAACGCTTTATCCGCGTTTTCCGGCGGAATTGACGGCGGTTGCGGCATAAACACATCGGGAACGGTTGGACGTTTTACGGTGGGTGCTTTCGGTGGAATCGCAACAACCTTGATGCAGGCCGATTTTTCGCCGCGCCGATTGACTCGGCCGAAACGCTGCACCATGCGTTCGAAAGCTACCAAGTCGCAAGCCATATGATCGGCATCCAAGTCAATACCGACTTCGCCGGCGGATGTGGCAATCAGAAAGACCGGCGTGTCGTGTTTCGCTTCGGAACCGGCCAAAAAACCGTAGTCCGCTAACCAAGCAACCAGGTTTTGCCGCTCTCGAACCCGGCGGCCGCCGGTCAGGAAGTTGATCGGGTATTTGACTTTCGCTTGTTTGAAACGGTTTTCCAGATCGGCCTTGATTTTCCGGGCGTCTTCCCGCCGGTTACAGAAAATCAGGATGCGGTTACCCGAATCTTTTAAATCCCAAGCTTCCGCGCCAAGCAGTTCGGGCAAAGGGTTGCCTTCGTTTCCGATTTCGATAGAAAGTTCTTTTTTGGCGTTTAAACGTTGGGCGACTACATCGTCGCCGTAGTCTTCCGCTTGCAAACCAAACGCTTGATTCCCGCCTTGTTTGCCGGTAGCCGATAGCGACAATCGCTTAAAGGGCGGAATAGAAAGCATTTGCTCGACGGTCGGCAATAAGCTTTTATCGGAGGCTACTGCTTGCAACAAAGCTTCGAACGGCTGGCAAAGGTGGGCTTCATCCAACACGCAAAGACTATCCGCGCCAAGAAATCCAGCGTGATAACGACGCATGTTGCGCGACACGCCGTAACCTTCGAACAACAAACGTGAACCGATCATGTCGATGGTGCCTACAATAATGGCCGCTTTGGTCGGGTCGGCCAGCCACTGGCGATTATCCACAAACTGACCGCGTAGTGTCGATACCGACACAGACTCATTTTGGTTAAAGCCGAGCAATGCCTTGAGTTCCGGCAATTGCTCCAATTTTGTTTGTAGTTCCTCGGCAACTTGCGTGGCTTGGTCAACAACAACTCGCCGATCCACGACATAAACGAGTCGTCGGGGTAACGCTGGATTCAGTGCTCGGGCCAACAGCCACAAGACCATGACCGAGGTTTTGCCCAAGCCGGTCGGTAAATCCAGTGCATCGGGCAAGCGGTTTTCGCTCAGTTGATGAAACAGCCGGCGTTGCCAACGTAACGTCGGAAAGCCGGTAATTTCTTGAAAATACGCCTCGAATTTTTCGTCAATAGCCATAACTTACCTTGCTTGGTGGTTATAGGGTGGGAGCTCTGTGCTCTAACTTACAACGTCTCGGTCTCAAAACCCGATACCGAGAATTTTTATTTTTGAAATTTCTGTCTATG
>NZ_JANIBK010000081.1 GCF_024505165.1 Methylomonas rivi
AACGCGTCGGGGTCGCGCCGCAGGCCGGCAAAGTCGAACAGTCCTGTGTCGGCCATTTGCGAGGGGGCGATGTTTTGCAAGCCGGCGAAAATGGTTTCCAGCCGGCCCGGAAATTGTTTGTCCCAACCCGCCAGCATCTGCTTCATGGCCTTGCGTTGCAGGTTTTCCTGCGAGCCGCACAGGTTGCAGGGAATGATGGGAAATTTCTTAAAGGCCGCAAAGCGGTTGATGTCTTTTTCCCGGCAATAGGCCAACGGGCGGATAATGATGTTTTGTTTGTCGTCGCTGAGCAGTTTGGGCGGCATGGCTTTAAGCTTGCCGGCGTAAAACAGGTTCAGAAAAAAGGTTTCGATAATGTCTTCGCGGTGGTGGCCCAAGGCGATTTTGGTGATGTTGTGTTCCTTGGCGAAGCCGTACAAAGTGCCGCGACGCAAGCGCGAGCATAGGCTGCAGGTGGTTTTGCCTTCCGGGATGATGCGTTTAACGATGCTGTAGGTGTCGTGCTCGATGATATGGAAAGGCACGCCGATGGATTGCAGATACGCCGGCAGCACATGCTCGGGAAAACTCGGCTGCTTTTGGTCCAGGTTGACGGCGATGATTTCGAAGCTTACTGGCGCGGTTTTCTGCAAATTCAGCAGAATATCCAACATCGTATAAGAGTCTTTACCACCGGACAGGCAGACCATGATTTTGTCGCCGTCTTCTATCATGTTGAAATCGGCTATGGCTTCGCCGACGCAACGGCGCAGGCGTTTCTGCAACTTATTGAATTGAGTGCGGGATTTTTGTGCTAAGTCGGACATTGCGTAATGAGGCTGGCAGCCGGAGCGAGTGGCTCCGGCCACAGAAAATTAACCGTTATAACGCTGGAAAATCAGCGTGGCGTTGGTGCCGCCGAAACCGAAACTGTTGGACATGATGGTATTTAATGTCACATTTTCCCGCAGTTCGCGGACGATGGGTATGCCGGCCGCCTGCGGATCCAGTTCGGTGATGTTGGCGGAGGCGCTGAGAAAGTTTTCCTGCATCATCAACAGCGAATAAATTGCTTCGTTGACGCCGGCGGCGCCCAAGGCATGTCCTGTCAAGGATTTAGTGGAGCTAACCGCGGGAATGTTGTCGGCGCCGAATACGTTGCGCAAGGCTTCCAGTTCGCGGGTGTCGCCAACCGGAGTGCTGGTGCCGTGGGCGTTGATGTAATCGATTTTGCCGTCAACCGTGGCCATGGCTTGCTGCATGCAGCGCACGGCGCCTTCGCCGGACGGTTGCACCATATCGTAGCCGTCGGAGGTGGCGCCATAGCCGACCAGCTCGGCATAGATTTTGGCGCCGCGGGCTTTGGCATGCTCCAGTTCTTCGATCACCAGCACACCGCCGCCGCCGGAAATCACGAAGCCGTCGCGGGTGGCGTCGTAAGGGCGGGAAGCCGTTGCCGGCGTGTCGTTATATTTTGACGACAACGCACCCATCGCATCGAACAACACCGACATGGTCCAGTGCAGTTCCTCGCCGCCGCCGGCAAACACCACGTCTTGTTTGTTCAATTGAATCAGTTCCATGGCGTGGCCGATACAATGCGCGCTGGTGGCGCAGGCGGAACTGATGCTGTAGTTGACGCCCTTGATTTTGTAAGGCGTGGCCAGACAGGCGGTATTGGTGCTGGACATGGCGCGCGGCACCATATAGGGGCCGACTTTTTTAACGCCTTTCGAGCGCAGGATGTCGGCGGCATCGACGACGTTGGATGTAGACGGGCCGCCGGAACCCATCACCAAGCCGGTGCGGACATTGGAAACTTGCGCCTCTTCCAGACCGGAGTCGGCGATGGCCTGAGCCATGGCGACATAGTTATAGGCCGCGCCGTCGCCCATGAAACGTTTGATTTTCCGGTCGATGACCTCGTCCAGATCCAGATTGACCGGCGCGTGCACATGGCTTCTGAAGCCTAGTTCCTGATAAATGTCGGCATGCACGACGCCGGAACGTCCGGCCCTGAGCGATGCGACGACTTCATCCCGGTTATTGCCGATGCTGGAGACTATGCCTAAACCTGTTACAACCGCGCGTCTCATGAGAGGGCCCTTAAAAATCTTGAGTAGAAGTAAACAAGCCGACCCGTAAATCGGTGGCTTCGTAAATTTGCTTGCCGTCCACTTCCATGGTGGCGTCGGCGATGCCCATCACCAGTTTGCGCAAAATCACCCGTTTCAGGTCGATTTTGTAGACGACTTTTTTGGCGGTGGGTAGCACTTGGCCGGTAAATTTGACCTCGCCGCAGCCCAGGGCGCGGCCCTTGCCGGGGCCGCCCATCCAGCACAGATAGAAACCCACCAGTTGCCACATGGCGTCCAGACCCAGGCAGCCGGGCATGACCGGGTCTCCTTGGAAATGGCAGTCGAAGAACCACAGATCGGGAGTAATATCGAGTTCAGCTATGATTTCGCCTTTGCCGTACTTGCCGCCTTCATCCGACATATGCACGATGCGGTCCATCATCAGCATGGGGGGGAGGGGGAGTTGCGCGTTTTTAGGGCCGTATAATTCGCCGCGACCGGACATTAATAATTCTTCGCGCGTGAAACTGTGCTGTTTCTCCATTTAAATCTGTACCTGGTAAATAAGCTGAAAACTCCGCCCATTATCCAATAGTCGGGTCAAAAAATCAGCTCAATTTTTAGCCGGGATTTATTGCCCGCAATAAATCGCCGGTTTTTAAGCTGTGCCGGTTCAGGCGCTGCTGATAGATCAACGCGTACATCAATACCGAAGACACATAACCGCGGGTCTCTTTGTAGGGTATGGTTTCTATCCAAATATCGGCCGGCAAGGCTTGATCCTTGGGTAGCCATTGTTTGATACGGTTGGCGCCGGCGTTATAGGCCGCTGCGGCCAGTACAAAGTGGCCGCCGAATTGGTCCAATACTTTTTTGAAATAATAGCTGCCGTAGCGGATATTAATGTCAGGGTTGAGTAAATTGAAATCGTTATTCCAGTCTTGTCGGAGCTCGCCGGCAATTTGCCTGGCGGTTTTGGGCATCACTTGCATCAAGCCGATCGCGCCGGCGGGGGAGCCGGCAAATTCGTCGAATGCGCTTTCTTGCCTGATCAACGCAAAAACCAGCGCGGGATCGAGCTGGTTCCGGTCGGCGTTGCTTTGAATTTGGTTGTTGAACCACAAGGGGAAACGCAGTTCCATATCGTCCCAATGCTGGGCCTTGGCCAGCGTGAATATGGCCATTGAAGGCCATTGCCGGTCTTGCGCCAGTTTGGCGGCAACTTGTAATTGCCGGTTGTCCAGGTCGGCGATGGCATGCCGCCATTGCCCGACGGCTTCGGACTTGCGGTCGATGGCTAATAGTTCGTCGATGACTTGAAACGCGCTGGATTTTTGTAATGCGTCGACTTCCCGTTCCGTGGCGGTTACCGGCCTATGGTTCAGCTGAATATCCTGCCGCAAATAGTCGGCGGCCAGAAAGGCGTAAAAACCCCGGTGCGCGGCGATGGCTTGGAAGATGGCGGCCGCCTGTTGCGGTTGGCCGGTCGCCGTTAAGGCCCTGGCTTGCCAATATTGCCATTTGTCTTCCTGTCTGGCGGCTTCGCTTAAGGCCGCAATCGCCGTCAGTACCTCCGGCCATTGCTGTTGGTTCAGCGCGGCCCGCACCCGCCATTCCCGGGCGGAATCGTCGTCGCCGGCATACTGGGCCAGTTTGGCATAGGCGCGTTTGTCGCGGCGGAAGGCCAGGGCCATGCCCAAGCGTTTTTCGGTGTCGGCCACGGTTTCGGCGGGGATTTTGAACGACTGCCGATGCGTATCCCATGCCGATAACGCGGCCCGCGGGTCGCTTTCCAGCCAGCGGGTTATGGCGTGCGCAAACAGCTGACCGGCTTGCGGATCGTCGCGCCGCCAAGCCGCCGCTTGCGTAACCAGTTCCGGCTGGTTATGCAGTTTGAGCCATTGTTCGGCCAAGGCGCGGTCCCGGTGGTCAAACAGCGGCAGTAATTGTTTGGCCAAGGCCGCATTATTCAGTTTCAGGGCGGCCTGGAAACGTTGCCGGATCAATTCGGCGGTCAAGAAGGACGAAGATTGTAAGGCTCCGAATAATGCATCGCAGGCCGCGGGCAGGGTTTTACCGCTCAGCCAAAATTGTTTGGCGCTTTCCAGCGCGGCTTGTTGTTCTCCATTGCCGTATTGCGCCTGGGCAAAATAGCACTGTAATTCCGTATCGTTGCTGTTGTTGTAAAAATTGATAAAAGACAGCCATTGCCGCTGCTGGCCTAGATGCGCCATCCACTTGAGGTGCAGTAACTGCGCATAGCGGCTATCGGCGTTTTCCAGCAAAAACGCCCGCACGGATTTTTCGTCATCCAGGTGATTGGCCAGCCATTGGTATTGCAGATAGGGATAGAGCGGATAGGTTTTTAACGTATCCGCCAGTGCAAAATAGTCATCCTCGCGGTTTTGTTTGATGTATTGTTCAGCCTGTAAAAAGGTGGTGCGCATCGCAGCCAGACCGCGCTCGGTGTCTGCTCCGGCCGATAAGCCGGATGCGGGCAGGCAAGCCAGCAGTAGCAGGCGGGCGGCGATCTTCATGGAATTCATCAATAAACCCAAGGCTGAAATGGTTTTTGCCAAAAACATAAACCATTATAATCCCCTTGGCCCAACCCATTATGCTTAAACATTGAAAACACCATTCTCGCCCAGCAAATCCCATTATTCCTGGCATTACATTTTTCGCATAGCCTTACAGCATAAAAAACATTTGGTGGCGGGGCACTTCATTGCCGTGCTGGCTACCCTGGCCAGCGTGCCGGTGCCCTTACTGATGCCGCTATTGGTGGACGAGGTGTTGCTGCAGAACCCGGGGCTGGTATTGCGGACAGTCGATCCGTTTTTGGCCGCCGAATGGCGGCAACCCATCGTCTATATCGCCGGGGTATTGTTGGTCAGCTTGTTGCTGCGCCTGTTTGCCTTGGCCCTGAATATCATCCAGACCCGCCAGTTTTCCAACATCGCCAAGGACGTGATCTTCCGGATACGCAAGAGTCTGGTGCATCAATTGCAGCATATCTCGATGTCGGAATACGAAAGCCTGGGTAGCGGTACCGTGACGGCGCATATGGTGACCGATCTGGACACGCTGGATAACTTTATCGGCACCACCATCAGCAAACTGCTGGTGGCCTGTCTGACAGTGCTGGGTACGGCGGTGATTTTGCTGTGGATGCATTGGCAACTGGGTTTGTTCATCATCTTTTTAAATCCGGTGGTGATCTATTTCGCCAAGTCCATAGGCTCGAAAATCAAGGATTTAAAAGCCAACGAAAACAAGGCCTACAGCGTGTTCCAGCAGGCCTTGAGCGAAACCCTGGAAGCCATCAACCAGATTCGCGCCAGTAACCGCGAGGAACATTATTGCCGGCAATTGATCAACAGCGCGTTGGCGGTGAAAAACCATTCCACAGTGTTCGCCTGGAAAAGCGACGCGGCCATCCGCTTGAGTTTTCTGACATTTTTGTTCGGGTTCGACATTTTTCGCGCCACCGCCATGTTGATGGTGCTGTATTCCGATCTCAGCATCGGGCAAATGTTGGCCGTGTTCGGCTATTTATGGTTCATGATGGCGCCGGTGCAGGAAATTCTCGGTATCCAGCAGGCGTTTTACGCCGCCAAGGCCGCGCTTGCCAGAATCAACCAGTTGACGCTGCTGCAACGGGAACCGGAATATCCGCACCTGGAAAATCCGTTCCTGGCGGCCAAGACCGTCTCCGTTACGGTGAAGGATTTGCATTTTAGTTACAAGGACGAACCGGTGCTGAACGGCATCAATCTGCACATCAAGGCCGGGGAAAAAATCGCCTTGGTCGGCGCCAGCGGCGGCGGCAAATCCACCTTGGCGCAAACTTTGATCGGGCTCTACCCGCCCAATCAAGGCATGATTTATTTCGACGGCGTGCCTATCGACCGCATCGGTCTGGATGTGGTGCGCGAACACGTAGCCACGGTGTTACAGCATCCGGCGCTGTTGAACGACACCATCCGCGCCAATCTGACCCTGGGTCGGGACATCGACGATAGCGAACTGTGGTATGCACTGGAACTGGCGCAACTGAAGGCTACCGTGGCCGAACTGGCAAACGGTCTGGATACAGTGGTCGGGCGGCAGGGCATGCGTTTGTCCGGCGGCCAACGGCAGCGCATGGCGATTGCGCGTATGATAGTCAGCAAGCCTTCCGTCGTCATTCTGGACGAAGCGACCTCGGCCCTGGATAGCGAAACCGAGTATAAATTACACCATGCCCTGAACGAATTTTTAAACGGCAGAACCACCATCATCATTGCCCATCGCCTCAGCGCGGTCAAACAAGCCGAGCATGTCTACGTGTTCGAAGAAGGCCAAATCTGCGAGCAGGGCAGGCACGAGGCCCTGATTCAGCAAAACGGCCTGTATGCAAAACTTTACGGTGAATATCAATAATGCAAGACAACTACGATTTACATTGCCACTCCACGGCGTCGGACGGGGCTTTAGCGCCCGCCGAAGTGGTGCGGCGAGCCCATCGGCAGGGCGTGACGGCGCTGGCATTGACCGATCACGACACCACGGCCGGTCTGCGGGAAGCCGCGCAAGCGGCGGAAGATTGCGGCATACGCTTGATACCGGGCATCGAATTGTCGGCGTTGCATGCCCACCAATGCCTGCATATTATCGGCCTGAATATCGATGCGGAGCAGCCGATACTGATCGACGGATTGGCCAAGCAACAAAGCCTGCGCGAGCAACGGGCGCTGAAAATCGCCGAAAAACTGCAAAAAAAAGGCATTGCCGGGGCGCATGAAGCCGTGACTCGGGCGGCGGGCAACGGCGAAATCACTCGCTCGCATTTTGCCGATTTTCTGGTTGCGCAAGGCTATGTCGCCACCCAGCAGGATGCCTTCGACCGCTACCTGAGCAAAGGCAAACCGGCATTCGTCCCAACCCAATGGGCCGGTCTGGAGGAGGCGGTCGGCTGGATACGCGCGGCCGGCGGCGTTGCCGTGCTGGCGCACCCGTTGCGGTATAGCCTGAGTTTTAAATGGATGGATAAGGCGCTGACCGCCTTCAAACAATTCGGCGGGCAGGGCGTGGAGGTGGTGACGGGGCGAGCGTCCGCGGACGACATTCTGCTGAGTTTGCAATTGACCCGCAAGCACCGGCTGCTGGCGTCGGTTGGCTCGGATTTTCATACCCCGGAAAACCAGTGGGTCGAATTGGGCCGGCTGGCGCCATTACCCGCGGGCGCGGAACCGGTTTGGTCGTTATTTCTACCCGAACTACCGCTGGTTGCGGACATTCATTAAAGCCCGTATTTTTTACGCTTGCGCCAAAAGGTGGCCCGGCTCATGCCGACCAGTTTGGCGGCGGTTTCCAAATGCCCGCCGGCGTTTTGCAGCGCTTCGCGGATCAGGTCGGCTTCGTTGGCGCGCCGGTTGCCGCCGATTAGTGGCGGCGCGGCGCTGTAGGTTGGGGATGCTTCCCGAAATTCCGGCGGCAGGTCGTCCAAGGTAATTTCATTACCCCGTCCCACCGCGAACGCATATTCGACCACGTTTTTCAATTCCCTGACATTACCCGGCCAGCGGTAATCCAGCAAGCGGCGCATGGCTTCCGGGGCGATGCTGTCGACATGGCGGCGGCCGTGCCGGTTATGCTGCTGTATGCATTGCCACAACAATAAATTGACATCCTGGCGTCTTTCCCGCAACGGCGGTAAAAATACCGGCACCACCCGCAGCCGGTACATCAAATCTTCCCGAAACCGTCCGGCTTTGACTTCCTCGCGTAACGAGCGGTGGGTGGCGGCGATGATGCGCACATCGACATTGATGGCGGCATCGGCGCCCACCGGGATAAAACTTTGCTCCTGCAAAACCCGCAGCAACTTGGCCTGCAGTTCCAACGGCAGTTCCGCCACTTCGTCCAAAAATAAAGTGCCGCCGTGGGCGCGCTGAAACAGGCCGGCATGGTTGCGCATCGCCCCGGTAAACGCGCCTTTTACATGGCCGAAAAGCTCGCTTTCCAACAGGCTCGGCGTCAGCGCCGCGCAGTTGATGGCCAGAAACGGTTTATTGCCGCGGCTGCTTTCTAGGTGCAGTGCGTGCGCCACCAATTCCTTGCCGGTGCCGGATTCGCCGCGAATCAGCACGGTCGCTTCGGTTTCGGCCACATTGCGGATAATTTTTATCGCTTCCTGCATGGCGGGGTCGCGCGACAAAATGCCATGAAAACTGTCGCTATCGGTCAGCGATTTGGCGCTGGGCGCGGTTGCCGCCCGCGGTTGCAAAAATTCCAAAGCGCCGGCGAAACGGCCGTCGGCGGCGAAAAACGCTCGCGCGGTGCGATAGCAGCTTAGGCTGTTGCCGTCGGGGCGGCGCAATTTCACCAATTGGTCCTTAATGGCGCCATGTTCCGCCAAGCCGCAGGGGTCGCGGCCTTCGTCGCAATTCAAGGCTTCGGTGCAGACTTTGCCGATTACCGCTTCGGCGGCCAAGCCGAACAATTTTTCGGCGCCCTTGCTCCAGAACAGAATTTTGCCGTCTGCATCCACGGCAAACACCGCGCCGGCGTCCACCAGATCGGTGAGTATGGTAATGACCTGGTCGGGGCCGATTTGGCTTAGCCAGCGGTTAAAAAACGGCGAGGATTGGCTCATGGAAGCTTTGCGATTGTTTCAAAATGTTGCAATTTTAACACGCGTTTAGCATTTGTTTCATGTGGCGAGGTAAATTTGTTTCAAATGAAACTTCTGGATGCCGTATGGCTTGCTGTTAAGGCAATAAATCGGACGATACATAGGCTGTTGAGCTATTTTGTAGGCTTGGCATGGATATAGCTTATAGAAAAGTAGCGATAAATTCGAAACCGTCGCGTTAACCGAATTTGAGCGAATGTTTCAAAAAACACTGGTTACATCCCCCTAATGCGCGCATCAGCCGCGTGCATTTTCTTGGCCGGGAGCGTTGCAATGGTCGATGCTCCCGGCATTTTTTTTAGATTTAAACCGGCAGGCCGCATCAAATTAATGGATGCAGTCATCGCCTGCAAGCATATTCATTTTTTAGATAAATACATCGAAACTTAACGTTTTATCTGCATCGCCGTTTTCTTTACTATGCACTCCCGAAGGCAACACAGTTAACGCTTTTGTCAACATTTAAAGGAGGTCAATATGGCGGATGCAGAGGAGGCTGATTTATTCAAATTAGTGCAAAGCCGGGATATTGCGCGGATTGTCGAGTCGCTCCTGCAGGATATTCGCTTTGGTTCGATCGAACTGGTCGTGCATGACGGTCGAGTCGTGCAAATTGAGAAACACGAAAAATTTAGACTGAGTAACTAGGCCTAGACGTCTTGATTACTTGGGCCTTAGCTGACCGGACCACCGGAAGTTATGGTGATTAAAGCCACTTAATTACTTTAATTTTCACTGGAGAAGTCAGCCATGAAACGGCATTTTTTTACCTTTAATAGCAAAACCCGATTGGCAAGTGCCTTGCTGATATTACCTCAGCTTGCCGCTGCCGAAGACTATTACCGCAAGACCAAAGGTTATCGCGTCGAGCCGGAAACCGATCCTCCCGCCTATGTACGCAATTTAAGCAAAACCCAGTTCGAACAATTCCGCGATGTGGAATGGCTGGATGTCGGTCTGGACTTCCGTACCCGCTACGAGTACCGGGAAAACGACCTGCGCCGGCGTACCAACCCCTCCACCGGCGCCACGTTGAACAAGTATCGTAACGACCCGGATAACCTCTGGTTGCTGCGCACCCGCGCCTATGTCGGCGTCAAGGATATACTGGATCCCTTGCGGTTCGCTGTGGAATTCGAAGACGCCCGCAGTCACAACAGCATCTACGAAAAAACCGACGCCGACGTCAACGAGTTCGAATTGATTCAAGGCTACGGCGAACTGTATTTCGCCAACGCCCTGGGCCACAATCGCCCCATCAGCATTCGCGCCGGCCGCCAGTCGCTGGAGTTGCTGGATAGGCGCATGATCGGCAACAACCAGTTCCGCAACACTACCAACAATTTCGAAGGGGTGCGGGTGCGCTTCGGCAAGAAACAGAACAACTGGGACCTGGATACCTTCGCCTTCCAGCCGGTGGAACGGACCATGAACAAATTCGACCAGCCTGATGAAGATACCTGGATTTACGGTGCGGTGCTGAGTCTGAAGCAATGGTCGGACTATGTCACCCTTCAGCCCTACGTATTGGGGCGCAAAGTCAATGGCGACCCGCTGAATCGGGTGGTTGCCAACCGTAAGGCCGACATGGATATTTATGCCCCCGGTTTGCGTGTCTACGGTTTGCTATGGGATAGCGGCTTCGATTTCGACGCCGACCTCAACAAGCAATTCGGCCGTTCCGGTGCCTTGAATAACAGCGCTTTGGGACAAGTGCAGCGTCAGCACGATGCCCTGGCCTACTCGCTGGAACTCGGCTACAGCTTCGATCACGACTGGAAGCCCAGGGCCAGCCTGTATTACGGCTACGGCAGCGGCGATAAGGACGCCAACGACAGCATCAATAACCGCTTCGATGCCTTCTACGGCTTTAACCAACCCTGGTCGCGCAACGATTATTTTTCCTGGGACAACATCCACGCCCCCAAAACCAGGCTGGAGTTTACCCCGTATAAGGATGTACGCGTCGACATGGGCTACAACGCCTACTGGCTGCAAAGCGAATCCGATGCCTGGAACCGCGCCAACTTGCGTGATCGTAGCGGACAAAGCGGCAGTTTCCTGGGGCACGAATTCGACATCCGCCTGCGCCACAAACTCAACCCTTATGTCGATTGGAGCCTGAGTTATGCCCGCTTTACCCCCGGCGATTTTACCCAGTCGTTTAATCAAACCGTCAGCGCAAGCGCGGGCCCCTTTACCAACGAGCCCAGCAACTTTTTCTATTTCGAGGTTTCCCTGAATGCCTTTGGCGACGGCAAACCCAAATACCAATAAGCCCTGGCAAGCTTAGCATCCGGAGCCGGGTTCCGGCGGAGGGGAAAGGTACGGCTTTATATATCTTAATATAAGATATTTAATTCTAAAACTATCGTTTTAATTGCAATTCGAGGTGGCCTATGCTGTGCGCACTCCAAAGCACAGCGTAACCACTTTTACTACTTAAGGAGGCATCATGCCATTTACCAAAACCCTGAAACCGTTGCTGGTCGGCTTGTCCTTACTGCTTAGCGGCCACGCTTGGGCCGATCGTACCTTGCTCAATGTATCTTACGACCCAACCCGTGAGCTGTATCAGGACTTTAACAAAGCATTCGTCCAATACTGGAAAGATAAAACCGGTGAGGACGTGGCGATTCAGCAATCCCATGGGGGGGCCGGCAAACAAACCCGTGCCGTGATCGACGGTCTGGAAGCCGATGTGTTGACCTTGGCGCTGTCCTACGACATCGATCAAATTGCCGAACGCGCCCGGCTGTTGCCGAAAGATTGGCAAAGCCGTTTGCCCAACAACAGCCTGCCGTATACCTCGACCATTGTGTTTCTGGTGCGCAAGGGCAATCCTAAAGCCATCAAAAACTGGGACGATCTGACCAAAGAAGGCGTATCGGTGATTACCCCCAATCCCAAGACATCCGGCGGCGCCCGCTACAACTATCTGGCGGCCTGGGCATTCGCGGAAAAAAGTTTCGGCAGCAAGGACGCCGCCAAGGATTTCGTCAAGAAACTGTATAAAAACGTGCCGGTACTGGATTCCGGCGCGCGCGGCTCGACCACTACCTTTATTCAGCGCGGTATCGGCGATGTGTTGATTACCTGGGAAAACGAAGGCTTTCTGGCCCTCAAAGAATACGGCCCCAGCGAATATGAAATCGTGGTGCCACCGGTCAGTATCAAAGCCGAAACACCGGTCACCGTGGTCGACAAAATCGTCGACAAAAACGGCACCCGCGATTTGGCCGAGGCGTACTTGCAATACCTGTTTTCACCCGTGGGACAAAAACTGGCGGCCAAGCATTTTTACCGGCCATTCCAGCCGGAACACGCCGCCCCTGACGACTTGAAACGCTTTCCGCAACTGGAGTTATTCACGGTGGATCAGCAATTCGGCGGCTGGGCCAAGGCGCAAGCAGAGCATTTCAACGACGGCGGTACTTTTGACCAAATCTATACCCCTTGATCGATGCTAACTGTTGATGCGGGGATGGCGATAGCCGTCCCCACTGATTGCCGGCTGCCGCTGGCAAGCAAAAAACGGATGAGAGATATAACACCGCTGTTTTTTAACTGACTTAACCACCGAATTTATGCCACAAAGCCACATCATGCCGGGATTTCGCCCGGCGCTCGGTTTCACGCTGTTTTATCTGGCGCTGATCGTATTGATACCGCTCAGCGCGATGCTGCTAAAAACCCTGCAACTCAGCCTGGATCAGTTTTGGGAAATTTTGACCAGCCGGCGAGTGTTGACATCATTCCGGGTCAGCTTCGGCGCGGCCCTGATCGCGGCCGGTATAGCGGCCGTATTAGGTTCCGTCATCGCCTGGTGCTTGGTACGCTACCCATTTCCCGGTAAAAAAATCTTCGATGCCTTGATTGATCTGCCATTTGCCCTGCCGACTGCCGTGGCCGGCATCGTGCTGGCGACCATTTACGAGCCCAAGGGCTGGATAGGCAAATGGGTGATGGACGCCATCGGTGTTCAAATTGCCTACAAACCGCTGGGCATCGTGTTTGCATTGATCTTCATCGGCCTGCCGTTCGTGGTGCGCACCATCGAGCCGGTACTACAGGAATTCGATAGCGCCATGGAAGAGGCCGCCGCCAGTCTCGGCGCCAATCGTTGGCAGGCCTTTACCAATATCATACTACCCAACATTCTGCCGGCGGCAATCACCGGTTTCGCGCTGGCATTTGCCCGTGGTGTCGGCGAATACGGTTCGGTCATCTTCATCGCCGGCAACATGCCCTATGTCTCTGAAGTCGTGCCGCTGTTGATCATCACCAAACTGGAACAATACGACTACGCCGGCGCCACCGCCATCGGCCTGATCATGTTGCTGCTGTCGTTTGTTTTACTGTTAATGATTAACGGTCTGCAATGGTGGATGCGCCGCCGTAACGGTCAACTATAAGAGGTATCAACATGAGCGCCATAAATCCCGGTTTTAGCCACCGCGCCAAGCCGCTGACCTTGAACGACTCGGCCTGGGTGCGGCATACCCTGGTCATTATCAGCCTGCTAACCATAGTGTTGTTTTTGATTTTGCCTTTGGCGACGGTGTTGATCGAGGCCTTCGCCAAGGGCTGGTCGACTTACGCGGCCAGTTTAGCGGAACCGGACGCCCTGGCTGCCATGCGCCTGACCTTGCTGGTGGCGGCCATTACCGTGCCGCTGACCACCGTGTTCGGCGTGTCGGCGGCCTGGGCCATTGCCCGCTTTGAGTTTTGGGGTAAAAACCTGTTGATCACCCTGATCGACTTGCCGTTTTCGGTATCGCCGGTGATTGCCGGCTTGATTTACGTGTTGATTTTCGGCGCCCAGGGCTGGATAGGGCCGTGGCTGTCCGCTCACGACATTAAAGTCATTTTCGCCGTGCCCGGCATCGTGCTGGCCACCTTATTCGTGACCTTTCCCTTCGTAGCGCGGGAATTGATCCCGTTGATGCAGGAAATCGGCCACGAAGAAGAGGAAGCCGCTTTGTCGCTGGGCGCCAACGGCTGGCAGACTTTTTTCAAGATTACCGTGCCCAACATCAAGTGGGGGCTGTTGTACGGCGTCTTGCTCTGCAACGCCCGAGCCATGGGCGAATTCGGCGCGGTATCGGTGGTATCCGGCCATATCCGTGGCCTGACCAATACCCTGCCGCTGCATGTCGAAACCAGCTACAACGAATACGACTTCGTCGGCGCCTTTGCCAGCGCCTCTTTATCGGCTGGACTGGCGGTGGTAACCCTGGTGGTAAAAACCGTCCTGGAATGGAAGCAGAAACAAGATTTAAAGGCGGCAAGACAAGCCGCCGCCGAATGACGATAAGACCACGAATTTTGCGAGAAACGCCATGAGTATTACCTTACAACACATCAGCAAACAGTTCGGCGCCTTCAAGGCCTTGGACGACATCAACCTGGACATTCCCGAAGGGGAACTGGTGGCCTTGTTGGGGCCGTCCGGCTGCGGCAAAACCACCTTGCTGCGCATCATCGCCGGCCTGGAGCAGGCCGATCAAGGCGACGTGTTTCTGAAGGGCGACAACGTCACCGATCAACCGGTGAAAAACCGCCGGATCGGCTTCGTGTTTCAACACTACGCCTTGTTCCGGCACATGACGGTATTCGACAATATTGCCTTTGGTTTACGGGTAAAACCACGCAAGGAAAGACCCGGCGAAGCGCAAATAAAGGACAAAGTACATGCCTTGCTGCAATTGGTGCAACTTGACTGGCTGCACGATAGATTCCCCGACCAGCTTTCCGGCGGCCAACGCCAGCGCATCGCGTTAGCGAGAGCCTTGGCGGTGGAACCTTCGGTGTTGCTGCTGGACGAACCCTTCGGCGCCCTGGATGCCAGCGTACGCAAGGATTTACGCCTGTGGCTGCGGCATCTGCATCATGAATTGAATGTCACCAGCATCTTCGTCACCCACGACCAGGAGGAAGCCATGGAAGTGGCCAGCCAGATCGTAGTCCTCAATCACGGCAAGATCGAACAAAAAGGCACGCCCAGCGAAATTTACGATCAGCCGCAAAGCGACTTTGTGTCCCGCTTTATCGGCCAAACCAATGTGTTTCATATCGAAGGCGACGAACAGCACTGGCTGAAAAGCACCGGCATCATCGTCGATGAACCGAAAGGCACTGTCGCCCATGTACGGCCGCACAACATCGATGTAGAAAAAGTAACCGATGCGACGAATTCACGGGTGTTTTTGAAAGACTGGCAACACCTGGGCGGCACGATACGGCTGGAACTCAACCGTGACGGCCATAACGGCTCGGGCAGTACGATTTATGCCGAAATGCCCAACGAACAATTTCGGGAATTGGCACTGCACAAAGGCGACCGAGTCGCGTTACGGATAAAGCATGCCCATTGGTTTAACTAAACCCAATCGCGAAGCGCCGGGAAGATAGGCATGAATTTCAACCAACTTGATTTGCCGCGGTTTTTGCCGGAAACCGAGTTCAACCCGTATAAAGCCGTCGAGAAGCTCAAGGTCGTGCAAGCCGCCAGCATGCAGGTTCGGTTATTGGAAGAAGAACTGGCCAGTCCGTTGTTACAGCGGACTGGCAAGAAATTGATAGTGTCAACCGGCTTTGAAAAACCGGTGCGATTCCGGTAACGATTTGGCTTTAATCGTTAAGCAAGCAAAATTGGAAGCCAACGTTTTATCGTTGAAACAGGGGGGAGGGTCGGCAAATTGCGAAAGCGTTTAGCCGTTTCATGCGCTACTCCCCCGTAACGCTAAGCCCGCGGCCGCCGTCTCAGCTTCTGATTTTGTACCCGTTCTTAAACACCCAGCGGACAAAGATCAGACAGATCAGCAAAAAGCCAAAGGTCGCGCCGACGCTCATGGCGACATTCACATCGGCAATGCCGTAAAAGCTCCAGCGAAAGCTGCTGATCAAATACACCACCGGATTGAACAGGGTGATCTTCTGCCATAGCGGCGGTAGCATAGTGATCGAATAGAACGCGCCGCCGAGAAAAGTCAGCGGGGTAACGATCAGCATCGGCACCACCTGCAGCTTCTGGAAACTGTCGGCCCACAGGCCGATAATGAAACCGAATAAACTAAAGGTAACGGCGGTCAGCAGCAGAAAGGCGACCATCCAGCCGGGATGGGCAATTTCATAGGGCACGAAAACGCGCGCGGTGCCCAGTATCAACAAACCCAGCAGCACCGACTTGGTCGCGGCCGCCCCCACATAACCGATCAGCACCTCCACCCAGGAAACCGGCGCCGACAGCAGCTCATAAATAGTGCCCGCCCACCTGGGCATGTAAATGCCGAAAGAGGCGTTGGAGATGCTTTCGTTGAGTAAATTCAGCATCACCAGACCCGGAATGATGAAGGCGCCGTAGCCGACGCTGTCGATATCGCCCATGCGCGAACCGATGGCCTTGCCGAAGACGATGAAGTACAGCGAGGTAGTCAGTACCGGCGCGGCGATGCTTTCCGCCAAGGTTCGGAAGGTGCGCGCCATTTCGAAGCGGTAAATGGCGCGAATGCCGTGGATATTCATGCCGGTGTCTCCTTGGATTGATGGACCAGGCTGACGAAAATGTCCTCCAACGAACTCTCGCTGGAGCGTAAATCCTTGAAATCGATACCGTGCTCGTTTAGCGCGCGCAGCAGTGCGGCGATGCCGGATTCTTCCTTCTGGCCATCGAAGCTGTAAATCAGGGCGTGGCCATCCTCGGCAAGCGCTAACGGCCAGGCGCCGAGCGCTTCCGGAATGCCGTCCATGGGCTGCCGCAACGTCAGCGTGAGCTGCTTTTTGCCGAGTTTGCGCATCAGTACGGCTTTGTCTTCAACCATGATCAGTTCGCCCTTGTCGATGACGCCGATGCGGTCCGCCATCTCTTCCGCCTCTTCGATGTAGTGGGTGGTCAGGATAATGGTAGTGCCCCGCGCGCGCAATTCGCGCACCATGCGCCACATGTCGTGGCGCAATTCCACATCGACGCCGGCGCTCGGCTCATCGAGAAACAAGATCGATGGCTCGTGCGCCAAGGCCTTGGCAATCAGCACCCGGCGTTTCATACCGCCGGATAGGGTCATGATTTTTGCGTTGCGCTTGTCCCACAGAGACAAGTCGCGCAGCACCTTTTCCAGGTAGGCGGGGTTGGGCGGCCGGCCGAACAGCCCGCGGCTGAAATTGACCGTGGCCCATACCGTCTCGAACGCGTCCGTATGCAACTCCTGGGGCACCAAGCCGATCGCGGCCCGCGCGGCGCGGAAA
>NZ_JANIBK010000082.1 GCF_024505165.1 Methylomonas rivi
CGGTCCACAGGCCGGCGCGTACCAGCCGGTCGCCTTCGGCGCCGCGCCGCGCCGACATCAATAATAAGGTCATGGCGATATCGGCGGTACTTTCGGTCAACACGCCGGGAGTGTTGGTGACAATCAAGCCTGCCTGTTTGGCCGCCGCGATGTCGATATGGTTATAGCCGACGCCGAAGTTGCCCAGAATTTTGCAGCGTTTATTCGGCACGTTTAACACATCGGCCGGCAGGCTGTCGCACACCGTCGGGCAAACCGCATCGTATTGTTGCAAGGCCTGTTTAAGTTCTTCGGGCGAGAGCGGACGGTCGTCGCGGTTTAGAGTCACATCGTATAGTTGCAGCAGTTTGGCTTCCACCGCCGCCGGCCAGCGCCGGGTTACGAGCACGCGATATTTCATGTGGGCATCCGTTGTTGAGCGAGTTTTGTTAATAAAACTTCAATCAAACCAGGATTCCGCGGTAAACACAACCATCCCGCTTGATGAGCCAGATCCGGAGTTTATTCCAGGGTGTTTTCTCCTAAATGGCAACTGCCCCTACTTATAACCGTAACTGTCTAGGAATGGCTGCAGGGTATCCGCTATTGCCCGGTATTCATTTGCATAATGTTTCCACCGTCCGACGGATGATGAATATAAAGGTTGCGCAACTTGGTTGAAACTGGGGCTGGCAATCACTTTTCCGATGGCATTTTTATGAAAATCGGTGACTTTGGGATCCCATTCCAGTCCCATAAAATCGAATACCTTGCGAAACGCCGGCTCAAAATCAAATACGGCATCTTCATAACGAAATTCGATGAAATCCATGCTGAGTTTGGGTTTGATAGTAGCCCACCAATTCATCACCTGAGCATAAAACGCAGCGGTATCTTGCCAGGTTAATAAATGCACGGTGGAAGGAGTGGGTATCATGGTTTGCATAAAACAGCTCAAACAAACATCACGCGGATCGCGCAGCAAAAATACCAGTTTGGCGTCCGGAAACAGACAGTTGATTAGGCCAAGGTCGATGCTGTTCATGGTGGTTTTATCCAGGAACAGGCGAGTATCGATGCTATCGCCAAATAGGGCTTTAGCGCGTTGCCAGTAAAAAGAGCGCAAGTGCAATACTCCGGCCAGATCGAGTTGCCGCAGCATCTGTGGAATACTGCCTTTTTGGTTAAACATGCGTTGTAGCTCACGCACCACCGAAACCACCAAATCCGTTTCATCCGCCACGAATACCCCTGGGTGCGCGCCCAACACTTCCTGGGTTAGCGTGGTGCCGGTACGCATGAAACCTAATAAAAATACCGGAGCCGGCTGGTTTGCCGGAAATTGGGTTTTAGCCCAGCGGCCAAGCAAATCGCCGTCGAATTCCGTCGAGTTGGTTTTTAGCATGCCAGGTACCAGTCGACTGTCCTGGCGTTGTACTTCCGGTAAGCGGGATGAAACTTCGCCAGCAGCCTGCAAATGGCTGAAAGCTTGGTCGTAAACGCCCAGTTTGTCCAGCGCGCGTGCCAGTTCCTTATGGGCGCGAAATTTTTCTTCCGGGGTAAGTAAGGGCATTCTAAGGGTTTTTTCCAAACGCTGCCTGGCGCTTTCAGTTTGACCGTCAGCGATTTCCAGCGTGGCCACCAGGATGTTCAGCATGGCGCTATCGGGCGCCAGACGAAGCGCCTGTTTGCCGGCTATCAAAGCCGGTTTTTTTTGATTGAGGCGGGAATGCGCCAAGGCCAGCAATTGAAAGCTGCGTGGATAATTCGGGTTGATCTGAGCGGCTAATTTACACAGCTCGGCGGAACCTTGGTAATCATTCCAATGTTGCAACTGGTCCGCCAAATCCATCACCAAGGCAACATCGCGATTCTTGCGGGCCTTCTTAGCCAACAAGTGCCCGGATTGTCTTAAATGTGCTAACCCTTCTTCTCGTTTTCCCTGCCAACATAATGCCTGGCCCAGGCAAGCTAATACTTGTGGATCTTTGGGGGTTTCTTTCGCGGCCAGATTAAACCAATGCAGGGCATCCGGGAGATTTTTGTTTTGGATAGCAACCTGTCCCAGGCGCATGCATTCGTTTATCGATATTGACATAAGATAGGTTGGCTAGTTGGGACAATAGTATTAATAAAAGGTTTATGATTAAGCAGTAATTATGCCATAAATAGTTGGCTGGTTTGATCGGTGCGGGAAAGCTCGTAAGGGATAATCAAGCCTGCTCTCGTAAGCTTCAAAACCGAGGACAATAATTTTCCGACAGAAATGCACCTATAAAAACAAGGGATATGCCGCAGGTTACGGCATATCCCTTAGTTTTTACCACCAGTATTGATGAGTATAGAAAAAAAGCTTGTTAATGCTTGAAATATCTGCGGCTTTCGGACTGGCCCATATTTTGCTCATTTGTATCGGCAGCCCCACTCTCATTGGGGATTATACGATCATCATACCGAGGTTTTAAATAAAACAACTGCCACACAGTGGTGATTTGGTGTTGTTTTATCTAATTACCAACAATTACCAGGAGATATAAATGAGACCGGTTGACGAACTCAACGTTACTCGAAAAAAATTTACTAAATTTTCCGGCATGCTTATCGCCGTTTTTGCGCTGGCAATTGGTTATTTTCAGCTACTTAGCAATGACGTTAATAAGTCTATCGATAATATCGACGGTATAGGGCATGGTGATATCGATACCTTGAAATTAGCGTTAAATAGCTGGCGAACTAATTATGAAGCCAAAGGCGGTAGTCCCGAATTACTGAAATTATCCCTGGGATATTCAAAAGTCTTGTCAAAACAATTTACCCAAGCACATGGCCGGTTGCAGTTTAATCTGAAAAATGGTGAGCTGGTTTTTCAAGCAAAAGGTCTGGATGCTGGGGAATATGATTTATGGTTGTTGGATAATTTAGGCGGCTCGGTCTTGCCGGAAGCAGACGATAAGATGCTCCATCTAGGTCGTTTTGCAGCGGAAGATGGTAAAGGTCGACTGGAAACCAGGTTGGAAAGAAGTCGCTTGTTAGGTTTGAGCATGGATACCGTGATTGTTTCCAAAGCGGGTGAAAACCCCGTCGAAAATGTCGCTATCGCAGGCGCGCCTGATTTAATGCTCAAGCTTTACTACGCGGATAAACCTTGGCTGACCACGGCGATGGGCGATTTCAAGGATACAGTTGCAGACAATGTCTTTCCGTTTGAGTTTTTGTTACCAAAGGCGGCGAACGCCAGTACACTGTCGGACTTAACGCCTGTATTGGGGGCTTTGGTCGCCAAAGGTCGGCATATTTTTCATAATGAAACTTTCGCCGGAAATGGGCGCACCTGTGGGACCTGTCATCGGGAAGATAATAATTTCACGTTGGACCCTAATTACATCATGAATTTGCCGGCAAAGGACCCGCTGTTCGTGGCCGAAACCAATCCAGCGTTAGCCGAGCTTGAAAACCCGGTTTTGATGCGCAAACATGGACTGATATTGACTAACGTGGACGGTCCGAATGTTGATATTTTTCGCAGTGTCCCGCATACCTTGGCTTTGAGTACCACCATTGCAAGAGAAACCATCGCTGCTGGTGGCGAATTTGAAGCGGATGAGGATTTCGCCCATGCCACTGGCTGGAGCGGTGATGGTGCGCCAGGTTCAGGGTCTTTGCGCGAATTTACCGAAGGCGCTATCAAGCAACATATGCCGAGAACCATGAATCGGATAGCGGGTAGCGATTTTCGTTTGCCTACCGATGCCGAATTGGATGCGGTTGAAGCCTATATGTTATCGCTGGGCAGAAGCAAGGATTTTCCGGTTTATCAGATCAGTTTTAACGATCCGCTGATCGAATCCGGCAAAGTGTTGTTCGATACAAAAACCAATCCTGTCATTAACGGAGAACCTGCTAGCGGTGAGACCGCCAACTGTAACGGTTGTCATCAAAATGCCGGTGGACGCAGTTCCAGCACCAAAGCAAACCCAACCCGAAACACAGGTGTTGAAAACATGAAAGTTCATCCCGCGCGCTTGCTGCAGCCGGATATGGCTTATGACGGAGGTTTCGGCGTTACGGAAAGCGCTTGCGGACCGCATCGGGACCAGGTTTGTTATGGCGATGGCCGCTTCAATACGCCGCCGTTAATAGAAGCCGCGGATACCGCGCCATTCTTCCATAATAATGCGGTAAGTACTCTGGAAGAAGCGATTGCCGCCTATAACAGCGAGGCTTTCAATGCGTCGCCGGGATCGCTATCCAAGGATAAAGATCGGAGCGTCAAGTTGGATTCCACCCAGGTAGTGGCATTGGCATCATTTCTACGCGCCCTCAATGCTTTGGAAAATATCCGTCAGTCCGATATGTTGGATAATCAGGCCAAGCGGATTTCCAATAACGCCACTGCGCGTGAGTTGGCCAGGCTAGGAAGAAAAGAAAATCAAGACGCCATTCGAGTGCTGAAAGAGGGGGTATTGGGGAATAACTGGAAAGCAGTGCAAAAACTTGAAAAAGCCGATTATTACCAAGGGCTCGCCCTGCTCGCACCGGTTCAAGCGCTACGTAACCGTATATTGGCGCTTGCATTAGACCAAAAAGCACAGGCGAGAGCTTTAATGGCAACCTGCGATCCCAGTGCAATTCCTGCGTCAACGGTCGTGGTGCCGCCGGCTGATATGCTATACAGCTGTTCCGAAATCGGATTGTAAAACACTCTCGCCGGAGAAAAGCAGCTGATCGAAAATGCCTGCTTTAAGTACGGTAATCCGGCGTTATTTCTACGCGGCGCCAAGTCGCAACAAGCAATTTTTGGGGGAGCAATCTAGGATTGCATCCCCCAAAGTCTCATAAAAATAGGGTTGTCGCCTCACTATGCGAGGCATATCAAACAGAAATCGTAAAAACATCCTAACGCTCCCATCCCCCCCCCCGCATATGAAAGGTCTTTTGCGTCGCTTCGACGATGATTTTCATAGTAATCAGTAACGGTTCCTCCCGACACCGCCGGTGCTCCCAGAGCTTTGCCGTATAAGGCGGTCAATTGAATTCTCAGAAACTTGATCAATAGTCTGGAAGAAAGCTTCTGCAAGAGGATTCTTTGTTTCGAATTATTGTATTGTTTTCTATTTTCAAGAAAAAACTGCGGCATATCACACAGATGTGAGCGGTTTCACATAAAGTTTTAGTGTATGAAAACTTTCTAATGAGGTTTTTCCTTGCTAAGTCGGACTTTTTATTATTGGCACGATGTTTGTATAAGTAAAGATACAGTTGAATGGAGGGGCAAACGTAGAGGTAAGCTGCCAGGGGGGTCCGGCAACTGTTCGATCATTAATCACAAGGAAATAAGGAAGTCATTTTTATGCAAAAAACAAAATTAGCAAAAGCAATTTCGCTGACTATCGCCAGCTTGGCAATGTCTTCAGCAGCGTCTGCGTCGACCACCATGTACAATATGAACAACTTCGGCGGTTTGAACGGCAACACCGATGGATGGGTGTGGAGCGATCCCGCCAATACTGGCCTAGGTGGTAGTGCTGGCACCACGCCACTAGGTGCAGCAGGACCTAACGTTGCAGCTAACACAACCCTTGGCACACCTGCTGGGGGTAATCTCGTTAACTATAACTCAGCTACCCGCGCAGCAAACTTTGTAGGCACTGCCAGCCCAAGCACAACGCCATTCGGCTTTAACGCAACTTCCTCATTGAACTGGGGCATTCAACTGACAAGTGCCGGCGACTCGGGTCAAATTTCTGCCGCAGACTCATTAGCACGCTACGGAGTAGCCGCCGAAATCGACACCGGCGGCGGTGCATGGCAAGACAACGTAACACCGACCGGTTGGAAACATCAAACCGACATCGGCTTGATCGTATCTGATGTGACACAAGTTGTTCACATCAATTTAGCCACTTTGGGCAACTTGACCCCGTCAACATTCAGCACTTTCGGTGTAACCGTGTTCGAAGGCATGGATACCAGCACTGCAAGCTATAGCCACCACGGCTCATGGAATAATCCAGCGGCAGGTAAGCTTTTTACTGCTGACAACCCTTTTGGAACAGTGGGATTGACCAACATCGGTTACTCAAATAACGTAACAGCCTCTGAAGACTTTTCGTTTATTGCCCAAGCCGGTCAAGTGTATACCCTTTATCTGGGAGGTTACAACTTCTCAAAATGGAACACCGGGCTCGACAACTATTTAATGAATGTCACTACTTCTCCTGTGCCTGTTCCAGGCGCAGTCTGGTTGTTCGGTAGCGCGATTGCAGGCATGGTCGGTTTCGGTCGCCGCAAAGCGGTTGCTGCTTAAGGCTTTACCCAGTCGCTGAAAGATCAAACGGCCTTTCAGCGCAAGGAATTCAGGATTGGTCAGGATGATCGCCAAGGATGGCATCGTTTCAGGATTGTTTTAGGATTTGGTCAGGACGACTGCCACGGAAGGCTTCATATCTCAAAACGGCTAAGTTAATGCTCTGGTAGCAAGCGCGGCCTTTGCGCCGCCTGCCAGTTTGTTACAAGCCTTTCTCAAATCAAGCACTGTTTACTTTATCGGAAAGTTTATTTAGCCGTTTACCTGGCATTCGCTCTGGTTGCGGGTTGGTTATTTTTACTCGGTTGCTGTCTTTGGCTCATCTGTTCTACAACATGCTTTTTTTTGCGCTGTCCGGCGAAAGAGAATCCAGGGTGGTGGGTTGAATATCCATGAGATAATTGCGGCATATCACGTGACTGTGAGTCTTTTCACATAAACTTCGGGGCATAAAAAAACTTCATCATTTATTTTTTCTTTATAAATCAGTTATTTAATTGTTGGTACGATGTTTGTATAAGTTTGCTTACAGTTAAATGGATGGGCAAACATAGGGGTAGGCTGCCAGGGGATCCAGCAACTGTTTGACCATTAACCGCAAGGAATAAGGAAGTAATTTTATGAAGAAAACCAAATTAGCTAAGGCAATTGCATTAATTTCGGCAGGCATGGCTTTATCAGCTTCCGCGTCAGCCACTGTAACCACTATGTACAATGCGTCAACCGGTGTTGATGGTTCAGTTGCGGCAGGCACTGTAGACCCGACTGCGGGTGGCGTTTGGAAAACATCCTATACCGGAAATACCGATGGCTGGGCCAATGGAGCCGGTGCACAAACTTTAGCCACTGCTACGACTAAATCACTATCCGGATGGACCGACCCAGTCTCGGGAATCTTTTACCCCGCCACGGCACGAACACCGGTTGGTTACTATGCAACCCAAAACTGGGTCGGCACAGCTAGCCCCTCCACGGCGGCCTTTGGTTATGACGGCGCGCACATGAACTGGGGGATTCAAATCACCGGAGGGAATGGCGGGACCGGCACCATCTCGACCTTTGATTCTTTCAATCGTTACGGTGTTTACGCCGATATCGACACCGCCAAGGGCGCTTGGGCTGCTGTCAATACCGGCGCACAGCAAGCGGGCTGGCGCCATGATTTGGATACCGGCTTGTTTAAATCCGATACCACCGGCCTGGTGACTTTAACTGTTACTGGCTTGTTAAATCCGAATGCTCAGTTCGGCTTTACCGTATTCCACGGCATGGATCATATGACCGGCTATTTGCATCACGTGCCTTGGAATGCCGGTAACAACACCGCCGGCGTTACCGTGCAAACAAGCCCTTACGATGCCGGCGGACCAGTAAATGCCGGCGTAAATTCAGGTACTGGTCTGTCCTTGAGCGATCTCGTTGCTTATAGCGTTGGCACGCTTGATGGCGGCATCGCTCCTATGTCCAATACCATTACTTTTAATGCCATTGCCGGTGAGTATTACACCATCTTTCTGGGCGGCTACATGGGGGGCAATTGGCAAACTACCACTGATGGTTATTCGTTGACTGTGTCGCAAGTCCCGGTACCGGGTGCGGTGTGGCTATTCGGCAGCGCGATGGCGGGTCTGATCGGTTTCGGTCGCCGCAAAGCGGTTGCTGCTTAAGCCTTTGCCAACCCGCTGAAATATCACTCGATCTTTCAGCGCCAGGAATTCAGGATAGGTCAGGATGACCGCCAAGGATGGCTTCGTTTCTCTAATCAATGGTCTCGTTACTTATTTTTACTGGACCGTTGTCTGCAATACTCGTCTCTTCGCCTTGTTATTAACCCGGCATTAATATCGCCTCCCGCTTCCGTCGGAATGGCGGTTACAGGGGGATATTGAGGTCAGGGTTAATAATTTATCGGTGGTTGTCTCTGATTTTGCTGCCCGTGTATTGTGACGGGCGACAGGCTGTGTTGGCGGGAACGTTTGGAATATCTATCGCTTTGCCTCGCAATAGGATGACATCTGGCTGCACGCGGATGAGGTCGAGGCTGATAACACGCGTGATGGCGCAACATGTCGATAGCCTCATAGGGCGGGCAAATTTGCGAGGTTCCCTATAAAATCGCTTGTTTTGAGGTTATCCCTGATAACCTATTCGTAGGGCTTTACTTCTATTTCATCGGCAAAGACGATACAACCTCACGGAGTTTATATGGCCGACTTTTTCTGCAAGTCGCGAATTACGGCGAATGCCGGCTTTAACCGCTGGCTGGTGCCGCCGGCCGCCTTGTCGGTGCATTTATGCATAGGCCAGGCTTACGCCTTCAGCGTGTTTAACGACCCTTTGACGCGTGTACTCGGCGTTTCCGCCCCGACGGCGGCAGACTGGAAACTGACTACGCTGGGCTGGATTTTCAGTTTGGCGATTGTATTTTTAGGGCTTTCGGCGGCCTTCGGCGGTAAATGGCTGGAAAAAGTCGGCCCGCGCCTGACCATGTTCGTGGCGGCCTGTTGTTTCGGCGGCGGCTTCTGGGTGGCGGCGCTGGGTGTCTATCTGCATCAGATATGGTTGATTTATCTAGGTTACGGCGTGATAGGCGGCATCGGTCTGGGGCTGGGTTATGTGTCGCCGGTTTCGACCCTGATCAAATGGTTTCCGGATCGTCGCGGCATGGCAACCGGCATGGCCATCATGGGTTTCGGCGGCGGGGCCATGATAGGCGCGCCGTTGTCGGTATTATTGATGGATGCTTTCAAATCGGCCGAGTCCGTGGGGGTGTTGGAGGCTTTTCTGGTGATGGGCTGCCTGTATTTTGTATCGATGATGATAGGCGCATTGACTATTCGCATCCCGTCCACCGATTGGCGGCCTCGGGGATGGACACCGCCGCAAATCGCCAACAAGATGATCACCCAAAATCACGTGCATATCGATCAAGCCTTGAAAACCCCGCAGTTTTATTTGCTGTGGCTGGTGTTGTGCCTGAATGTCACGGCCGGTATCGGTGTGCTGGGGCAGGCGTCGGTGATGATACAGGAGATGTTCAAAGGCAGCGTTACCCCGGCTTCGGCGGCCGGCTTTGTCGGCTTATTGAGTCTATTCAACATGGGAGGGCGGTTTTTCTGGTCGTCGGCGTCGGATTACCTGGGGCGCAAAAACACCTACTTTGTGTTCTTTGTCGTGGGTGCCTGTTTGTATGCCCTGGTACCGAGCATGGGCATGATCGGTAATATGGCCATGTTCGTATTGCTGTATGCCGTGATCATGAGTATGTACGGCGGTGGATTCGCCACCATTCCGGCTTATCTGGCGGATATATTCGGCACCCTGTATGTGGGCGGAATTCACGGGCGCTTGCTGACTGCCTGGGCGACGGCGGGCGTGCTGGGGCCGGTGCTGGTGAATTACATCAGGGAATACCAGATCAATCAGGGCGTGGCAAAGGCGGATGCCTACAATGTGACGATGTACATTATGGCGAGTATATTGGTGTTGGGATTTATCTGTAATTTGCTGATCAAACCCGTGCATGAAAAACATCACATGAAGCACGATGAATTCGATGAGTTGGATGGAATTTATCCCGCCGGCGAAAAGGAGGTGTAATGGAAAACGACAAGCAAAAGTCCGGCTCGCTGGTGTGGCTGGTGTTGTTCTGGCTGTACGTGGCGTTGCCTTTATTGTGGGGCGTGGCGTCCACTTTGAAAAAGGCCTTGGCGCTGTTTAATTAGTGTGTAAAAAAAGGCGCCGATCGGCGCCTTTTTAATAACCAGAGGAAATTGATTATTTCGCGGATGAGCGGTAATACTCAATCGCCGCCGCTACGCCGCTGCCGGGTTTGATGTCGATACCGTTATCCAGCATGGCCATTTCCACGCCGGCAATCGCGCCCAGCAGGGAGACGTCGTTCATGTCGCCGACGTGGCCGATGCGGAATACTTTACCGGCTACTTCGCTGAGGCCGGCACCCAACGAGATGTTGTATTTGCTGTAAGCGGTGCTAATGACGTGGCGGGCGTCTTTGTCCGCCGGTACCACGATCGCGGTGACGGTGTCGGATGCCCAGCCTTCTTGCGCGCAGGTTTGCAAGCCCCAGGCCGCCACGGCCCGGCGTACGCCTTCGCCGAGGCGGTGGTGGCGGGCATAGACGTTTTCCATGCCTTCTTCCAGCAGCAATTCCAACGCCTTGCGCAAACCGTACAACATCGGGGTGGACGGGGTGTAGGGGGTGTAGCCGTCTTTATTGGAGGCGGCCATGTCTTTCAGCGAAAAGAACGAGCGCGGGAAGTTGCTGTTATCGACGGCCGCCAGGGCTTTTTGGCTGAAACCCAAAATCGCTAAACCAGCCGGCAGCATAAAGCCTTTTTGCGAACCGGCGATGGATGCGTCCACGCCCCATTCGTCCTGACGGAAATCGATACTGCCGATGGCGCTAACACCGTCCGAGAACAGCAATGCCGGGTGGTTGGCAGCGTCCAACGCTTTACGCACGCCGGGAATGTCGCAGGTGACGCCGGTCGAGGTTTCGTTATGGGTGGCCAATACGGCTTTGATCTCGTGGTTTTTATCCTCTTTCAGTCGTGTTTCCAGATGATCCAATGGAATGCCCTTGCCCCATTCGACTTGGTGGATTTCCACGTCGAAGCCCAGCTTTTTGGCCGCTTCCGCCCATAAATGGCCGAATTGGCCGAAACGGTAAATCAACACCTTGTCGCCCATATTCAGGCAGTTGGTCATCGCCACTTCCCAGCCGGCGGTGCCGGTGGCGGGGAACACGAAGCATTGGCCGGTCTCGGTGCGGAACACTTTTTTCAGGTCTTCCAGAATAGGCGACAGCAATTTGGGGAAAATCGGCGAACGGTGATCTTCCATCGGCACATGCATCGCGCTCAGAATTTCATGTGGGGTATTGGTTGGACCTGGAACAAAAAGGTGATTGCGACCCGCCATCTGGTGACTCCTTTAGGATTTGATTGAATCGTGAAAAATCGCCGGATAGTGTCATATTTAGCGGCTTTCGGCAAGTCGTTTGCATGGGCCGGCGGGTGAAATCCGGCGAATTCCTGGGCCCGCGGCAATTGACATTACCCGGTCTGAAAGTAAAATGGCGGGTTCTTTATTTTTAGTCTGGGCTGAAAATGTTTCAGTCGAAATTAACCCAGTAGGAAACCACACATGAGCCACACACTATACGAAGCCAATGCCCAACGCGTTCAACGCTGCGAATTGGCGGTACCGGGTTCCAGTCCGGAAATGTTCGAAAAAGCCTTAAAAAGCGGTGTGGACTTTGTGTTCCTCGATCTGGAAGATGCGGTGGCCCCGGACGACAAGCTGCAAGCCCGCAAAAACGTGATCCAGGCCATCAACGATCTGGATTGGAAGGGCCATGGCATCACCCTGTCGGTGCGCATCAACGGTCTGGATACCCAATACATGGTGCGCGACGTGGTCGATCTGGTGGAGCAGGCCGGCGCCAAAATCGACACGGTTTTGATTCCCAAGGTCGGTGTCTACGGCGATGTCTACATGGTGGATGCGATGTTGACCCAGCTGGAAATGCAGGAAGGCCTGAAAAACAAAATTGGCATCGAATGCCTGATCGAAACCGCGCTGGGCATGGCCAATGTGGAAGACATCGCCAAACAAGGCGCCATCGGCGGCCGGGTGGAAGCCCTGCATTTCGGCGTGGCCGATTATGCCGCCAGCAACCGCGCCCGCACCGTCAATATCGGCGGTTTGAATCCGGATTACCCCGGCGATCAATGGCATGCGGCGATTAGCCGGATGACGGTGGCCTGCCGTGCTTACGGCCTGCGGCCCATCGACGGCCCTTTCGGCGATATCAAAGACCCGGAAGGTTATAAAGCCGGCGCCCGCCGCGCCGCCGCGCTGGGCTGCGAAGGCAAATGGGCCATTCATCCCTCGCAAATCGCCCTGGCCAACGAAGTCTTCACCCCGCCGGCCGCCGAAGTCGAAAAAGCCAAACGCATTCTGGAAGCCCTGCGGGAAGCCGCCGCGCAAGGCAAGGGTGCCGCCGCGTTGGACGGCCGCCTGATCGACGCCGCTTCCGAGCGCATGGCGAATAATATCGTCCGCGCCGCCGAGGCCATTGCCGCGAAAACCCAATAATCCAAAATGTGTAGCTTGGGTTAGGCGCTAGCCGTAACCCAACGATTGATGCTTTCCGTGTTGGGTTACGCTTCGCTAACCCAACCTACATTTTTTATTTTAAGAGAGATACCATGGACATACATGAGTACCAAGCAAAACAGCTGCTGTCCGAATACGGCGTGAAAATCGCCGCCGGCGGACTGGCTTATAGCCCGGAAGATGCCGTACAGCGTTCGCGGGAAATCGGCGGCCACGTTTGGGTGGTAAAGGCCCAGATTCATTCCGGCGCCCGCGGCAAGGCCGGCGGCATCAAGGTCTGCAAAACCCACGACGAAATCAGCGAAGCCGCCGAAGCCTTGCTGGGCAAACGCCTGGTCACCCATCAAACCGGTCCGGCCGGCAAGCAATGCTTGCGCTTATATGTCGAAGCCGGCACCGATATCGCCAAGGAATTGTATTTCAGCCTGCTGATCGACCGCGCCCAGGAACGCATCGTCATGGTCGGTTCGGCGCAGGGCGGCATGGAGATCGAGGAGTTGGCGGAAAACAATCCGGAAGCCATCAAAAAAATCTACATCGAACCCGCCGTGGGCTTGCAGGATTTTCAAGCCCGCGAAATGGCTTTTGCCTTGGGATTGAACGCCGACCTGGTACCGCAGGCCGTTAAGCTGATTCAAGGCTGCTATCGGGCGATGCGCGATTTGGACGCCAACATGGTCGAGATCAACCCGCTGGTCATCACCGGTCACGACGAATTGATCGCACTGGACGCCAAAATGGGCTTCGACGACAACGCGCTGTTCCGCCGGCAAAAAATCTCCGAGCTGCGCGACAAGACTCAGGAAGACCCGCGCGAAATGGCGGCCGCCGACCGCGGCTTGAGCTACGTCGGCCTGGACGGCGACATCGGCTGCATGATCAACGGCGCCGGCTTGGCGATGGCGACCATGGACATGATCAAACTGGCGGGCGGCGAGCCGGCCAACTTTTTGGACGTCGGCGGCGGCGCTTCGGCCGAGCGCACCGAAAAAGCCTTCCGCATGGTGTTGGCGGATAAAAACGTCAAGGCGATGCTGGTGAATATTTTCGCCGGCATCAACCGCTGCGACTGGATCGCCGAAGGCGTGGTGCAGGCCGTGCAAAAAATCGATATGAAAGTGCCGCTGATCGTGCGTTTGTCCGGCACCAATGTCGAGGAAGGCCGCAAAATCATCGAAGACAGCGGTTTGCCGATCATCACGGCGGACACTTTGGCGGAAGCCGCCGAAAAAGCGGTTCAGGCACGTAACGAAGTGGTCGCTCAGGCGCAAGGTTAAGGAAACGACATGGCAATTTTTATCGATAAAGACACCCGCATCATCGTCCAAGGCTTCACCGGCAAAATCGGCACCTTTCATGCGCAGGAAATGATAGATTACGGCTCCAACGTGGTCGGCGGCATTACGCCCGGCAAGGGCGGCCAAACCCATTTGGAGCGGCCGGTCTTCAACACCGTCAAGGAAGCGGTCGAACAAGCCGGCGCCGAAGCCAGCATCGTCTTCGTACCGCCCGCCTACGCGGCGGATTCCATCATGGAAGCCGCCGAAGCCGGCATCAAATTCTGCGTCTCGATCACGGACGGTATTCCGACCCAGGACATGATGAAAGTCAAAATTTTCCTGAGTAAATTCCCCAAGGAAAAACGCATGGTGCTGACCGGACCCAACTGCGCCGGCACCATCAGTCCGGGTAAATCGATGTTGGGCATCATGCCGGGCCACATTTACATGCCGGGTAACGTCGGCATCGTCGGCCGTTCCGGCACCTTGGGTTACGAAGCCGCCGATCAGATGAAACGCCTGGGTATAGGCGTATCGACCTCGGTCGGCATCGGCGGCGACCCCATCAACGGCAGCTCGCACCGCGACATTCTGGAAAAATTCGAACAGGATCCGGAAACCAAGGTGGTGATGATGATAGGCGAGATCGGCGGCCCGCAAGAAGTGGAAGCCGGCATGTTCGCCAAGGAACACATGAGCAAGCCGGTGGTGGCTTACATTGCCGGTTTGACCGCTCCCAAGGGTCGCCGCATGGGTCACGCCGGTGCGATTATTTCGTCGTCCGGCGAATCGGCGGCGGAAAAAGTCGAAATGTTGAAGGAACTGGGCGTGACCATTGCGCCGACGCCGGCGGCGATGGGCGAAACCGTCGCCAAGGTGTTGGCCAAGTTGTAAGCCGGCCCGGCCTTGTCAAAAAGCCCGCAACCGCGGGCTTTTTTATTGATTCGTTTACCTTATTCTTCACATCGACATGCATGCACCCAACCACGCCAAGTTTTTAGACGTTTACCGTGCTTTACCGGCGGATTTGCGGACGCTGGTTAATTTACTGGCGGTCTATTACGGTTATTGCTCGCTGACCAATATCGCCAAATGTCTGGCCGGTTTGGGCATCAAGGAAGGCAACCGGGTCTTGAAGGCCGAGACCGTCAAGGCCCGCTTGCGGCCGTTGATCGCCGAAGGCCTGTTGGAGGAAAACGTCCGTCCCGGCGGTACCCGCTGCGCCCGAGGCTTGGCGGAAAGCATTATCCGGCAATTGGTCGCCGAAAATGAGTTCGAAAAATACGCGGCGGAGGTGTTCGCCCTCAACCCGCCCAGCCAGGGTTATTACCGCTACAACACCGCCGAGGATTGCATCCGCGAAGCCCGCATTCATTTTCACCGCCGCGATTACCCACAGATGCAATCCTGTCTGGCGATCGGCCGGCGCTATCCGGGCAATCTGCCCAGTCATATCGATTTGTATTTGTCCTGGTTTTTAAATCCGCTCGATGTGGCCTGGTTTCAACAACACCATCCGGCGGTATTGCCGGAAATGGCCGGATACGTCTGTCTGCACCAGCTGATCTATTTATATCGGCAGCCGCAACTGGAGGCGTTTTTTCAACATCAGCTGGTCGATGGTGCCGGCAAAAACGATCCTGTTTTCCTCCGTCTGTACCTGGAAATAAAATTGTTGCGCGGCGAGTGGGACGAGGTGGGCGGGTTGTTGCGCGGTGCCGAGGAGCCGGAACAGCAGGCAATTGCCGCCATGCTGGCGTTTTTGCAAGGCGATTTTGCCGACGCGGCGGGTCGATACGAAAAAGCCTTGTCGTTGTTCAGAAAGCTTAGCGGCCAACGCAACGGCTATTTTTACGGTTTGGCCGGCCTGTTTTATCCGCTGGCCATCCTGAAAGGCAACGACGGCAAGTTGCGCAATAAACTGCCGACTTTGCTGAATCAGGCGGCCAAGGCGGGCGGTTATTGGAGCGGGGTGTACCAGTATTTATCGATGTTTGTACAGTTCCAGCAAGGCGAGTTGCACATTCGCGACCAACTGTTGCACACCGCGCCGCCCTATCGGGTCAACTGCGGTTTTAGGGAAAGCGGCAGCCCGGAAACGGTTTCGCATCCGCCGCTGTTGCAATCCGTGATGTTTTTACTGATCAAATTCTGGCTCAAGGCCGATTTTACCAGCAGGATCGACGCGGTCGACCAGCAACTGTATGCGCATTTAGCGGCCAACGGTTATTGTTGGCCGGCGGCGGAACTGGCGAAAGTATTTAGCCATATAGAACATGCCAAGTCCCCGCAATGGGATCAAGGCTTTTTTAAACAAGGTCATGCGGCATTGGCCGACTTGTTTGTCAGCCGCGCCGATTGGGAAGTGGCGCTGGACGCCTTGTTGAATTTGCCGGTGGGCGACAGAAAAGCCGAATCCGCGGCGCAAGCCGAAAAACCTACCCGTCTGATCTGGCTGTTAAGTTATGACGAACGGGACCATCATGTCGATATAGAACCCCGCGAACAAAGGCAGCAGGCCAAGGGCGGTTGGAGCAAGGGGAGGGCGGTCGCCTTAAAGCGCTTGGCGCACGAACGGCAAAATTTCGATTATCTGTCGGAACAGGACCACAAAATCTGCGCCCATATCAAGGAATACCGCGATAGCGGCTGGTACGGCGGCGGCACCTCTTTCGAATTCGACAGCAGCACGCCGCAAGCGCTGATCGGCCATCCGCTGTTGTTTTGGGCCGATGCCCACGAAGTGCGGGTCGACGTGGCGAAGGGGGAAGCCGAGCTACGGGTTAAAAAACTGGCCAAGAACGACAAGATTCAAATCAGCCTGGAGCCTGCTCCTGGCCACGAACAAAAATTCCATATCGGCAAGGAAACCCCAACCCGCCTGCGAGTCGTGGAGTTCAGCGCCGACCACCACAAAGTCTACGGCGTACTCGGCCCCAAGGGTCTGGAAGTGCCGGCATCGGCCCAGGATAAGGTCTTGCAGACTCTGACCAGTATTTCCGGCTTGCTGACGGTGCACTCGGACATCGGCGGCAGCTCCAGCACCGCCGAGCAAGTCGATGCCGACGCCACGCCGCGCATTCATCTGCTGCCGCACGGCGAAGGCCTGCGGGTGGCCTTGCTGGT
>NZ_JANIBK010000083.1 GCF_024505165.1 Methylomonas rivi
GGGCGGATGCCGTTAGGCGATCCGCAAATCCAGTTGCCACCATACGGCGGAACCGCGATGCGTTCCGCCTTACGGCCTTATCCGTTACCATTGCTCCTCGCCTGTTTTCGTGCCTACGCATCAAGCCAGTTGTTGCCAACTGGCCTGCAAGGCTCGATACTCGGCCTGTGGCTAGCAGTTACCGAGACAGGATTTCCACCTGCTAGAATTTGCGACATTGCCCAGCCGCAACCAAGACCTGACCCCGTCATGCGCTACAGTTGGTTATAACATCATTATCGACTAAGCTTGCTTAGAGCTATCTTTGTAAAAAAGCTAGCACTTGAGAACCAGCCATAAAAAGTAAGAAAAAAATTTTTAATAAAAGTACACTTGCTAGAGTGGTCAATTTTTTTTAAAAATATACGCGTATGATTTTCATAGAAAAAAATAATACGCATAGCTTAGGCGATAGAGCTTGTAAGCATTTGCTTACACAATTGCCTGTCAGGTTTTTTTACACATTAAAGGAAAAACCAAATACTTAAAAGTTCAAATGTTTGATTAATAAGAATAGGAATGTTTTTTGCATTATTTTTTTGATCTGCCAAAACGCGGTACATAACTTTCAATTTACTTACAAAAAAACAAAGGAGCACGCAATGTCTGACATCGATATATCAATAGAACGGGTTAGGTCTATAACCGGAAAATATCCGATCAACGCTTACCACCCAACAGAGAGTCAGGAGTCGGATGAAGCCAGAGAATCGGATATTCAATCGTGCTGTAATCATTTCGACGAAAGCTTTTTTGATTTACTGAGAGCGGGCGCTCATTTAGATTTTCGCAAATACAATTTTTAAGGACAAATGGCACATCCATATATTCAAATAAACGGCAAGCGTTGGGCGGAAACACTACAGTTTTTACAGGAGATTGTTTGCCAGCTTGCATTACGTGATGGCGTCGACGATGAAACTGCAGAAGCTTATATGCAGCAATACCAAGCTGTTGCTGATGGTAATAACGACAAGATTTTCAACGCAACGGTTCAGAGAATTAAGACTTACATCAATTTTTATAACGTTCACCCTAGCCAAGGCATTTACGACGAATTTAAATGCATTTACTTTGTTGGGATGGCAATGTCATTCCATTTGGCGGCAGACGGCTTAACCGACCTGAACAAACTGCACCTAAGAGCGATGCTGAGGTTACTGGACCTAAGATTGGAGGAACCGTTTAACGTGCGCCGCCCACAGTTGTCCGATCGCATAAACAAAGCGATTTTGAATGACAGCATCCAGAAACACTTTGGCGATTATGGCTGGTATATAGTTTACAAATGCCTTTACAACGCCGCCAACGATAACTCTAAAACGATTTAAAGCGAGAGTTATCGATAAAAAGCCCGCCAAGTGCGGGCTTTTTATGTCGGAATTTCGGGTTCAGGTCTTGGTTGCGGCTGGGCAATGTCGCAAATTCTAACGGGTGGAAATCCCGTCTCGGTAACTGCTAGCCACAGGCCGAGTATTTAGCCTTGCAGGCCAGTTGGCAACAACTTGCTTGATGCGTGAGTTATAACTAAATCTGAGCAAAACGTCAGAAAACTGGGTCAGGTCTTGCAATCAGTCATTTCAGAGCCATTTTTTTTACCGCATTATTGAAAAATACATAAATACCAGACCACCCGCGCGGCTTTATAACCCCCACGCCTCGACAAAACTCCGATAAAACCCAGCATCCTGCACGGTGGCACCGCGCCGGCCGACGATGCCGGAAGCGAAAGTTTGGGCTCGTTCCAGAATTAACTGCAACGGCCAATCAAGATGTATACCCAGCATCAGCACCGAAGCAAATGCGTCGCCGGCGCCGACGGTATCGACAACTTGCAATGCTTTTACAGGCACAGCCGCGGCGCGCTGACCGTCCGCATTGATGGCGACCGCGCCTTTTTCGCTGCGGGTGACGACTAAGCCCTGCAGTCGGTGTTCTGCTAAAAACGCCTGCATCGCAACGTCAAAATCATCAGAACCGGCCTGCAGCGCTCGCAATTCCAGGTGGTTCAACTTGACCCAATCCGCCTGGTCTGCCCAGAACAGCACCTCGGCCTTGTCCCACCACGGTTCGCGCAGATTCACGTCCAAGAATACCGGGCCGCGATGGTTTTGCTTCAAGCGCGCCAGCGCTTGCCGGGATACCGCATTACGCAAGGCCAGGGAGCCGTGATACAACAATCCGCCTGTCGCATTTGCCGGCAACTGTCCGGCATCGATAAAATCGTAGGCTTGCTCGGGCATGATCGAATAACTGGGTTCGCCCCGCTCTATCTTGACTTGTACCGCGCCGGTAGGATGCCGGGCGTCGTGCTGTAAACCGGACAAATCCATTTGCCAGTTTTCCATGCCGGCTTGTACCGCCGCTCCGGTATCGTCTTCGCCGATACGGCTGATGAAGCACGGGTTTTGTTTAAAGGCCTGCAAATGCCAGGCGACGTTAAACGGCGCCCCGCCCAATACCACGCTGCCGTCCGGAAAATGGTCGAACAATACTTCGCCGAAAATTTGCATATTTGAATTATTCATAAGCGTGCATCCAATCTCGCGTGTGCGGCAAATAATGCGCAACGCCTTCCAAAATGCCGGCCGCGTAATTGCCGTTCATGCCTAAAAATCCGCCTTTCGCCTGATATAGCGCCGCTTCATGCCCCTGTTGTCTGGCCAGCATATGCGCTTCCTCCCGCACTTCCGGGCTGGCATTGGCCACCAACACCGCATGAATGGCACTGGCCATGACCGGCAGGTCGTTGCCGCTATCGCCGGCGAACACGGTGTGTGCCGCATCCATACCCAGCTGTTTCATTAAAAATTCGACCGCATGAAATTTGGTGGCGCTGGCGGGCAGCACATCCAACAAACCGGTTTGTTCCGCCTCGTCGACGCTGTAAATCAACTCGGCCCGTATATCTTTTGTCCGCAGCAGCGTTTGCATGTCCGCCAGCAACGGCGCGGTATCCGTATCCGCGGGCAGATAGTAGCTGAGCTTGAAGCGATTTTGCTTGGCGGCTTCCTGCGGGGTCAACCCGGAAAATCCGGCCAGTAATGCCTGCAAGCGCGCATGATCGTAACCGGCCCAATCCGGCGCAATCTCGGCCGCCCAGGCTTCGGAAGCCAGCCAGTGGTTTTGCTTAACTTCATACAAAGTGGTGCCGACATCGCCGATCACAAAATCCGGCTGCGGCAAGTCGTATTCGGCGATGGCTTCTTCCACCAGCGCCTTATGCCGGCCGGATACGTATGCCAGCAAAACCTCCGGTCTGGCAACCACGCTTTTGAACATTGGTCTGGCTTGCGGCGATTCCAGGGCGCTACCGTTGGGCAACAGGGTGCGGTCCAGGTCGGTACAAATCAGAATCCGTTCTGTCATACCGCACCCATGTCGTCATTGAAAAAATTGTAATGCCCGATCGCTTCGACGATACCCAGTGCGTGAGGTTGTTGGGCAAAATAGATGCGCTCGGCTTCGTATAATTGCGACAGCTCTTCCCGATGCCGGTTGGCCACCACCACCGCCAAGGTATTGCCGTGCATCATGTCTTCATCGGCTCCGGAACCGCCGGCGACCAGAATCCGCTCCAAGGGAATATTCCATTGCCGGGCGAAATAGCGTAAAGCCAAGCCCTTGGATGCGCGGGCCGGGACGATGTCGAAAAATTGCCCGAAGGCCTGATTGGCGTTGACGGCCTGATCCTCCTGCCGCAGCAAGGTATTGATGTCGTCAACGCCGGGCGCCAGATTGCTGTCGTAATGATAGGAAATTTTGAAGCGGCTCTGCTCGCTGGCCGGTTGCAGGGACATGCCCGGAATATCCGCCATAATTCGGCGGATGGCTTTCGGGTTCCAGTGGTAGTCGATATGCCGCGCCCAGGCCGTATCGGTCTTGATGTGCGGCGCGTAATAAATCTCCGTGCCCAAACTGGTGATCAATACGTCCGGGGTCGGCACGCCGTTTTTCTTCAAAATAGCCAGCGCCGAATCCAGGCGCCGGCCGGTGGCGATGCCGAAAAATACATTCTTGCGTTGACTGCGCAGCGTATCGACGAATTGCCGCAGGCCCTCGGCATTACCGAGCAAGCTTTGATCGATATCGGTAAAGATAGCCCGGCTGCGATAGCGCAAGGCGTTGCGTACCGGTGTCGATTTGACGACCGGCTGTTGCGGTTTCAATAAGGGCTGCAGTTTATCCAGGTAACGCCGGGCGTGCGCCCGCCAGGAATAATAGCGGCGCACATTCCGCAAGCCGTGTTCGGAGAAAGTTTGCCATTGGCAAGGATCATTCAGAATAGACAATAAGGCATCGGCGATGGCCTGCGTATCCAGCGGATCGACCAACAGTCCGTTATGGCAGTTGCCTATGATATCCACCGGCCCGCCGTTTTCGGTGGCCACTAGCGGCGCTCCGCAGGCAGCCGCTTCCAACAGCGTCAAGCCGAACGGTTCGGTCAAGGCCGGATTGACGAACACGCCTTTCGACGCCGCCGCCAAACGGTAAATATCCGGCACATCGTCCTGTGTATGGTGCTTGGGTAGGGCCAGTTTGCCGTATAAATCGTAGCAATCGGCCAACAATAGGATCTCCGTTAATACCGCTTGAGCACCCTCGTTCATCTCCCGAATATCGTCGCGGTTGCCGGCGATAATCACCAAGTTGGCGAGCGCCTGCAATTCCGGGGTTTCACCGTAAGCCTTTACCAGCGAGACAATGTTTTTACGTTCGTCCGGCCGCGACAAGGCCAATACGATCGGCTTTCCGGGCTCGGTTAAAAACGGCCGCAAAGCTTGAATAAAACCGACTTCATGGACATCGCCGTCCGCCGGGTGGAATTGCGCCAAATCGGTACCGGGCGGTATCACCACCATGCGCTCGGGGTGGTAATAATCGTACAACTCGTATTGTTCGGCAATTTCGTTGCGGGTACTTGTAATCACCAAATCCGCCGTGGCCAATACGTCTTCTTCGGCGTTAATGCGGCGGGAAATGTGGTAGCGCTGCTCCAATATATCGCTGTGCAGGCCCATGGCCAGCAATTGGGTGCGTTTGTCCCGGCCCAAGGAATGGCCGGTGAACACCAACGGGATTCCGGTCAGATGCGACAGGCGCATACCGACATAGCCGGCGTCCGCATAGTGGCCGTGTAAAACATCCGGCATGCGCGGCTGTCGGCTCAGCCACTGCAATAGATTATCGGTAAAAATATCCAGGCAATCCCACAACTCCTCCTTGGGAATGTAACCCTCGGGTCCGGCGGGAATGCGGATGATGCGGGCGTTGCCGTTCAACGCCTCGCTGGGTTGGGCATAATCCCGGCTGACTTGATCGTCGTTAATTTGCCGCGTGATCAGATCGACACGCTCGACCGTGTCTTGCTGGCCCAAGGCTTTGGCAAGGTCGACCACATATTTAGTCTGCCCGCCGGTATCGGCATCCCGGCCCAATTCCAGATCATGTCCGCGAATCAGGCCATGTATGCTAATCAACACGATATAAACCGCGTCTGTCTTACCAGTCATATCCATTTCTAATTCTTCTTATGGCGCGAAAGGTTTTTCACAGGTGCTTTTTATCCTACCCAAATTCGGCAAGCCGGTTCGGTTTTTTTTCAACCCCGAACCCCGTGGCGCGAATTTTCAGTCCGGCCGTTTCCGGCTCATCCGCGGATATTTTTTTATCGGCTGTTACCATGGACAGCCTGCCCGATCGGGGTATAATTCGGACCTACATCCTCAGCTATCCGGCCTGCCGGCCTCATTCGACTTGAGTCCCTACACTTTTTTTCCGCCCGAATTTTAATGAAAATTGTGATTCTTGGCGCCGGCGTCACCGGCTCTTCGGTTGCCGGCGCGCTTGCCAGCGAAGAAAACGACATTGTCGTCATCGATCAAAAACCGCATTTGTTGTCCGCGCTGAAAGGCCGGCTCGACATCGCCACCATCGAGGGCAATGCCGCGCACCCCAGCATTCTCGAACAAGCGGGCGTCGGCACCGCCGACATGGTGCTTGCGGTCACCAATAACGACGAAACCAACATGCTGGCTTGCCAAGTCATCAATACCCTGTATGCCAAGCCTAAAACCATCGCCCGGGTGCGCGCCCTGGACTTTTTAAACCATCCGGAGTTATTCGCACCGGGCGGCATCGACATCGTCATCAGCCCCGAGCAAGTGGTCACCGAAGCCATTCACAACCTGATCAAATACCCAGGCGCCTTGCATGTATCGGAATTCGCCGAGGGTTTGGTGCGCCTGGTCTCCATCCGCGTGGTACCCACCGGTTTTTTGACCGGCAAACGCATACAGGCGGTCAAGGAAAAGCTGGCCGACAGCATGATCCGGGTTGCGGCCATTTTCCGCAACGGCAAGGCCATTCCGGTTAACGGCGAGGCGCTGATTGCCACCGGCGACGAAGTATTTTTCGTTTGCCCGCGCGACAAGGTCCGCAAAACCCTGGTCGATTTACACAAGCTGGAAGCCCCCGTCAAATCCATCATGCTGGCCGGCGGCGGCCATGTCGGCAAGCGCTTGGCGATGGCCCTGGAAAATAATTACCACGTCAAGGTCATCGAGCAGGACATCAACCGGGCCAAGGAAATTTCCAACGATTTACGTAAGACATTGATCTTACATGGCGATTGCACCGACCAATCGTTATTGCAGGAAGAGATGGTCGAAGAAGTGGACTTGTTCTGCGCCATCACCAATAACGACGGCGTCAATTTGATTTCCGCCGGCCTGGCCAAGAAACTGGGCGCCAAAAAAGCCATTTGTTTAATCAACAATACCTCGTACCTGCAACTGGTCGAGGGCACCGATATCGATCTGGCCATTCAACCCAAGCTGGAAACCTTGGGCAGCATTCTCAGACACGTCAGAAAAGGCGATGTGGTCGGCGTCAGTTCGGTCTGCGGCGGCAGCGCGGAAGCCATCGAAGCCATCGCCCACCGTAGCGTGGAAGCCAAATCCGTGGTGGGCTTGCGGGTCGATCAGATCAATCTGCCCGACGGCATCATTTTAGGCGCGCTGATTCGGGATAAGGAAGTGATTCCCGTTCACCACGATACGGTGTTTGCGGAAGGCGACCACGTGGTGATGTTTGCGCTGGATAAAAAGCTGATCAAAGCCATCGAAGGTTATTTTCAACCCATCTAAACTCCGTTATCGATAAAGGCCAGGGTCTTTTGCGGCAGGGATTCGGGTTTGCCGGCATTTAGCGCGCCGACACTGTCTTCGTGCACGGCCGTCATGAACTGAATCAACTGCATTTCCACCTTGAGCTTCGCCACCGGGTCTTGCTCGTCCCACATCCTGTTCAGCAATTGTTTGGCGTGGTGATGAATGGTAAAGGCCACGGCTTCGGGCAAATGCGCGAAATTTTCCCGTAAGCTGAGCTTGAGTTTATCCAGCGATTGTAAATATTGCTGATAGTCCTTCAAATCCTGCTTGCACTGGATTTTCAGCATCGCCAGCTCGTTGCCGTGGCGAGTTTCTCCCATCGCCAGTTCGTGCGCCAATTGCTGGGCCTGCTTTTTCAGTTCCGCAACCAAGGCTTGTTCGGCCAACACTCTGGCTTGGCGCAAGGCGGCCACATCCGGCTGCCGGGCCAAATGCCAGCGCAGGTTTTCATCGCGTTTACCGCGCCAAAGCCCCAGCGCGCCGCTCAGCCAGCGATTGAAGACCGACATAACGCCCGCTCGCGCAAAGCCAGCATCGCCCGCGGATTGACTTGGCTTCGATACTGCTTGAGATGTTTTTGCAAGGATTTAAAGCTGTCCGGCTCGACGGACTGCCGCAACTCCGCCGATACGGCTTCGAACAGCGCTCGGCTGTGTTTTTTATTGTCGGCCGCCAACAAACGCTGCCGTTTTAGCTCGTATAAATAGTGTATCTGGGTCCTTTCCAGCAACACACGTTGCCTGGCATCGTATTGCAACCGCTGTAACATGGCGACCCGCCGAAGCGCCACGGCGTCCCAGCGAAAATACACGGCCAACTCCCGGTATAGGGCCTGCAGAAACAGTCCGCACCCCAACAGCAAAAGCAGTAAAAAGGCCGACAGCATGATACGGCCGGCCAAGGGATACAAGCAAGCCGGCAGTTCGGGCCTGCCGAACCGCCAGCCGATAAATCCCGCAACCAGCAATACCATCGCCAGACTACAAACCCACAGCACCGAGTAAAGGATTATTTTAGTCATGGATACTCACACCGGCCGCTCGATAAACTCCAGCGCGTTGCCGTCCCGGTCCCTGCAAAACAAGGCCTTGCGACCGGAAACGCTCATGGTGTATGCCATACCGGCTTTATCCAGTTCTTCGCGCAACGCATCCACCGAACGGCAATGCAAGGCCACATGGCGGTCTCGGCCGCCATGCGCGGGCCGGCCGCTAGTCGGATCGGGATTATCCAGTTCCAGCAAATGTATCTGCTGCGCGCCGATTTGCAACCAGGCGCCCGGAAAAGGCAAGGGCGGACGTTCCGTGGTTTGCATACCCAAAATATCCCGATAGAATTTCAGCGACTGCTGAGTGTCGGAGACGATTAAGCTGGCGTGATGAATGGTTAGATCGAATTTGGACATGGCAAAGACCTGTAATGTTTATGCCGGACATTATAACGCGGCTGCCTCGCTTGCCCGCGGGGTTTTCATCCAGGCCAAACCATCGGCCGTACAGGGTCCGGGTTTGTATTCCGCGCCCACCCAGCCGTCGTAAGGCAAGGCTGCAATCAGCCCGAACAGCGCGGCAAAATCCAGCGTGCCGCTGCCGGGTTGGCCGCGTCCCGGACAGTCGGCGAATTGTATGTGTGCAATTTTATCGATATGTTGAGACAAGAATGCCGCGCAGTCTTCCCCCATCCGGCTCATGTGGTAAATATCGTATTGCAGGCGCAATTGGGGATGATTCAACTCATGCCATATCGACAACATCTTGGCGGAACCGTCGACGATAAAGCCCGGCATATCGCGACTGTTAATCGCCTCGAATACCGTCGTCACCCCTATCTCGGCGAACACATCCGCCGCATAACGCAAATTGTGCCGGAACGTTTTTTCATACTCGGCTAAACGGCCGGCGTTCAGACAGCGGCCCGGCAACACGTTGATGCAATCCGGCTTTAATACCTTGGCATAAGCGAGCGCCTGGGCGACGGCAACCTTAAACCTGTCCTGTTTTTCCGGCACGGCGGCCAAACCTTCGCCCCCTTGCAGCAAATCATCGGCAGCGACATTAAACAATACCAGCTTTAAATCGTGCGCCTGCAAGGTTTGTTGTATCGATTCGGCGGTTAACGCGTAAGGAAATTGTATTTCCACTGCCGCAAAACCGGCCTGTTTGGCGGCCCGAAAACGCTCCAACAACGGCAACTCGCTAAACAACATACTGAGATTGGCGCTAAAACGCGGCATCAGTTCGGCCGGTAAAGTTTGATCAAGGTCGACGGGTCTTGTTCCAGAAAGCCGCGGCCGCCGTGCAATTGCATCAGCTGGGCGGCCAGCCCGGACATTGGAACGGCGCTGCCGTGCGCGGACGCCAAATCGCCCGCCATATGCAAATCCTTTAACAGGGTTTTCACCCGCCATTTCACCGGCTCGAATTGCTCGGCGGCCATTTCCGGGCCGACGATTTGCAGCGGCTTGGAATCGGCAAAACCGCCGGCCAGAGCCTCCGGTATTTTGCTGCTATCGACCCCGGCTTGCTCAGCCAGCGCCATCATTTCCGCAATTACCAGCACATTGCAGCCGACGATCATTTGGTTGCAGATTTTAGTGGTCTGCCCACTGCCGACCGGCCCCATGTGAGTCAGCCTGCTGTATAGCGGTTGCAATACTTGCCGGGCAACCGCAATATCGTCCGCCTCGCCGCCCGCCATGATCGCCAAACTGCCTTGCTCTGCACCGGCCGTGCCGCCCGATACCGGCGCATCGACCCAATGCATACCGCATTGCCGTTTTAAACGGGCCGCCAATTGGCGCGTTGTTTCAGGATGAATGCTAGATAAGTCGATAAGCAACTTGCCGCCGCCGCCGTGCGGCATGATCCGCTCGGCGACCACGGTTTCCACCGCCGCCGTATCGGCCAGACACAATAAAATCACATCCGCGGATTCGACCAAGTCCGCAATACTGCCGCAAACCCGCGCGCCGGCCCCCGCGACAGCCGCCAGCTTATCGGCAGTCCGGTTCCAGACGCTGACCTTAAACCCCGCCGCCAGCAGACGCAGGGTCATGGGCTCCCCCATCAAACCGATACCGATAAACCCCAGATTGAAGCCCTTTGCCGCCATGCTTTATTCGTACAGAGCTTCGCTTAAATCCGGTGCCAGCGGCAGGGTTTCCTTGGCAATCCGTTGGCTGTAATCCCGGCCGGCATCCGCCGCACCATGGCCGCTGTGCATTATATTGGCATGCACCATGGCAAAGGCTTTGTCGAAATCGGCGTTGATGAAGCCGCGCGCCAACTGCTCGCAGATGTTGTACAGCGCCGAATAATGAATACTCTCGCCGGACGCGCACTGATTGATTTTATCCGCCAACACCCGCATCACGGACAACACCGAACCGTCCTGTCGCCATGCCACCGAGGTGGATACCACATCGTCGCCACGGCAGGCGATAGCCGCCAGGGCGTTGTAGGCCAAATCCACCAGGCCGGCCAGAATCTTGGCCAAATCGCCGCCGGTAATAGCTTTGAAGGTTTCGCTGCCGCAGTCCATCAGCAGCGCTTGCCGCATGACGATGTCCATATCGGACAAATGCGCGGTTTCGGGATATTCGGGTTGCTCGATACCGAATTGGTCGTGAAATTCTCTGACTTTTTGTAGATGTTTGTGCATGGCTCACCCCCTATTAATATGGTTACGCATGGTACAGGGGCGGAAGGAAAATCGCAAAAGACTAAGACCCTCGCTACCGCTGCGAGGATCTTAGGCCTGGTTTATTAAATATCGAAATCCAGTTCGAAACCGCCGTAGGCGAATAACGGCATGCCGGGGCGCGGGCCGTAAGGCTGGCGGGAAACGATGTATTCTTCATTACCGGCATTTTGCACGCCGCCCAAGACTTTGATGCCCTTGGCGACTTTGTAATACGCCGATACGTCCATGATCACGTATTCGTCGGTTTTGCCGAAGCGGGAATCCGCTGTGCCCACCCCATTCACTTGCGCCTCCACATTATTGGCGCTGGTGAACGTTTCGCTAACGTAGTTTGCCGCCACCTCCATGCCCCAGCGCTCGAAATGCAGGCCGCTGCCGAAACTTAAAGCGAATTCCGGAATATACGGCACTTTATTGCCTTTTTTGCCGTAGCTAAAAATCGACTCGGCATCGGTAGACTTTGCGTCGTTCAATTGCTCGGTATCGGTATAGGTAAAAGACACGAAGTAAGGGTTTCTGAATCCCCAGCCGAAGTCCTCGCCTGCATCGTAATTCAACGCGGCCTCCACGCCACGGGTATCGACTTTACCGAAGTTTTCGCTTTGCCCGGTGCCGGCACCGCCAATATTGTTGACAACCAACAGATTTTCGAACTGCGTGTAGAAACCGGTTAATTCGGCGCTAAAGGCTCCGCGCTTATAGCGCCCGCCTAGCTCATAAGCATTACTGGATTCCTCCGCCAACTTATCGACAACGGCATTTTGCGGACTTGGCGGTGAGAAGCCGCGATGCGCACTGGCAAACATCATAAAATCGTCGTTGAATTTATAATCAACGCTGGCGCCGCCGGCGTACATATCCAGCGCGCTTCGCCCATTAGTGGCCGGGCTACGCCTGTTGGTATAGATTTGATCGAGATGCTCGTAGCGCAAACCGGGTGTAAAGCCAAAACGCCCCCATTCCATCCTGTCTTTCAAGAAAAATGCATAAGCGTGGGTTTCACCGGTTCTGTCATCCTGGGAACCAGGCAGTCCAACACTGGCATTGGTAATTGTACCGGCCGCGGATTGAGTATATCGGGTATCGTGCTGGAATCTGGTCTCTGCATCCGTATGATAGCGAAAGCCGCCATTCAGTTCGTGATGAATGGCGCCTGAATCGAATCTGTAGTTGGCCATGGATTCGACTCCACCCGCGTAATAAGAACGATTGTTGTCACGCACAGTCAAGGTACAAGCAGCATTGCCTTTAAGGCACGCTAAACGGCTTGGGTTACCGCCCGCCAGCGCCGTCGATGCACTATTATCATCGAGCTTACTCCAATTCCGATCGAACTCCTTGTAATAAGCTGTAGTCACAATGTCCAGATTATTGGTTGGGGAAATGAAATAACGCGCATACCCGCCCTTCTGCTCGCTATCGATATTATCGAAGCGAGAGGCCGCATAGCGCCGATAAGGGTCGTTCCTAAAATCCTGTTCCGTCAAACCCAAATACGTTTCATCGGCATCCATGCTGGAATAGCCGAATTTGACTTCCAGCTTTTGATACATCGCGGTGTTAGGCTCCCACGACAACCTTACCATCGGCTCGACTTGTTGAAACCCCGTTTGATCGCCGTTCTGGAAATCCGGCGTGCTATCGATGGTTTTGAAACCGTCGGAACCGCGATAGAAACCCTCCACCAGATAACCGAGCTTGCCGTGCGCGGTGTCCAGGGTATCGCCGACAAAACCGTGCGAGCGGAACTCGCCGTAACTGCCGTAGATGGATTTAAGGTAGGCCTTGCCTTCCAGCGGAATCGGCGTCGACAAATAGTTCAGCACCCCACCGGTAATATGCGGGCCGTATTTGACCTGGCTGCCGCCTTTCAATACCTCGACGCCGCTCATCCGCCCGCCGGCCGGATTGTAGTAAGCCGCCGGCGCCGAATAGGCCGCCGGCGCCACCAGTACGCCGTCTTCCATAACGGTAATCTTGGCGCTGCGAGTGGTATCGACGCCGCGAAAGCTGATATTCGGGAATAAGCCGAAACCGTCTTCCTCCCGAATATTCACCCCGGGGGCTTTGCGTAAAATCCGGTTGATATCGCTATAACTTTGATCGCGAATCCCTTCGGTACCGATATAGGACGCCGAAGCCGGCATGTCCTTGGCCTCTTCCGCGCTACCCAATACGCTAACCAATTCCAAAGCCTCGGCTTCGGCCTTCTTTTCGGCAACCTGTTTGTCTTTGGCCGGCTTTTCTTCGGCTTGCGCCGCGCCTACCGAGAGCCATATCAGGGACACGGCCCCGATAAATCGTTTGGATTCGAACATATTCATTCCCATTGCGACCGTCAAATGTAAAAAAATGTAAATACGCTTTACATGATACCCTTCGCACAAACGAGAATCAATTTCATTTTTAAACGCTGGAAATAGCCGTCACCTCCGCGTCCGACATCCCGCCAATTTCAATCAAGGCCCATTTTTCCGCTCGCGGCATTTTTTTAATGGCGATTTCGCGGCGACAGGCATCGGCATGCGAGTAATTATTTTCCCGGTAAGCGATATTCAGCGGCTGCCGCCCGCGAAAAAACTTAGCGCCCTTGCCGCCCCTGTGCTGGCGGAACCGCCTTTCGACATCGGTGCTGATACCGGTATACAAACTGCCGTCGCTGCATAAAATGATGTAAACAGACCAGCCCACGGCGGCAACCATCAATTTCGGGCTTGATTCAACCAAAAATTCACCGCCGCGGCCGCCGCCAAACCGGCGCCGATATAGGCATACCGCACGATGAAAATCAGCGCACCATTCGGATTATGCGTGGCGGCGTCCTTGATGCCGGGCGTTACGATCAAACTCCACAGCAACGCCGCTAAAAAGTACACGACGACACCCGAAACGCCCCATGACACGGGCGGACGCCCGGAACGCCCGGCGGTACTATAAAACCATACTCCGACCAACGAGGCCGCAATCACACCTAACATCGCTATCTCCCGTTCTTGTTATTTTATTGGCCCAACTGTCGAATACCTTGATTGGCCAAACTATCGGCCGTTTCATTTCCCGGATCGCCGGAATGGCCTTTTACCCAGATCCATTCAATACTGTGCCGTTGAATGGACTGATCCAGCCGCCGCCACAAATCTTCATTCTTGACCGGTTTATTCGCAGCCGTTTTCCAACCGCGTTTTTTCCAGTTGACCATCCATTCGGTAATGCCCTGCAGCACATATTTGGAATCGGTATGCAATTTAACCGCGCAGGACCGATTCAAGGATTCCAACGCCCGGATCGCCGCCATTAGCTCCATCCGGTTATTGGTGGTTTCCGGCTCTCCGCCGCAGAGTTGTTTTTCCTTATCCTTATAGCGCATGCACACTCCCCAGCCACCGGGCCCGGGATTACCTTTGCAAGCTCCGTCGGTGTATATCGTTACAGTCTCGACCATGTTATTTTTTGATTTTTTGTAAATTCGAATCCAAACCGATATTGGCCGTCGCCAGACGGGTTTTGCCTTGCGTCGCGGGCGTGAGCGGGATCAAGGAATATTGTCTTTTAACGGCTTTAAGCCCATACGCCATGGAAAACAAGGCTTTTACCGGAGAAGAAAACGCTCCATGCGTAATGGTAAAGGCATCCAGACCGAATTCCGCGGTATGTAAAATTTCAAAATTCAATAATTTTAACCAATCCGATACACGGGAGCGCCTCATAAAGTGCGCGCGCCAGGATTCCCCGAATTTTTTATCCCATAAAAATTGAAAGCGCACGTAGAGACTCAACGAATTGAAATTTAAAATGATCAATTCCCCCCCGGGTTTCAACACCCGGTGCACCTCTCGCATGGTGCGGAAACGCTGGGCATCGAATTCCAGCATGTGCGGGATGATCACCAAATCCATCGATTCGGTTTGTATCGGTAAATTGTAGGCCTTTGCGTTCACTTTTAAAGCCTGCGCATCTCCCACGCCTTTGCCGTCCAGAATCACATAATTCCTGTATAGCGAACAATCGACAAACTCGCTCTCCCAACCCAGCCCGCCGATTTGCAACTGTTTTTGCTTGCAACTCACGGTAATACAGCGTTTCAAATATTTCGCTTCCATGGTTTGCAGCAGTTTGCCCCGCGGGGTTTGATACAGCGCAAATAAAAATTTTCTCTTCATTTAATACTCGCCCAAGGGGAAGGATTGTTGGCTTAATCGGCAAAGCCATGGTAGCATCTAATTTTTTGATTTTAAGAGTAAAGACAATGCCTCGCTCAATTTCTAAAAAATCGGCCCGACATCTGTCCTATTTGCTGCCTATTTTACTGGCAACCGGTTGTAGTCAAACCGCTCACAAAGACCCCTTGTCGCCCTCGACCGGCAGCAAATTTTCCGTTTTTACCCGCAGCCATAACAACAATCACCGCTTTAATAAAGACGATAATTCGAAAGAACATGCGACGGTTTGGGACCGCATGCAATCGCTGTACGCATTGCCTGAAATAGATAATGCCAGGATCGATCGAGAAGTAAACTTCTACCTGAAAAATCCCGAATATTTGAGCCGGGTTCAGCAACGCGCGGAACCTTATCTGTTTTTTATTCTTAACGAAATCGAAGCTAAAAACATCCCCGGCGAAATGGCCTTATTGCCTATCGTGGAAAGCGCCTTCAGGCCCGACGCGGAATCGCCTGCCAAAGCCTCCGGCCTCTGGCAATTCATCCCCCCCACCGGCCGCCTGTACGGCTTGGAACAAAATAGCTGGTACGACGGCCGCCGCGACGTCATCGAGTCGACCCAAGCCGCCACCACCTTTTTGAAACAGCTCAGCGAAGAATTCAATAACGATTGGCTGTTGGCCCTGGCTTCCTATAACGCCGGCAAAGGCAACATCCGCCATGCCATGGATAAAAACCTCGGCCGCGGCGAAGCAACCGATTATTGGTCGCTGGACTTAAACAGCGAAACCGCGGCTTATGTACCCAAACTGCTGGCCATCGCCAAAATTTTCGGCAACCCGGAAAAATACAATCTCAACCTGCACCGGATCGCCAACGAGCCTTATTTCGAACTGATCGACGTGCAATCGCAAATCGACTTAAGCAAAGCAGCGGAATTGGCCCAAACGCCGCTGGACGATTTTTTAAAACTGAACCCGGCCTTCAATCGTTGGAGCACGGCGCCCGACGGCCCGCACCGCCTGTTGATTCCGGTCGAAAAAGCCGATAGCTTCAAGGAAAAATTGGCCGAGCTGCCCGATAGCGAACGCATTAAGTGGGAACACCACACCGTCGGCAATAAAGAGTCTTTAAAATCCATCGCCCAAAAACATCACACCACGGTTGCGCAAATTCAGGAGGTCAACCATCTGGATGAAAATGCCGTGGCGCAAGGCAAGACCTTGTTGATTCCGATGTCGTATAAAAACATCAAAGGCTACGACGAGCCCGCCGTAGCCTCCGCGGATACCAAAACAGTTGCACTCCCGCGCGTCAGCGTGAGCAAACAGGAATACACGATAAAAAAAGGCGATACCCTGTGGAGCATCTCCCAACGTTTCTCGGTCGACGCCAGCGACATCTTGAGCTGGAACAAAATGTCCGCCAAATCGGCCTTAAAGCCCGGCCAAAAGCTGACCATCAAAAAGACCGGCGGCAATATTCAGGTGGCTTCCACAGCACCCAGCTTTAAGCAAATCAACTATACCGTCAAACCCGGCGACACCTTGGCTAAAATTTCCAAGCATTTTAAAGTGAATGTCACCGATTTACGCAAATGGAACAACGTGCCTAAAAACCGTGCCGACGTTAAACCCGGTTCGAAATTAAAAATCACAATTGAAACGGGTCATTCCTCATCATAATTCAAGCTTTAACGCGCTGAATTGAACCCAAAAACGGCGGGGCCATGTCGACATGGCC
>NZ_JANIBK010000084.1 GCF_024505165.1 Methylomonas rivi
CGACCTGCACCGCCCGGATGGGTCGGCCGCTGGCCGAGCCGCCGCCGTAGTCGTACAGCAGTTCGCGCAAGGTCATGCCGAAAGCCACTTCAAACAAGCCCGGATGCTTGATGTTGCCGGCCAGTTGCAAGGGCAGGGTGCCGCGCGAACGGCCCATGCCGTAATCGCGGTAGTATTCGCCGCCCTTGTCCAGAATTACCGGAATCGAGGCCAGTGAAATGACGTTGTTGACGATGGTCGGTTTGCCGAACAGGCCGACGATGGCGGGTAGCGGGGGCTTGAACCGCACCAGTCCGCGTTTGCCTTCCAGGCTTTCCAGCAAAGATGTTTCCTCGCCGCAGATATAGGCGCCGGCACCGCTGCGCACTTCCAGGTGGAAGGTTTTGCCGCTGCCTTGGATGTTTTCGCCCAAGTAGCCGTTTTGGTAAGCGGCCGCTATGGCTTGATTCAACGCCACTTTGGCATGCGGATATTCGATACGCAGATAGATATAACCCTGAGTCGCACCGACTGCCAAGCCGGCAATAGTCATGCCTTCTATCAGTACGAACGGATCGCCTTCCATGATCATGCGATCGGAGAAGGTGCCGGAGTCGCCTTCATCGGCGTTACAAACGATATATTTTTGCTCGGCCGGTGCGTTTAGTACGGTATTCCATTTGATGCCGGTCGGGAATGCCGCGCCACCGCGGCCGCGTAAACCGGAATCGGTAACTTGTTTGACGATATCGGTTTGGGACATGTTCAAAGCATTTTTCAATCCACGATAACCGTCATGAGCAAGGTAGTCGTTAAGATTGACGGGGTCGGTCAGGCCGACGCGGGCAAAAGTCAGGCGGTTTTGACTTTTAAAGTAGGGTAGTTCTTCGATGTTGCCCAGGCAGAGTGGGTGCGATTTGCCTTCCAATAAGCCGCATTCTAATAATGAGGCGACACTTTCGGGTTGTACGGGACCGTAAGCAATGCGGCCGGCAGGGGTTTCAACTTCAATTAACGGCTCCAGCCAAAACAGGCCGCGCGAACCGTTGCGTACTATTTGAACATCGAGTCCTTGTTGGCTGGTTTGTTCCTGTATGGCTTTGGCGACCTGTTCAGCACCCAGGGAGAGCGCGGTGGAGTCGCGGGAGATGAATAAACGGGTCATTATTTAGCACCTTTGCATGCAGCTACAAGTTGATCGAATTTTTCCGGGGTGACTCGGCCGTAGACTTCGTTATCGATGGTCATGGAAGGCGAGCAGGCGCAATTGCCGAGGCAATAGACAGGCTCCAGGGAAAAATGTTCATCCGCGGTAGTTTCGTGAAAATCGATACCCAAGGTTTGTTTGGCGTGATTTTCCAGCGCTTTGCTGTTCATGGCCTGGCAAGATTCGGCCCGGCAGATGCGAATTGTATGTTTACCCGGTGGGGTGGTGCGGAAATAATGATAAAAACTGATGACGCCGTGTACTTCGGCCTTGGAAAGATATAGGGCTTTGGCTATGTCTTCAACGGCGGCGGAGGGAATATAGCCCAAGGTATCCTGAATGCCGTGGAGGATCGGAAGCAGATTGCCCGGCATGGCTCTATGGGCATCCAGTATGTCAAGCACGATAGGTTTTTGGCTTTGGTAGTCTTGCATCATGGGCTCTGAAATAATGATGAAATATTTAGCGGACTATTTAATCATGAACAAATGCGCTTTTGCAATGAAAGCCAATCCCGCAATCCCGCGTATTTCCTAATGTTTGCGTGGTTTTTTAAAGGTTTACCGATTTGGTTTCAAAATTGTGAACAATTTGTTAATCAGGTGCTTTACTTTTAAATGATAATTGTTATCATTAGTACCGTGTATTGGTTAGCGAGGTCGCTATGTACGTTTGTGTTTGTAAAGCTGTTACCGACAGCCAAGTAGCTCAGGCAATCGATCAAGGCGCATGTACGCGCAGGCAGTTAATGCAATGTACCGGCGCGGGTGGTGTTTGCGGAAAATGCAGCCAGAGCCTAAAAAGCTTGCTGGATGAAAAGACCTGCCGACAACATGTAATGCAGCCGGCATGACACTGATATTTGTGTAAGAGTATCTAAAATACTTTTCCGATCAAAAAGCAGGGTAGGTTTCCACCCTGCTTTTTTTTGCCTATTTATTCGGCCGGCTTGGGTTGAGCTTGGGGAGCTTCGTCTGCCGGAGCTGCTCCCGCCGGGGCGGTAGAGTCGGTTTCCGCCGCAGTAGGGCTGCCGTCGGCAGCTGTTTGTGCATCGGGGGCGGTTTCTGTTTGTGGCGTCTCCGATGCAGCCGCTGGTTCCTCGCTAGCCTGAGGCTCCGCGGGCTTCGGTTCCGGCGCCAGCAGGATCTCGACTTTAGCGTTGTTACGCAGGTTTTCGATCATGGTCTGGGCTTTCTGGCGTTGCAGCATGGGGCGGATTTGTTCTTTAACCGCGTCGAACGGCGGCGGTGTTAGGGCTCTGGCTTCTTCTCTCAAAATGACGTGCCAGCCGAATTGGGTTTGCACCGGTTCCTTGCTGAATTTGCCGTTTTCCAGAGCGACAACGGCTTCCGAGAACGGCGGCACCATGCGGTCGGGGGTAAACCAGCCCAAGTCGCCGCCTTCCGAGCCCATCGGGTCGATGGAATGCTTTTTGGCCAGCGCTTTAAAATCGCCGCCTTTTTCCAGTTCCGCGATGATTTTTTTGGCTTCATCCTCGGTTTTAACCAGAATATGGCTGGCTTTATATTCTTCGCCCATGTTGGCCATTTTGGAGTCGTATTCGGCCTTGATTTCCTCGTCGGTCACCGGGTTGGCTTTCAAGTAATCCTGCAAGGCCGCTTGCGACAGCAGGGAATTTCTGACGGTCGCCATGCGTTCGATGACTTCCGGCGATTTGTCCAGTTGTTTTTGTAGGGCCTGTTGGATCAATAGTTCGCGTTGAACCAACTCTTCCAGTAATTGTTCTTTAGGGAATGTTTGGCCCTGGCTACGCTCGGCAATTTCTTTTTCCAAGGTATCCAGGGTTTTTTTGCTGATATATACGCCGTTGACTGAAGCTACCGCGTCTTCCTTGCTGACCGCAGGGGCTGTGGTGGCGGCATCATTGGTTTTTTCTTCAAAACAGCCGGGTAACAGAGTTGCGCTAGCCAGTATCAGTGGGATCAGTTTCAGTTTCATTGCTTAATTTCCTTTGCTATTTTCTGTGGGGGTTAATGCATTAATGCCGAGAGCGTGGATTTCATCTTTCATCATGTCGCCCATGATTTGGTATATCAATTGATGACGTTGGACCAAGGATTTGCCCTCGAATTGTTCGGAAACGATGGTGACATTGTAATGTCCGCCGCCCTTATTGCCGGCATGGCCGGCGTGAGCGGCGCTATGGTCGACAATCTCTATTAGCTCGGGCTTAAGAGCGTCTTCCAGTTTTTGTCTGATAGTGTTGGCTGTCATTGCGGAAATACTTGTTTGAAAGGTTTGACGGTAACGCGGGCATAAACGCCTGCATCGATATATGGGTCGGCATCGGCCCAGTGTTGGGCGTCGGCCAAGTCGCTAAATTCGGCAACCACCAAGCTGCCGCTAAAACCGGCTTCGCCGGGGTTTTCCGCGTCAATAGCCGGATGAGGGCCGGCCAAAATCAAGCGGCCCTGATCTTGTAATGCTTGAAGCCTGGCTAAGTGGGCCGGACGCGCATTCAGCCGTTTAGACAGGCTGTCGTTTACATCTTCGCTGATGATGGCGTAAAGCATTATTTTTTTGCCTCGGTTTCGGGGGCGTATTTATATAAGAAAGCCATTTGTATCACAATAAAAACCACCATCAAGCCCGGTACGCCAAAGGTTTTGAAGTTAACCCAATCGTCGGTGCTGAAATGGTGCATGACATATAGGTTTAAGAAGCCGATACCTATGAAAAATAGAGCCCAGCTCAGATTTAGACGTTTCCAGATGTGGGCGGGTAATTCCAGGTTTGCGCCCATCATGCGTTCGATAAAGGTTTTGCGGCCGATGAACTGGCTGGCCAGGAACGCGCAGCCGAATAACCATTCGATGATGCTCAGTTTCCATTTGATGAATTGGTCGTCTTGCAGATACAGCGTCGCGCCGCCCATGACCAGAATCAGTCCCAATGTTATCCACTGCATGGTTTCCACTTTGCGATACATCAGCCAATAAGCGGCCACTTGAACAACCGTGGCGGCGATCACAACCGCGGTGGCTATGTAGATGTCGTAAAGTTTGTAGGCAATGAAAAACATGATAATCGGGAAAAATTCTAAAAATGGCTTCATTTAAGGCTGATGGCTAAGAATGGATGGAAGATTAAGCGTAATAATCTACGCCGGTTATTAGATTTTCAAGCCGCTGCTGGTCGGCTTGTTCGCGCGTTTGGTTGTATGCCTGTATAGCTTTGTTAGAGCGTGTGTCGCCGGCTTGGAATAGGCTTATCCGCTGGTTAAAACCCGATTTGGCCAAAGCCGTTTCCACTTGTTCGGGAGTGGAGGCCGGCGCTTCCGGCCGTCTTGGAAAATCGGTTGTTTGTTTGTCCTTGGCCTGGACTCCGGCCGGCTTTTGGGTAAAACGATCCTGCTCCGGTTTCACATAACCGGCGGGATAAGCCGCTAAGGATGAGCTGTGGATAGTGTTCACACGGTAATGGCATATACAGCTGAATTAATCGACAATTGTAGAATCTTTGTCTGCAAATGTACATGAGCCGAACTGCTTTACTGATAAAATGCAAGATTTAGGAGGATAGTTATGCAAGAAAAAACGGTTGAATTGGAGGCGGCGGCATTCCGGCAATTACTGGCGCATTTACAGCAACATACCGAGGTGCAGAACATCGAATTGATGATACTGGCGGATTTTTGCCGCAACTGTTTGGCTAAATGGTATACGGCGGCGGCCGTCGAACGAGGTATGGATATCGATTACGAGCAAGCCCGGGAGATTGTGTATGGCATGCCGTATAGCGAATGGAAAGACCGCTTTCAAACCGAGGCCACGGCTGAACAGCTGGCGGCTTATGACGCAAAACAAAAATTAAAATCCCAATCATGATGGCCGCTAATACTTTTGATGCGATGTTTTCCGGCGTAATAGGCCAGGAATATCAGCTGTTGAAATTGATATGCCCTTTCGCTACGGAAATGAGCCGGCTGGTCGGTTTTGAAGTGGGCGAATATTGCAAGTCCAAATCCGAACCGCAAGCGATAGTTGAACTGGGCGGCGGTACCGGTATAACGACTTTAGCGATTTTATCCGCTGATGAACGGTCATCCGTGTTAAGCGTGGACAACGAGCCGGCCATGCAAAATCAAGCCAAGCAAAGTTTGCAACGTTGGGCGGATAACGGCCGATTGGGGTTTTCGGGCGACGATGCCTTAAGCGCGCTTACGCAATTGGAGAGCGGTAGCGTCGATATTGTGGCATCGGCTTATACCTTACATAACTTCGAAGCCGGCTATCGCCGGCAAGTCATACAAGAAATTTTCCGGGTATTGAAAACGGGCGGACAGTTTATCAACGGCGACCGGTATGCGTTGGATGAAGTCGGCGTTCACACGCGAAATACGCAAAAAGAAGTGGCGGGTTATTTCAAGGCGTTAAAGGAAATCAATCGCCTGGATTTATTGGAACAGTGGATTATTCATCTTTTTAACGACGAATCGGAAAATCACATCATGCGCGAATCGATAGCCTTACAGCAGATGATAGAAGCGGGTTTCGAACGGATCCAGTTCAAATCCCGCCACGATGTCAATGCGTTGCTGACAGCCCAAAAATGATAGGCCATTTCGGTTTTCCATACTCATTCGAACAATCGCGAGGTTAGTCATGGCTCAAGCTAAAAACGACAAAAACTCAAAGCCGCAAGATAGTTTTGCGGACGATTTGGATTCGATGCTGGAACTCGATGGCGCGACCGGGCAGGATGTGGGCTTGATTGATGACGATGACGCGATAGACAGACTCCTGATGGGGGATGCCTTCGAAGCGGAATTGCCCGAAGAAAATGCAGCGTCGCAATTCAACGACATCGATCGGCTTATAGATAGCGAAGTCAACCAGGACGGTAAAGTGGTGCCCGATTTCGACGAGTTTGGCGACGATTTCGACGATTTAATCGCGGATATCCAAATTAATCCCAAACAAACCAAGGAGGCCGAACCGGAGCCGCTCAACGCTTTGAATACGGACGGCGGCGCCGGCTTGGGGGGCGTGGAGGCGATCGAAACCTTCCCGGACGAGGAGCCGGCCCTGGCGGAAATAATGGTGGAGGCGGATGCCGGTAACGATGTGTTGGAGAAGATGACGGAAATTGATGAGTTCTCGGAGGAGCCGGTCCAAAATCAATCCGGTAATGCCGATTTTTTATTGGCCGATTTTGATATTTCCGTGGATGACGAGTTTGGCGAGGATGATGACAGGCCGGAAAGTGCCGGTGAGAGGCTGTCGGAGCCCGAGCCGGTCATTCCCGAGGATGTGCCGGTTGTAGAGCCTGAAAATGATCCGGTAACCGAAGAACTTATTCCGGCTGAAGAGGCTGAGGTAATCGATAGCGGCGCGGAAACCGAAGAAGCTGCGGTGATCGCTGAAAATGGAGCGTTGGACGTTAGTGATGATGAGCCGCAACCCGCGCCCAAGGACAGTAAGCCGGAAGTGGATTATGCCGCTTTGATCGCCGGCTTAAGCAAACAAATCGGTGACTTGGTCAAACAGCAGGCGCATGTTAAGCATGAAGTGCAGCTTAAGAGCGGTAAGGACGAGTTGACAGCCCTTGCCGATACGATCGATACCTTGCAGAACGAGCAAAAAAAGGCCAAGCGGAATATCGAAACCTTAACTAATAAAAAACCGGTATCGGCCTATGTGGCCAATGGCATGGCCGTGGCGGCTCTGCTTGTGGGCGGCGGTTTGGGGTATCAGGGTTATGTCGCTAAATCCCAGGTTGCTCAACTTATTGAGTATGTAGGGAAAATGCAGACTCAAATCAATGAGGCCCCCACCGCGGATGCCGCCGAGAAAGAAATGTTGCGCAAACAGCTGGATGAATTGTCCCGCGCCAATAGCGTGGTCAGCGAACAGATCGCCGAACTGACCAAATCCATGCAAGGGCAGGCCGGCGCCGGCAAACCCGCCGGCGAGTTGGGCAAACAGCTCGCGGACTTGAATAATCAAGATATGCAAATGGGGGCCGCAATCGAAGCGCTGCAGAGCAAGGTCGCGGCATTGGAAAAAAGCAAGGCGACGACAGTACCCGCGGCAAAACCCGTGGCCAAGAAACCGCCCGTTGTGGAGGACAACTGGGTAGTCAATCTGGTGGCATTTAAACAGGATTGGTATGCCCAGCGGAAAGCGGAAGAATTTGCGGGGAAAGGCGTGCCGGCCAAAGTAGCTAAAACCGAGTCCAAGGGTGAAACCTGGTACCGTTTGAGTGTCGACGGTTTTAAAAGCGAGTATGAAGCGGCGGCCTACGCGGCCCGCGTGAAAAAAACCTTAAATTTGGATTCGGTTTGGGTCAATAAGAACAAAAAATAACCGAATCGAAGTGGATTTTTGACAGTTTTGTCATCTTTTCTGTCATGTCTGACACGCTTGGCGCTCATATCCGGATTTTTAAAAGCGCTTTTGACAAGCATGATTTTTATGTGATTGATTTCAAAAAAATTAAAAAAAATGGCTTTGCTTATGCTGCTTGCTTAGTGTGATCAACCCGTTTTATAAAGGTGAATGCCATGGAAACTTCAAATGAAATCAATGAAATGTATGTAGAACGTTTCGCGTTTATAGAGACCCTGAGTCGGGAGTTCGTGGCCATGACTGGTTGCGGTGTCTATGTGTTTTTGAATCCGTTGGACCTGGATCAGTTGTTCGATAAATACCAAAATCTGGGATTATCGATTCGGGTGTTTGCAAGGCAGTGCGTCAGGAATTTAACTTAGTTTTTAACGCCTTATACGTTGAAAAATAACGGGACCGGTATGGATCAGACATTTTGGCATGAACGTTGGCAGCAAAATCAAATCGGTTTTCACGTTGCGGCGTTTAATGAGCATTTGCAACAGCATTGGCCGGCGTTACAGATTAGTAAAGGCGAGACGGTGTTTGTGCCATTGTGCGGCAAAAGCCGAGACATGTTATGGTTGATGGCCCAAGGCTATCAGGTGAAAGGCGTCGAACTGAGCCCGGTGGCGGTACAGGCGTTTTTCGCTGAAAACGGCCTGTCGGCGCGCGAATGCCGGAAACGGCATTTCACGGTTCACCAGCTGGACGGCCTGAGTCTATGCTGCGGCGATTTTTTTCAGCTTGGCGCCAACGATCTTGGCGACATAGCTGCGGTTTGGGACCGCGCATCGCTAGTGGCATTGCCGCCCTTGATGCGTGCCGAATATGCGGTGCGCATGCGGCAATTGCTTAAACCGGGTACCCGGATTTTGTTGGTTGCTTTCGATTATCCTCAACACGAAATGCAAGGGCCGCCCTTTTGCGTGCCAAGCGCCGAAGTGCGGGCGCTTTACGGCGGCTGGTGCGAGGTCGAGTTGCTAAGCGCTAAAGAAGTCTTGGATGACGAACCGCATTTCCGCGAGCGGGGTTTGAGCCGCATGCAAGAACAGGTCTATAATCTAACGGTACGATGACGATTATTGCCGGTAGTATTCTCGATACCAAGTCACGAAACGTTCTATGCCTTGTTCTATCGTGGTGCCGGGCTTGTATCCGACATCCGTTACCAAGGCCTCCACATCCGCATAGGTATCCGGCACGTCGCCGGGTTGTAACGGCAGCAGATTCTTTTCCGCCGTTTTACCCAAGAAGCGTTCCAGGGTTTCGATATAAGCCAGCAACTCCACCGGGTTCTGATTGCCGATATTGTAGACCCGCCACGGCGCTTTACTGGTGCCGGGGTCCGGTTTTACGCCGCTCCAGTCCGGATTGGGCTGGGCGGTATGGTCCAGGGTTCTGATCACGCCTTCGACGATGTCGTCGATATAAGTAAAATCGCGCCGGTGTTTGCCGAAATTGAACACATCGATCGGTTTGCCCGCCAAAATCGCCTTGGTAAACAGGAATAGCGCCATATCGGGCCTGCCCCACGGGCCGTATACGGTGAAAAAGCGGAGGCCGGTGGTGGGCAGTCGGTACAAATTGCTGTAAGTATGCGCCATCAGCTCGTTGGCTTTTTTCGAGGCGGCGTAAAGGCTTAGCGGGTGATCGACATTGTCGTGCACCGAAAACGGCATCGATTCATTGGCGCCATATACGGAACTGCTGGAGGCATAAACCAAATGTTCGACGCGGTTATGCCGGCAGCCTTCCAGGATATTGATAAAGCCGACGATGTTGCTGTCTATGTAGGCATGCGGGTTTTCCAAGGAATAGCGCACGCCGGCCTGGGCGGCCAGATTGACGACTTTTTGCGGCTGGTGTTTTTTAAACATTGCCTCCATGCCTGCCCGGTCCGCGATATCCAACCGCACATCGGTAAACGCGGCATGGTCTTTTATGCGAGCCAAGCGGTCTATCTTCAGGTTGACGTCATAATAGTCGTTGAGATTATCGATACCGATGACTTCATCGCCGCGCTCCAACAGGCGTAAAGCCAGATGATTGCCAATGAAACCGGCGGTGCCGGTGACCATGATTTTCATCGTTTACAGTCTCGCATCGGTCAGTTCGGCCGGGAATAGGTATTTCAAATCGTAAATAATGGATTGTGCCTTGCCCAGCGCCCGGATATCGCCGATCGGCATTTCCTTGAATTCTTCGTGGGCGACCGCCAAGACCATGGCATCGTATTTGCCTCGGCCCGGTTGGGCGATCGGGCGTATGCCGTATTCTTCGAAAGTTTCGTCGCCATCGACCCAGGGGTCGTAAACATCGACGGCAACACCATAGGTTTTCAGTTCCGCCACGATATCCACCACCCGTGTGTTGCGGATGTCAGGGCAGTTTTCCTTGAATGTCAGGCCCATGATCAAGACCTTGGCGTCTTGTACCTGAATACGCTTTTTCAGCATCAGCTTGATCAGTTGCGAAACCACATAAGCGCCCATGCTGTCGTTGATGCGGCGGCCGGATAGAATCACTTCCGGATTGTAACCGATGGCTTGCGCCTTGTGGGTCAGGTAATAAGGGTCGACGCCGATGCAGTGGCCGCCGACCAAGCCGGGACGGAACGGCAGGAAGTTCCATTTGGTGCCGGCGGCCAGCAACACTTCCTCGGTGTCGATACCGAGTTTGTTGAAGATCAATGCCAATTCGTTGATCAAGGCAATGTTGACGTCGCGTTGGGTGTTTTCGATGACTTTAGCCGCTTCGGCTACTTTGATGCTGCTGGCCTTGTGCGTACCGGCGGTGATGATACTTTTATAGAGTTGGTCGACCTTTTCGGCGATTTCCGGCGTTGAGCCGGAGGTGACTTTTAAAATATTGGTCACCCGATGTTGTTTATCGCCGGGATTGATGCGTTCCGGGCTATAGCCGACATAAAAATCCCGGTTGAATTGCAGGCCGGAGACTTTTTCCAGGATAGGCACGCACACCTCTTCCGTGGCGCCCGGATAGACGGTGGATTCGTAAATCACAATATCGCCGGCTTTTATCACTTTACCCAACAGCTCGCTGGCTTTTTGCAGCGGGGTCAAGTCCGGCTGTTTGTGCTCGTTGATGGGGGTCGGCACCGTGACGATATGAATATTGCAATCGGCCAAGTCTTGCAGATGACTGCTGTAGGTCAGGTGGGTCGCTTCGGCCAGTTCCGCGGAGCTGACCTCCAGGGTGCGGTCGTTGCCGGCTTGCAGTTCGGCTATCCGGTGCTGATTAATATCAAAACCCACGGTTGGGTATTTTTGCCCAAACTCCACCGCCAGGGGCAGGCCTACATAGCCCAAACCTATCATGCCGATTTTGATGTTACTTAGCATAGTTCCGCCACTCCTGTTTTGTCCGTGTGTAAAAGGATAGAAATTATTTTTTAGCTATACAACCCCACGCCGCCAGCCAAGCTTGCGATTGATAGCTGTCGGCCGATTTTGGCAGCGCACCGTTCAAAACCATCAGCAAGGTTTGATTGATAATGCCAAAAAAATAGCAATAAGCCAAAAGATAGTCGATGGATCGGATTTCGCCTTCTTTAATGCCGTTTTGAATAATGCGCTTGATTTTATTGAATGCCGCGCTGTCCATTAACGGTACGGAGTCAGGCAGAAAATTCTCGGTATTTATAAACAATAAAAATTGCACGATTTCGGGCGCGTCGTCGGTTAATTTAAACAACAGATCGACAATTTCGCGTAATTGCTCGGAGGCTTTGCGGTTTCTGCGGCGGATATCGTCTATGGAAATGCTGAAGCTGTCCAGGATGTTGTCTCGCAAGGTTTCGGCGATGGCCTGCTTGGTCTTAAAGAACTGATACACGCCGTTCGCGGTTTTTAAGCCGGCCGCGTCTTTGATGTCCGTTAGCGAGGTATTGAAGTAACCTTTTTGGGCGAAAAGTTTTAAGGCGGCCTGTAAAACTTCGTCTTGGCTTACGGTTTTACTGGGGGCGGTTTCGATTTCGGATTCTATTTTTATTTCTTGTTCCATGCTTTTATTTACAGCTTTACCTGCTGTTTAACTCTCTGATGTGTGCAGTATTGGGCTGCAATTATTATTATTCTGTAATGGTATCAAAAGCGGCAATTAAATAATTGACCATGGACCATAACGTTAAAACCGCGGACAAGTATAACAGCCAATAACCCATGTTATTGATGGGCAGGCCGAGTAAATCGTCGCGGTAGAGCAGTAAACTGATGGCCGCCATTTGCGCGGTGGTTTTCCACTTCCCTAATTGGGAGACTTTGACCTTGGCGCGCTGGCCGATTTCGGCCATCCACTCGCGTAAGGATGCAATGGTGATTTCCCGGCCGATAATAACGGCCGCCGGAATCGCCAAATAAGGATTCGCTTCGGCCTGCACCACCAATACCAGCACAAAAGCCACCATCAGCTTGTCGGCAACCGGATCCAAAAAGGCGCCGAATGCGGTTTCCAGATTCAGTTTTCGGGCCAGATAACCGTCCAGCCAATCGGTAAAACCCGCGAATAAAAAAATGCCGGTACTGATAAGGCGGCTGTATTCCCACGGCAAATAAAACACAATGGCCAATAAAGGAATCATGGCTATGCGTAACAATGTCAGATATGTGGGTAAATTAAATTTAACTGCCATCTTGAAAGTGGAAAGTATCGTAAATTCGTTGCGCCAATTGCCGGCTAATGCCTTCGATGCTGGCCAAGGCATCGACACCCGCACTGGAAACCCCCTGTAAGCCGCCGAACTGCTTCAATAAAATCTGCCGTCTTTTCGGCCCCAATCCGGCTATCTCCTCCAGCGCGGATTGCTGTTTGGCTTTGCCGCGGCGTTGCCGGTGGCCGGTAATTGCGAACCGGTGCGCTTCGTCACGAATATGCTGAATCAACAGCAGCGCGCTGGCGCCGGGAGAGACGTCCAAGGGCTGATCCTGATTCGGCAAAATGATTTTTTCCATGCCCGCCTTGCGATCCGGTCCTTTGGAAACGCCGACTATCATAACATTGTTTATCTCCAATTCCGCCAATGCCTTTTGCGCCGCCGAGACTTGTCCTTTGCCGCCGTCTATCAGCAAAATGTCCGGTGCCGGGTGCTCGCCTTGTTTTTGGCGTTTGAAGCGGCGGAATACCGCCTGGTGAATCGCCGCGTAGTCGTCGCCGCCCGTCACGCCTTCGATATTGAAACGCCGATAGTCCGACTTGACCGGGCCTTCGCGGTCGAATACCACGCAGGAAGCCACCGTTTGTTCGCCCTGGGTATGGCTGATGTCGAAGCATTCCAGCCGTTTCGGCACTTCGGCGCAGTGGAATTCCTGTTGCAAACTGAGAAAGCGCGCGTACAAACCTTGCTTGTCGGCCAGTTTGGCCAGCAAGGCGCTATCGGCGTTGGTGACGGCCATTTGCAGCCATTTATGCCGCTCGCCGCGTACATTGTGGCTAATCGCCACGTTATGCTTGGCTTGTCCGGCCAATACCTCGGTCAACAAGGCCGTTTCCGGCAGCGGGTGGCTGATGATCAGTTCGTGCGGAACGGATTTATCCAGATAATACTGGCTGATGAAGGCCTGCAAGATCGGTCCGGGATCGTTCTCGTCGGCGATTTTCGGGAAAAACTGCCGGTTGCCCAAATTCTGGCCGTTACGGATAAAAAACACTTGCACGCACGCCAAGTCCGCCTTGGCCGCGCAAGCAATGATATCGACGTCGCCTTTTTCGCCTTCGACCGCGTGTTTTTCCAATACCGCCCTTAAACGTTGAATCTGGTCCCGGTAAGCGGCGGCCTGTTCGAACTCCAGAGCGGAGGCGGCGGTTTCCATTTTTTGCACCAAGCGATCAATCAATTGTCCGCCTTGGCCTTCCAGAAACAAAATCGTGCTGTCGACATCGTTTTGGTAATCCTGTTTGCCGATCAAGCCCACGCAGGGCGCGCTGCAGCGTTCGATTTGATGCTGCAGGCAGGGGCGGGAGCGGGCGTTGTAATACGAATCCTCGCACTGGCGCACCGGAAAGATTTTTTGCAGCAGTTTTAAGGTTTCCTTGACCGCGCTGGCGCTGGGATAAGGGCCGAAATAACGGCCTTTGCGCTTTTTGGCGCCACGGTGATACGACAGTTGCGGGAAATCGTGGCCGGTGGAAATGAAGACATAAGGATAGGACTTATCGTCCCGCAAGCTGATGTTGTAACGCGGCTTATGGCGTTTGATCAGCTGGCTTTCCAATAATAAGGCTTCGCCTTCGGTGTGAGTGACGGTGACTTCGATACTGCACACTTTGGCCACCATGGCCGACTGTTTCGGCGACACGGCGTTGCTTCTGAAATAACTCGATACCCGGTTTTTCAGGTTTTTGGCCTTGCCGATGTAAATGATTTCGCCTTGAGCGTCCAGCATTTTATAAATGCCGGGACGCTGTGTCAGCGTCTTTAAAAAAGCTTTGACGTCAAAATCGGCTGCCGCTAGCGCGTCGTTCACGGCTATGCGTCCAGCAATTTCCGGATGTCGGCAAACACCGCCGCCAACATCTGCATGTTTAAACGCTTGGTTTGCACGTTGTAGCGGCTGCAATGGTAGGAGCTGACCAATTTATGGCCGTCCGGCAAATCGAATAGTTTGTGGTGGCCGAATTTGGCGGCCGTGGCTTTCAAGCCATAAGCGCGCAGCACCGCCTGATGGGCAATATTGCCCAAAACCAGAATCACCGAATGTGCCGGCAGCGTTTTAAGTTCCGCCGCCAGATAAGAATTGCATTGTTTGATTTCGTCGCCGGTGGGCTTGTTTTGCGGCGGCAGGCATTTCACCGCGTTGGTGATGCGGCAGTTGCCGAGTTGCAAGCCGTCGTTCAAATCGGTCGATTCCAACTGATTGCTGAAACCGAAATCGTACAAGGCCCGATACAGCAACAAGCCGGCGTAATCGCCGGTAAACGGCCGGCCGCTGGCATTGGCGCCGTGCATGCCGGGCGCCAGGCCGACGATTAGCAAACGCGCATGCGGGTCGCCGAAGGGCGCCACCGGCCGGGCGTGATAGCTGGGGTGCTTTTGTTTGACGTCGTCGAGAAACGCAGCCAGTCGTGGGCAGTGGCGGCATTCTTGATTGAAATAGGCTGAATGAGGCATGGTAGGGGAGTCGAGTTTAAATCGCGGAGATTTTACCCGATTGGGAGAATTGATGTTTTTTGCGCCGCTCAAGCGGCTATTGTACTGGGAAACGGGCTATCTCACCGGATTAAGGACTGCCGTTAGCCCGGCAATCCGGCCCTAACCCCCCGAGGGAGGTTGTCGTAAAAGGTAGGTCGGGCTGAATGCAATAAAGTCCAACGTTTTGATTTTGTTGGGTTACGCTACGCTAACCCAATCTACATTTTGGTTTTTACGACAGCTTCCGAGGGGATATGTTGGCCGCGATCTCGGCTTTCGCGCTTTAAGGCCCATTTCGGAGGGCGCGCGGCTTTTTGTTCGCGAGGGCGCCGCTGGTCCGGAGTGGGGTTCGATCAATAACTCAGCCTAAACCCTACTTCGGCGCCGCGACCCGCCTCGGGCGCGAAGTTGCGTAGGTACGAGGTTGCGTTGCGGATATTTTCGTTTAACAGATTGTTGCCTTTGGCGAAAACCGTCAGTTTGCTGTCTCGATAAGCCTTTAACTGGTAATTGATACCGGCGTTCAGCAAAAAGTAGCCGGCGGTCGAGGTTTCGAAATCTCCCGCATGCGGTTGGTCGTCGGCGCGCGTCAAGCGCAGGTAGCTGGACAGTTTATCCTGGTTGTAATCCAGTTGCAGACCGTAGCGCAGGGGCGGCATGCGCGGCACATCGCCGCCGTTGACGAATTGGCCGCGCGTGTAGTCGCTGAACAAGGTCAGTTCCAGCAAGCCGTAGTGGTTTTCCATCATGGGCATAATCAATTTGGCTTCGTAGCCCTTGAAGATGGCGTCTTGCTGGCTACTGAGCACCACCGGTTTACAGTCTTCGGTACAGGCGTTGCCGTCTTCGTCAACGAATTCGCCGGTACGGCGCTGGTAGATATAATCGCTGGCCCAGTTGTGGAACAGATCGAATTCCGCGCGCAGCCAGTCGGTTTTGAAGCGGTAACCCAAGTCCAGGTTATAAGAGGTTTCCTCTTTCAGGCTCTGACTGCCGCGTTCGAAACTGCGGGTGGCGTCGTGATAACCGTCCGACAGCAATTCCTGGACGTTGGGTGCCCGCGAAGAGCGGGTGACCGCCAGATTCAGGTTATTGCGGTCATCGAGTTTCCACAAGGCCGAGACCGATGCGCTGACCGGCGTATAACTGAAACCCTGCATACCGTCCGGACGGATGTCGGTTTGCTCCACGCGGGTTCCTAATTGGTAGGTGACCGGGCCGGAGTCGAAGGATTCGACGCCGAAGACGCCGAAGCTGGTAATGTCCGAACGCGGTACTATGCTGTCGCCGGTGAGTTTTTCGATTGCGTTGAAATCGCTGGCTTGGGCTTGAAACCCCACCGCGCCGCGTAGCGGGCCGATATCTTGATGGTTCAGTTCGATGCGGCCTTCGTAGGATTGATTGGTGAAAAAAGCACCGGGTTCGCCGTTGACTACTTCGGTGTGCTCATAGTCGGTATATCCCAGCCGGGTCTTGATGCTTTTGGCGAATTTAAACGGATCGTTCAGCTCGCTTTTAAAATCGTATTTGTTTTGGCGCATGGCGATGCGCACGTTTTCCTCGCCGGTACCGTCCGGGGCGATGCCGTAATTGTTGTTCAGGTTATTGATCGACACGCCGGCAAAACCGTCGTCGCCTATCCACGATAACCCCGCCGAGCCGCTGATCGCTTCCGCGCCGCTGTTGTTTAAAAAACCGCGCGGATTGTCGACAACCTCCAACGAAGGGTCGGTGATCGCTACTTTGGCTGTGTCTATGCCTTGGCCGCCGATGTCCAAATTATTGCGGTGCCGGTAAAAGCCGTCGAAATGGTAAGCGAGACGGTCTTTACTGCCTTCGACTTTCATCGTGGTGCTGGTTTCGTCGGAGGTCGAGTCGAAGCGTTGTTCCAGCGCCGCCCCGATCAGTTTGTCGAAACTGCCGCTTGGTATGCGGTTATCGATGACATTGACCACGCCGCCTATGGCGCCGCTGCCGTACAGCAGGGTGGCGGGGCCGCGCAGCACTTCGATACGCTCGGCCAGCAGCGGTTCGACGCTGGTGGCGTGATCGGGGCTGATCGCGGAAACATCGTTGCTGCCGATGCCGTTGTGCAAAACCC
>NZ_JANIBK010000085.1 GCF_024505165.1 Methylomonas rivi
TGATAACAGCGCCTCTGGAACCCTGGGCGATATTGCCGTCTTCAGTGGAGCCCGGGCGAACTATTCGGTGGTTGGAGATGCGGTTGGCTTGACGATATACGACATTCGTCTCAATTCTCCTGATGGCACCGATAGGGTTACTAACGTAGAGACCATCAGGTTTTCCGATGGCGATGCGGATGTAGCCACAGATTTCGTAGGGCTAGTGATTACCGGTACGCCCGGTGATGACAATGACAGCTTGGGCAACCCGGGTGCTCTTATCGGTTCAATCCTGAACGATCAAATATACGGGCTGGCCGGCAATGATGTGCTCATCGGCCTGCAAGGTCTGGATTTGCTCGACGGAGGTGACGGTAACGATACCCTTCGAGGTGATGAAGGTAGGGACACCCTGCTTGGCGGAACCGGTGACGATTTTCTTTTCGGCGGGAATCAGGACGACCACCTTTCCGGCGGCGAAGGCAACGACCGCCTCTTTGGGGAATTCGGGAACGATGAACTGTCGGGGGGCGATGGTGATGACATACTCTCTGGCTCATCGGGTAGTGACAGGCTTGATGGCGGCAGCGATCTGCTTGGGGTTGGTGGAGTTGGTGACATTGCAGTTTTCGATGGTCCCCGCGCCGATTACGTGGTAACTACCGACGCAACGGACGCCTCACTTATTCGTGTTACCACATTAGACGGAACCGAACAAGACATCGTCAGGAACATCGAAATCTTCCGCTTTTCTGATGGTGACTATTCGGCGTCCACGCTGGAAGCAGGTCTGTACATCGTTGGCTCGGACGTTGGCGACACTATTGTCGGCACTGAAAATGGTGACTACATTCGGGCGCGGTTTGGCGATGACTTTGTCGATGCAGGAAACGGCAATAACAGAGTCGAGGCTGGAGACGGTAATGATACGGTCACCAGCGGAACGGGTGACGATGTCATTCTCGGCGGTAACGGGAACGATGTGATTTCCAGTGGCGCGGGCGCTGACCGAATTATCGATACCGACGGCGCCAACACGATCGATGCTGGAGAGGGCAACGATACCATTGATGCGAGCGGCAGTATCTCAGGTGGCGGTGGCGACGATACGATAACTTATCACTGGGTTGCCGGTGCTACCGATGATCTGGTTGCCGGTGAGGAAGGCAACGATACCATCTACGTCGCCAGTTCTTTCGGGCCATCCGCCAATTTGCTCTTCGATGGTGGTGATGGCGACGACTACATCTATGCCGACAACGACTCCGACAGTGGTTCGGATTCGATGCTTGGCGGTGCCGGCAATGACACGCTGGCCGGTGGTGGAGGTGACGATTACCTGGAAGGGGATGTCGGCGAAGATCAGCTTTTCGGTGGTAATGGAAACGATACGCTTGTTGGCGGCGCCGATAGTGATGTCCTGGATGGCGGGCAGGGCGATGATGTCCTGGACGGTGGCGACGGGGACGACTTGTTCAGGGGCGGAGCCGGCAACGACACGATCGACGGTGGTTCAGACGACAGCGCATCGGGTAGCCAGGGTGATGTTGTTCAGTTCACCGGTAATCGTGACAAATACTCGGTAGTACTCGACGGCAGCGGTATAACCGTTTATGACAACCGTCTTGGGAATCCTGACGGCGTTGACCACTTGATCAACATCGAACGCATCGTCTTTTCTGACGTAACCATGCGTCTGGATTCATCGATTTCCGGTCTAGTGATCACCGGAACTCCATTGGACGATGACGGTGCACCAGGAAACCCTTCCAAACTCATTGGCACAGCCTTTGATGATCGGATCTACGGCCTCGATGGAAATGACATTCTACAGGGGATGGAGGGCAACGACACCCTGAATGGTGGATTTGGCGCCGATACATTCCAGGGCAGCCTGGTCAATCTCAACGGCGACGTAATTGAAGACCTGTCGGCACCGGATTCCGTTTGGATTACGGACAGTGTGCTAGACGCAGCGAATTTCCAGTTCTCTGCGCTGTCCGGCGATACGGTCGTCCAGATCGACACGGATCTGGATGGGATCGCAGACAGTACTTTTACGTTGGTTGGGAGCTATACGTCTTCCGACTTCCAGTTTGGTGTATCGTCGTACGGTGGCACCCTGCTGACGTTGGTCAATACAGGTGTACCCACTGCGATGGCGTATTCCATCACTGTACTCCCGGACACGAGTACGGCGTTAAGCTCGTTATTTAGCTGGAATGATCCGGACGGGGTTGCCGATGTCCTTGAATTTTCGTTGGTTGACCAAAGCGTTGGCGGCGGATATCTCACCTACAAAGGTGAGGTAGTTACGACGCCCGAGGGAACTACGATTCCAGGCATCTCCATTTCCGACATTGATAACTGGGCCTTTGTTTCCGGTGCAGAAGGAGAATTTGACAACATTGGCTTTGCTGTTCAGGACTCCAGTGGCAATTTTAGTGATGCGGTGGTCGCGTATTTAGAGAGCAGTACTGAACCGCAAGCCCCGAACTTTAATTTCAGCGGAAACAGTTATGAGTCTTGGCAAGACATTTTGCTAATGGCCCATTTCGCTATTGATTCCTATAATGGAACTGGTAGTGATGCTATAAGCAGAAACACCTATGTGCCTGATCAATGGCGGGCTATTCTGTCGACATATGATGGTAATGATAAGCTTCATGACCCCTTTAATGGCTCAGTGCCAGTATATTTGAATTCTGTAGTATCGACGATGCAGGCTACCGCCTATCGTGAAGTCGGGACAGACAAAGTCGTTGTTTCATTTAGGGGTACAGACGAAACGAAGGGAATACTCTTCAATACTATCACTATTCCATTGGAACTCCTCAATACCTCTTTCCCATTAGGACTGGGAATAGCGGAAAATGGTGAAGACCCAGTGCTTCTTGCTGCTTTTGATGGACTTGGTGTCGCAGAGGAAGAGCTTGTTACTAGGTCATACGTCTTAGAAGCATTCCATTTTGTTGACAGATTGGTCCGTGACGGAATTGATATTAACGACATAACCTTCACTGGCCATTCGCTTGGAGCAATTGTTGCTAGTTTTTTAGGCGGATCAACAGGAAATCAGGCTATGGTTTTTGCTCCTGGCCTGAATAGCTTGATAAGCGATCTCTTCCCAAATAACGAACTTGACCAGTTCTCATTTTATAATCAAACCTTCTCTTCAAATCTACCAAATGTCACCTCGTTGAGGGTGAATGGGGAGGTGTTGGGTGAAATTAGTAAATTGGGTGATCCATCTAATGCGTTATTCATAGATTTAGTGGATAAAATCGGTTTGATACTATCGGAGGTAAACCCTTTTGGACGCAAAGAACAAGTGGATGCGCTGCTAGAGAGTTGGCTTCAGGCGTCTACTTATGGTACTGAACTAGTTGATCTAGAACCTGGATTAGTGTTGGGCGCGACGGCAGATCCTGATTTTAAGAAAGCCGTGAATCTCCATAGGATGCAATTACACTATACGATAGCTTATGCTGACAAGATGCTTAATTATTCAGCCTATAAAAACCTGCCAGGATTTCTGGAGGGTTTATTAGATAAAGACCTGGCCGACTCGATTGGAGTTGCTGAAAATCTACCTAACTATACAGAGAGGGAGCTGCTCTCTGACATCACATTGTCTCGCCTTGATGCCCGGCCTGATGTTTTAACAGGGTTATTGTATGATGCTGAGAATTATATTTCTCTTCTTAAAACTGGTTTCTTAGGCTCTGGCTACTCTGCTCCAGATTTTACCCGGATAGACTCCGATGAAATTATATCGGCTGTTTCGCATTTCGCTATTGAAGTTGCAGCACGTTCAGTTTTACAGAGTGTGGAGTACGATCAGACTATAATCGGGATTGATTACGTTTCGAATCCCAAGTGGTTGACATTAGACGTTTCATCGCTTGGTGGCGAGTTCTACGGGATTGCGGAACTCCAGCAGGCAGTGCTCCCGGTTTTTGGGTGGATGCCCGGTTTAGATAACATTCCAGATCAATTTGAGAGCTTAATTAGTGAGTCGGACCGAGTGGGTATAAGCCTGGCCGACTCGGCGAGTTGGGATACTAAAGGCGACTCTGAGAACGTCGTCGTTATTGGTGCAGGACAGGGAGCTTGGATTGAGACGGGAGACGGTAATGATGTTCTTGTGGGCACAGACGGCGATGATACGCTGAACGGATGGTTTGGCGATAACGCTCTGCTCGGAGGGGAGGGCAATGATACATATTATGCCTACGTTGGAAATGAGAATAGACTCGGCATTTTGGATCAGGGAGGCCAAGATACTCTAATTATCGATGGTTATATTACAGATGCGAAGTTTATTCCAGAATCTCCTTCAAGTGGAAGGCTCGAGCTTGAGATTAATAACGGAGCTGGGAGTATCCGAGTACATAATCACTATGGTGTTGGAGAAGGAAAAATTGAAACTATCCTATATGATAGTGGAACCATCTGGGGCGGCATTATAGCTGAGAAAGTTGACGATGCTTGGGAGCATTCTATAGACACAAGTGGTAGTGTTGTGACAGGTGTAAGCGGAGCAATTAATAACGTCAAAGGTACATTAGAGAATATAAAAGATACGGTCATATACAATTTTAGTTCTGATAATGGCAATACCGTTACGATACTTGGGAAGACCCTTGACTTAAAAAACTTTTTCAATATCGAAGGTTCATTGATCGTCAATATCGATGAAGACCTAGATGGTGAGATTGATGCAACATTTACCTTTAAGGGTGATTACGCTGGTAAAGATATCAGTTTATCTCATGTAGGGGCCGATACCGTACTCACGATCACTACCCAAACTGCCCCTGTTGCGACTGATGATTTTTATCGGCTCGATGAAGACTCGTTCGTTACTGGCAACTTTTTGACTGACCAAACCAATGGTGCTGCTGATTTTGATGCGGATAGCGACTTGTTATCCTTAATTAGAATCAATGGTCAATTACTCAGTGACTACGATGATGATTTGGCTACGCTAGGAAACCAAATTTATTTATCCTCTGGAGCGGTGTTAGAAATCGCGGCTAATGGTACTTTTACCTATTCAACTAATAAAGCGTTCGAAAATTTGGCTGTCGGAGAGTCTGTTTTTGATGTTTTGACTTATGAAATTAGTGATCAGCGAAGGGAAGGGATAGATTCTGCATCGGTTACATTTAAGATTGACGGGCAGAATGATGCACCAGAAGCCACTACTGACAGCTTCACAACATCTGAGTCGTCACCAATAACGACCGGCAATGTTCTGCTGAATGATACAGACGTTGACGATGACGCTTTGAACGTATCCGGCCTCGACCTGAGCGAAACCAAAGGCGTTGTGACCGACAACGGCGATGGAACTTTTTATTACAACCCTAATGACGCATTTAAATACCTAGGTTCCGGCGAAACAGCAACTGACAGTTTCGTTTATACGGTTTCCGATGGCAATGGAGGGTATGACGAGGCAACAGTGATCATCACGATTAACGGGTTGGCCGGTCCTTACACCTGGTATATCGATAGTGACTTGGATGGTTTCGGTTTTGATGACCAAGCGACGAATCAATTGGCTTACGAACAACCTCTGAACACTTCCGATGTGGCTGGCGATGCCGACGATACGGACGATACGGTTTATCCCGGTGCCTTCGATTTTAACGACCACAAGGATAATAACCAAGATGGTGTGATCGACGAAAACAATCATAATCCTGTTGCCGATGACGAATCCTTCGAAGTCCAACAAGATAGTACGTTGATTATACCTGTCGCGGATTTGTTGGCGGGCGACACCGATAGCGATGGCGATTCACTCAAGGTTACGGGTGTTTCCGCTGCAATCAATGGTACGGTAACTTTCGATGACAAAGGTGACGCCGATCCAACAAACGATGAAATTGCCTTTACGCCGACTGCCGGGTTCACCGGAGGCGCTTCTTTCGAATACACCCTTTCCGATGGTTTTGGTGGCGCCGACAGTGGCAAAGTTAATCTCGATGTCCTCAGTAATGAGCCAAGCATTAATTCGATCATTGGTACTTCTGGAAGCGACTATCTGGTGGGCACGAACAATCCGGATTTGATTCGCAGCCTGGCTGGTTCCTATGACCGTATGCTGGGCGGAGCGGGCGAAGATATTTTCGTATTCGGTGAAGAGACATACAACGGTATTCGTGAACGTGACGTCATCATGGATTATGAAGTCGGCGTGGATACCATCGCGTTCGATAACGCTGCGGATATTGGATCGATACGCGCGACCAGCACAGGTGCTGTGATATTCATGAACGATGACTTGGACGCGATTTATGTGATCGGCCAAGGCGTCACACCCGATAATTTAACGATTTCGACCGATCTTTGGTTATAAGCAAATTTCAAACTTTAGGACATTAAAATGATGAACAAACCATTAGGAACGGTATGTTTTTTACCGCACGCCCTGCAAGACTTCTTCGTAAATCTGATCCACGGATTTATCAGAGAACACACCGTTCTCCGCTTTGACGAGGCGAGGCTTCAAAAACGCTTCTGTTGTTTTTCTTCGTCTTAAAAACGGTAGTTTTTCAGAGTTTCCTTAATTGTCAGAAATTTTTACACATAATCCATGAATCCTGCGAATTCTGTAAAAAATACTGACATTTTGACGATTCCTGAGAATGATTCTCTTTAAGATTTATTGATAAACAAATGTTTCTAATATTCGGCAAGTTATTTGCTTAGAAATATGGAGGTAAGGTTTTACTTCTAAATCTCTTTTTTAATCGAAATCAGAATTCGGAAATGAAAAAAAATGATTAGTTATGTTCTGAACTCCCTCCTTGGTTTTATCCTACTATCCTTGATGACCAGTTTTGATCTAAATGCAGCCACAATCGTGCTTGATATTGGATCCCCAAAGATTGAAGCCAGTTTCTCCAAAATAGATTTCCTAGATTTAGTTACGGATGGTGATCTATCCATTTTTGGTGTAGTCCTGGACTTCACAGGCGGTGTGTCGCCCGTTAGGTTTAACCGAAATTAGATTTGGCGCAACCTATAATCTGGCCAACCCAACCGGCGGATTTGATGTGTTTGACGAAAACGGGTTGTTTTTAGACGATGAACTTAAAGGAGAAAAAAATGCGAGTTGATGACGACTGGACTTCCGATCTTCCGTTTACGACGTCTCTTGATGCACCGCTGATCCCCGACGGGGGTTATGCGTTGGGTGACCTCTTCAGTTCTGATGACACCGATTCTTATCGCGTCAGCGTGTTGGCGGGCGCCTCCTATGTGTTCACATTGCGGCGTGATGAGACTTTTCGACCTGGCGTCGATAATGCCGAGCTAGTGTTCCATAATTCGGATTACTCTATCTATTTCACCGACCAGTTCGACGAATCTGGAGTTGCACGGGTCGTCTACTGGGCAGAGACGGATGATGAACTGTTCCTGGACGTTATGGGATGGAGTGAGATCGGTGGCGGTTACCGGCTAGAAGTTTTGAACCTGTCTGAAACTACGGGGTCTTTCGATTCATTTGGCGAAGGCGATTTTGTGCTTTCAAAAAATGCACGATTGACATCTTCGTTGGATTTGGATGGCAGCTTTCCGGAAACGGAAAAATACGCTGTCGATGTACGAGCCGGAGAGGCCTTCTCAGCGTTTCTGGGCTCCGACCAGCAGGCAGCAGAACCGCTGGTCAGAAACCCCTGGGTCAACACCTACGTCAACATTTACATGGTGCCCGGCGTAACTGCGGCAGAACTCGAATTACAGGATCCTCAGGCTATTCTTTCGACGGCGGAGTTCCTGGCGACGGTCTCTTTCATTGATAGCCACATCGGCGAAGCGGATATCGTCGCTAGCGATGATGGTGCTCTGTTCATCGAAGTCTATACCGACCCCGACCAATCGTTCTACACGGGCGATTACTTCTTTGTACTGGACGGTCCTGGCAGCGCAGTTTATCGCGAATCGACCGAACTCGGTGGTGTGGATGACCCCTTTGCGCCATCCGTCTCAGGGTTCGGTCCATTTCTCATCGCGCCCGGAGAAGGCTATGCGGGGAACCTGGCAGGTGGAGGCGATGAGGACAAATTCTCTGCGAATTTCAGCGCAAACAGCGCTTATGTAGCGACGTTGGTCGGTATCGGAATTGATCCGCTCATCGCACCGTCGATCGGCACATCCACCGCTATTTCGTTTGGTCCCGTTGTATCGACCGGTTTCAGCGCCGGTCCGCACGTGTCACAGTCCAACCTCTGGACGTCGGAAGCCGGTGATGTCTCGTTTTTTCTGATCGACAATGTATACACGGACTTTAGGGGAACGCGGGGCGGTAACGGGGGTGATTACCGCTTTTCGTTGCTGGAGGCGCGCGCGGTCGAAGGAACAGTTGACGAGATTCCGGGGTCGAGTGGTTTGGTGGCGGGTCTTGATGCTGAGCCCCTACAGATCGGCGAAGCCGTGACCGGAGGCCTGCAGTTTGGTGGTGATGCGGACGAGTTTCGACTGACTACACCTGGCGATGCCTATTTCATGGTTACGCTGGCGGCTTCAGGCCCCACACCGCTGACGGGTCAAACGCTTCGGATTCGTCGCGAAGATGCGACTACCGGAGAAACCGCCTTCATACGGGGGCTCGGCACCAGCGCCTCGTATCCCAACGACATCTCTTTGTCTTTCGGAGGTCTTGGCGGGGACAATCTGATCATCGATGTCTCCGGTTTCGATGCGTCGCGGACCGGCGATTATCTCTTGTCCGTCGTGCAGGTATTCGACACTGTCGGCGACGACGTGTCCACGAGTGCGAGCATCACGACCGATAAACCGGTTTACGGTGTTATAGAGGCGGGAGCGGATGAAGATTGGTTTCGCACCACGTTCGATGCGGGCACAGAGTACACGGTATCTATTGATGCCAGAGGTTTTCAAGATTTCCCCCCGGCATTAACTGTTCGCGACGCTTCCGGTAGCGTCGTAGAGAGTTTCGCCAAAACAGATTATCCGAGCGACCTGGCGGCCGTTTTCACACCCACATTCGATGGTATCGGTTATATCACCGTCGGTATTGCGGGAACCGATCCGAGAAATGAGCCGGGAGGTGACTATTATCTCTCTCTTGCTGCGGACGACTCGGGTGGCGGTGGCAGCACGACCTTTCTTCAGGTCACAGGAGACACGACGATCGAAGGCGATGCCGGTGGCGGCGGCACTTTGGATTTCGTGATCACGCGCAGCGGTGCCGTCGACGGTGAGACTACGGTCAATTGGCATATCGAAGCCGGCTCCGCGGATGCGTCGGATGTCGTCGGTGGCTTGCCGCAATTTGGCACCTCGGTCTTTGCAACCGGTGAGCGCACGACCAGTGTATCAGTTGATGTCGCTGGTGACGACACGCCCGAGTTCGACGAAGACCTGATGCTCATCATCGACGACGCCACCGGCGATGCGCAAGTCGAGATTGTCAACACGTCGGCGACCGGCACGATCGAAAACGATGATGAATTACCGTCGGTCTCGGTCGAGGCAGTGCGAGAGATTGTCGTGGAAGGCAAAGGCATCCGGGCCCTTGACTTTTCCGGAGGGTCTTCGTCATTTGACTTCTTTCCACCGAGAGGCGGCAATGGATCGGGCGATGCTCTGGAGTTCAGAATCACCCGCGATGGTCCCGTGGACACTGCACTCACGGTCGACTACTCGGTGGTGCTTGGCGATGTCGCCCCGCGGCAGTACGTCATTCAGGAATGGCAGCAGTTCAACAGCTTTGGATCATGGTCGCTGACTGGTAACTATCACGCGACTGCAACGACTGCAACGACATTTGCCGAGCAGACACGCGCGGAACCCGACATCATTTCGCAGTCTTTCAGTGGTACATTCGATTTGCTTGGCGCGGATGCTGCCTACTCACTAAACGACTCCGATGTCTTGCCGTCAATTTTTTCAATCGGTGAGGAATTCGAGCTGTTCAGCGCAGAAAACTCCGGTGCCATCCCCGCAAGTTTCACCGGTGGCGTGTTGACCGGGAACTACGAGTCGGCATTTGACGTGGCGCTGGATCTCGCGATCACCGAAATCTCCCTTGGTGAGATCGATATCGTGTCGTCGATATCCAATTACTTTAGCCGGCCATCGGTGGTCACCGCTGGCGAAAGTTATGCTCTCAATCTGGGGACGGGAGTCGGCTTATACCACTCGCTTTCGACAGAGCCCTTCAGTTTCGGTGACCTCGGAATCGGCCTGGAACTCGATGCCGAAGTAAGCCTGCAAGGATTGACATTGAATGCCTTCGGCAGCGAAGTTTACAATTTCGGTGATGTTAACTTGCTCGGTGCGTCTGCCTACATTCCGCTGATCGATCTCTTGTCCGCGGATTCATTCGAGTTTGAAGTTCTCGATGGTGTCATAGCGACACTTCAGATTCCGGATGGATCTGGCTCGCCGGAAACCGGCCGGGGGCACAGTCCGACAGGTACTGAATCAGTTTCGGTGGCGGTTGCGGAAGAAGTCGCATCACTGGAATTCCAGTTTCTTGAAATCCTCGATAATGCGATTCCCGCGCTCGACCTGTTTCAGGAAGACGAGACCATCATGCTGTCCGGTGCTCAGCTGACTTTGAACTATGTCCTGCTGAACATGTTCGCGCGACTGGGTTACAACCTCGTCAGCGAGTACGTATTCACGCCTGAGTTGACCGTAACGGGCAGCCTTGATGGGAACGAATTCGACCTGTCGGGAGGCAGTTTCAGTGCGACGGCGCCGGGTTCCGATAGCGGGTCGATCGATGGTTCATTGAGCTATGCGCTGGGAGGCACCTTGAGCGCGTCTTATTCGTTGGTTCCCATCGGGTCCTTGGGCTTCGAGGCGTTGAAGGCCGAGATCATGGCGACGGAGAACATGCTTGGTTCGACCTTTCACGCATCCGTCGGGCCTTTGTTCGGATCGTCGGTGTCGTTTGGTTTGCCGGGGACCATCGATTTGTTCGAGATCGACCTGATTGAACTGTCGTCGGACCTCTTTACTCCGGTGGAGGTCTATTTCAGCATACCGGTACGCGCCGAGGACAAGCCGGAAGATGCCATAACGGCCGGCTCGATCACGTTTGCCCCGGGCGAGACCGAAAAGATCGTGACCCTGGACATCCTTCGGGACAGTAATCCTGAAGCAAATCAGGACGTGTTGTTCAGGCTGGATGCCGCCAGAACACCGGGGGGCGGCCTCGTCGAGATCGTCAATGGCGAAGCTACGGCGACTGTCGTAGACGACGATGACATCGTCAGCCTGCTTTTCCCTCGCCGCGAATTCGATTTCTGGGGCGATCCGCATATTGTCACGATTGATGGCTTGGCGTACGACTTTCAGACAGTCGGCGAGTTCACGATCTTCGAAGCCGTGGGCGAAGGTGGATTCACGGTTCAGGGTCGCACGGCGCCGACACCCGGCAGCGACGTGGCGAGCCAGATTACGGCGATTGCGACAGAGATTAGTGGCAGCCGCATTATGATCGATATCACCCGCGACACACCATTGTTGATTAATGGTGTAGAGACGACCGTTGACCTGTCACCGGGTTTCGTCAATGTGGGCGATGGTGCGGTCTACTATGATGGTCAGGCCTACGTCCTCCAGACCGCCGCCGGCGATGAAATCATGGTGGGGATCTATGATGGCTTCCTCGGAGTCTGCTTCTTTCTCAGTGACATGGCTTCGGAGGCACGCTCTATCCGGGGGCTGTTCGGCGACGGCGACGGTGACCGATCCAACGATATTGCGCTACCTGACGGGACCGTGATCGACCAGCCACTGCTGTTCGAGCAACTGTATGGGGATTTCGCCGATGCCTGGCGGGTTACGGACGAGACCTCTCTGTTCCATTACGAATTCGGAGAAAGTACCGCAGATTTTACCGATTTCTCGTTCCCGCGTTTCTCGGTCGGTCTTGATGACCTGCCGGCCGATGTGGTCGCGGCGGCGACAGCGGTCGTGGATGCGCTGGAGGGTCTCGATCCCGGCTTGCGGGACAGTGCGATCCTCGACTACGCCCTGACCGGAAACCTTGACTATGTTGAGGCGGCGGGCAACGTGGCTGGCGTCCCGCTGGAGCAGGTCGCCGAATCAGAGAGCGAGACACCCCCGCTACTCGGGGTATCGGCATTAACTCCATTGGTGTCGGAGGCAGATGGTGAATTGAAGTTTCTGATCTGGCGGACGGGTCCATTGGATGAGGCGATCACGGTCGGCCTGACGCTAGGCGGGAATGTCGCCGGCGTACAGTTGCCACCTGAATCAGTGCAACTCTCAGCCGGAGAGGACAGCGCAGCGGTGACGCTGGCGATTACGCCGGATGACTTGGCCGGGCCTGACCGTGATCTGGAATTGACCATCATCGCCGGTGACGAAGCACTAAAGATCACGTCGGCGACCGCAATGGCAAGAGTCCTAGACGATGACACACCTGCACTTCCGGGGTTGTCCCTGGAGGCTGCCGCCGAGTCCGTCAACGAAGAAGAAACCGTCACCTTTGGACTGTCGCTGACATCGCCGTCGGACGCCGAGATTTGGGTTGACCTTGGGCTAGTTGCGACACCAGGAAGCACTGCTGTTGATGCGGCCGACTTGCTCGAAGGCGTTGACGCTCGCTTCGATGTCGTATTCGCGCCCGGTGAGACCGAAAAGACAGTGACATTACTGACCCGGGACGATCAGGCGCGAGAAGATGACGAATTGTTAACGCTGCGCGTGCTTGGGGTCATCGGCGCCGAGTCGATTGTCGGGCAAGCCAGCACCTTGGTCGTTGACAATGACTCGAACAATGCGCCTGTGGCGACACCTCTCGACCCGTTGAACGTCGACGAGAACGCCCCCCCGGTCCTGATCGGCCCACTGGACTCGATCGTCGATCCGGATGGTGGGGCGCTGACGGTCGAGGAAATACAGGTGACGGGTGAACTTGACGCGAGTGGTGCCTTGACGCAGGTCGATGGCGACATCGTCTTTGATGCGTTCTTTTTTGCGGGGCAGCTCGGTGCGGGTGACATAGCCCGTTTCGAAGTCTCCTGGACGGCAAAGGATGCTGAGGGGGCTACCGTTGCTCAGCGTCAGGAAATCGCGGTCAATGGTTTGACAGGTCCGTTTACCTTTTATGAAGATAATGATCGCGATGCCTTTGGCGGGACATCGATTAATGCCTATAGTCTTGGCGAAGGCATTGTCGCCGTCGGCGGAGACCCTGACGACAATGACCCCACAGTATTCCCTGTACCTCCAAACGATCCACCGACGGCTAATCCGATTGACGCTGGAATAATCGATGAAGACGGAGCTGTGGTCAGCATTGACCTTCTCGCGGATGCGTCAGCGACCGACATTGATGGCGGTGTGCTCGGTGTCGCGGATGTGGCGGTCGAAGACGCTAACAGTAATCCGGTGGCCTTTGGACTGTTGGGTTCGGTGGTGACCCTCGATCCGTCGCAGTTCGCGGCCACGCTGAACACTGGCGACAACCTGGCGGTCAATATTGTCTACAAGGTAACTGATGGCCAAGGCGGATCGACGCCGAATATCGGTGCCCTCGAGATTTCAGGTCTGGATGGCCCCTTTACCTGGTTTCGGGATGGCGATGGCGATGGTATCGGCGTGGATAACGATGCCACCAATCAGACCGCTTATGAAATGCCCGAGGGCACTGCAGCCATCGCTGGTGATCTGGACGATGGCGATGACAGTATTTTCCCGGGCGCCTCCGAAATCAACGACGGGAAAGACAACGACCAGGATGGCGAAACCGACGAGGACAACACGGCCCCTGTTGCGCAAACCGATAGCTTTACGGTTGCCGTCAATAGCTCATTGAAAATCGCGGTCAGCGATTTGTTAGCCAATGATGCCGATGCCGAAGGTGATAGTCTGAAGGTGGTGTCAGTCTCTGCTGCTGAGAATGGTTCAGTGCAACTAGACGACAAGGGCGACGCCGATAGTGGCAACGATGAAATCGCCTTTACGCCTAATGCGGGGTTCACCGGCGGCGCTTCTTTCGAATACACCCTTTCCGATGGTTTTGGCGGCACTGACAGTGGCAAAGTTAATCTCGATGTACTCAGTAATGAGCCAAGCATTAATTCGATCATTGGCACTGCTGGAAGCGATTATCTGGTAGGTACGAACGATCCGGATTTGATTCGCAGTCTGGCTGGTTCCTATGACCGTATGCTGGGCGGTGCGGGCGAAGATATTTTCGTATTCGGTGAAGAGACATATAACGGCATTCGTGAACGTGACGTCATTATGGATTATGAAGTCGGTGTGGATACCATCGTGTTCGATAACGCTACAGATATTGGATCGATACGCGCGACCAGCACAGGTGCTGTGATATTCATGAACGATGACTTGGATGCGATTTATGTGATCGGCCAAGGCGTCACACCCGATAATTTAACGATTTCGACCGATCTTTGGTTATAAGCAAATTTGAAACTTTAGGAAATAAATCTGATGAACAAACCATTAGGAACAGTATGTTTGACGGCGACATTGTGGTTAGCCATGCCAAATTTCTCTTCGGCGGCGACGCTGGGATTGACGACTTCAGACCCGATACTGGGTGTCAGTTCGACTTTTTTTGATTACTTCGAGTTTGCACCTGATGGCGATCTTTCTACCTTTCTTGCGGACGTCGATAGCGCAAGTGGCATATCCACTACCGGATTCACGACGTTAGATCTTGGTATCGGTTTTTCCTTGGCAGACCCAACGACGGGTGCCACAGGCGGCTTCGGCATATATGATGATACCGGTTTGTTTCTGAGTGGTGATTTATTGGCCGTTGGATTTACCGAAAATATCATCGAACTACAATTCAACAATCTAACCGGCACTGGAGCCGGTAGTTTTGGGACCTCTATTCTGGCGTTAATTAATTTTGACGACCCGCTTGGCCCCGAGCCATTTGCGGGATTAGTGGACGGTAGTTTCTATTCCTCTTCCGTTAGCGTGGCGAATGTCCAGGACCCGGCAACCGTGCCTGTGCCGCCAACATTGTTGTTACTTGCTTCTGGCTTGTTTGGGATGGGATGGGCTAAAAAACGCTGTTTGGTGCTTTGATTACCTATAGTTGTTATCGTTTATGACGAAGTTGCACTATTCGCAACACAAAATATTATTTATTCATGAGAACTTCCCTGCCCAGTTCGGTGGTTTCGCTGATTGGCTAACCGCCAAGGGCTGGGATGTGAAATATGCAACAGCCAAAACCGACGTTGGTGCCGTTAAGTTCGATGTCGTCAACTTCAAGGCTCACCGTGGGGTAACGGCTGGTCAGCATCATTACCTAACGGGGTATGAAAAGGCCATTATCAATGCGCAGGCATTTGCACGAATGGCTGTGGACTTGAGTAAGCAGGGATATCGTCCTGACATAATCGTGGCCCATTCGGGGTGGGGCGTTGGCTCTTTCGCGAAAGATGTATGGCCCGGCAGTAAGTACGTTCCTTATTTTGAATGGTATTACTCGTGGCCGCCGAAAGATCGCTCTCGCCATGATCTACCGTCAGATTTTCTGGATGGACGCGCCAAAGCGCGGGTACGTAACTCCCCCATGTGGCTGGATTTCAGTTCTGCCGATGCGGCCATTTGCCCGACGAAATATCAGGCGGAACAGTTTCCGCTCTTTATCAGGGACATGATTTCCGTAATGCCCGACGGAGTCGATACGGATCTACATTGTCCCGGTAGTCGAGATGAAGAATTGCTGTCTCGGATCGGAATTCCGCGTGACGCGCGTGTACTGACCTACCTTGCGCGCGGTATGGAACCCACCAGAGGGTTTCCGGAGATGATGGAGGCAGTGGCAAAGCTCCAACAGCGAGGTAATGACTTTCATACGATTATCGTAGGTTCTGAACGTGTAGCCTATGGTCGGAAACTGGAATCCGGTAGCTGGAAACAACGGATGATTGAAGACTTGGATCTGGACTTGAGTCGGGTACATTTCACCGGACTGGTGTCGCGCAAAGACATGATCTCAATATTTCAGTCGTCAGATGTGCACCTCTATCTTACCGTTCCGTTTGTTCTTTCGTGGTCAATGTTAGAAGCTATGAGTTGCGGCTGTCTATTGGTTGCGAGTGATACCGATCCTGTTCGAGAATTTTTGAAGCACGGTGACAACGCGCTATTAGTCGATATGAATAACACTGAAGAACTCGTTAGCATGCTTGAGCATGCGCTGTCTGAAGGCGAAGCGTTGAAGGTATTACGACATAATGCCAGAGATTTCGCGTCGCGTGAGTTCGATGCCAAATCTATTGCGTACCCCAGAAAAATGAAATTTCTAGAGCAGGTTATAAGCAGTTAATTGCTTGACCGTGAAAATCGGTTGCGGCTTGGCTTTAAAAGTATTGGCTACCTGTTTTCAGAATATACAAATCGCATTGATCACCTCTCGCAAATTGATAACTCGCGAGCTACCGGTCACCGAAACGGCTAAGAGCCGTTTCAAAAAACGCCATGCTCTATTATTTACGGATTTCGATAGACAGCTTTTGGCTGATCGCGTTGGACCTAGAACAGATCAAAGCCAATACAAATTTCAAACTTTTTTCGCCTAATTGATGAAATCGCAATAATTATCGCGATTTCGAAAACGACCTCCCGAAAATTCTCTTCACAATAATGACCATCCTAACCGGAGGTCATTATGGAACCCGTTGCCATCCCTCAATCGATCGACGATCCGATCCACATTTTATTGTGGAGCGCGGACGAGATCGTACCCTTCATGGTGT
>NZ_JANIBK010000086.1 GCF_024505165.1 Methylomonas rivi
GCAAACCCCGCCGCACATGGCCGCATGCACGGACGGATCGCGCAGGCCGGGATTGGCCAGGGCCAGGGCCAGACTCTCCAATAACTCGGTTTGCGCCGGCGTCGGCGGTTCCGGCATGAACAGCAGATACAACATCTCCGCCCAGCGCGCCCGGCCCAGCATTTCGCCGTAAACATCGTAGCCACGGCAGTAGGCTGCGCGGGCCGCGAAGGGGTTGTCGGCTTCGGCTTCCTCGCGCCAAATGGCGCTACGGATGGTATTCGGATTATCGTCGTCGCTCATCCCGGCTCCTAGGGTAAACAGACTAAAGTCATGCCGCCGTCGACGACGATCTCCTCGCCGACCACGTAGGCCGAGTCGTCGGAAGCCAGAAATAACGCCACTTTGGCCACTTCGTCAGGCGCGCCGAAGCGCTTGATCGGCGAGCGGGCTTCGATATCGTTTTTGATGGCTTGAAATACCTCGCCGGGCAAGGGTAGGCGGTTGAAACCTTCGGTATCGATAGGGCCGGGATTGATGGCATTGACCCGGATGCCGCGGCCGATCAGCGTCAGCGCCAAGGATTGCACCAGCGAACGCAAGGCGGCCTTGCTGGCGGCGTAAATGCTGAAATTCGGCGTGCCGCTACGGTTGGTAATGGAGGTGGTGACGATGATGGACGCATTAGGGTTCAGCAAGGGCAGCGCTTTCTGGATGGTGAAAAACACCCCTTTAAAGTTAACCCGCACGATACTGTCGAATTGTTCTTCGGTGGCCAATTCCAGCGGGGTCGGTTCGGCGACACCGGCGTTCAAAAACAGTACGTCCAGCGTGTCGTAATGCTGTTTGACCTGGTCCAACAGGGCTTCGATGTCGTTCAGGCAGCCGGCTTCGCTGGCGATGGTCACGGTGTCGCCGCCCAATTGCTGTTGCGCGGCGGCCAGCCGTTCCGGGTCTCGGCCGGTAATGACCAGTCTGGCGCCTTCCGCTTTAAACAGCCGGGCCGTCGCCAAGCCTATGCCGCTGGAGCCGCCGGTAATCAATACGGTTTTGCCGTTAAGTTTGTTCATCTGTTACCTGTCGCTTTTGTTGACCAAAACCCGCATCCGCACGTTCATGGGCGGCTCTTCGTCGGGGTCTATGTAGACATCCAGCAAGGTCGGGCCCTTGTAGGCGCAGATGCTGTCGATGTCCAGTTTGGCCAGGTCTTCCGGCGAGCGTATGGTATACGCCACCGCGCCCAATGCCCGCGCCAGCGCGGCGAAGTCGTTGGGCGGCAGATCGCAACCGATTTGCTCGGCGCCGGCCATGCGTTGGCCGTGCTTGACCATGCCCAAGGATTGGTCGTTGAGGACCACGAAGACGATGCTGACTTTTTCGGCGACGGCGACCGAAATTTCCTGGCCGTTCATCAGCATGCTGCCGTCGCCGGTAATGCAGACCACCGGGTCCTTACGGTTGGCGACCGCCGTGCCGACCGCGCCGCCTATGGCCCAGCCCATCGCGGCGAAGTTCATGGTTACCCGCAGCCAACCGCCGTCTGTTTTGCGCTGGCCGGGCGAGATTTTACGTCCGCCGCCGCCCAGGCGCCGTTCGCCCATGCGCCGGTCTATGCCGGAATGTAAATAGTGCACCGACCAGGAGACGCTGTTGCCGGTGTCGGCCAGAAAGCGGGTGGTGGGCGGGAAGATCAGGCCCAGCTCCTTCATCAGCCGTTGCGGTTTAATCGGCACCGCATCGCTGTCGTATTTTTCCGGTTCCGTCAGCATCAAATGCGGTTCCCATTGCCCGGCATTTTTATCGCGCGATTGCCGATGCCGGGCGTATTCGAAATTGTCGGTTTTCTGCTGGTTGTGGAACTGCTCCACCAGCCGGCTGAAAATCGATTGGATACGTCCGCGCACGTGCAGTTGGGCCATCGGCGTGCGGGACAGGTGCTCCTCGGATTCGTCGATATGTACCAGACGGTTATTCAATACGCTGTCGCTCCAGCCGCCGCTGTTCCATTCGCCCATGTTGGCGCCGATTGCCAGGATCAAATCCACCGACGGGTCCTGCAGGGCGGCTTCGGCGGAATCGTGGCCGCCGAAACCGAACACGCCGCGAAACAGCGGGTGCCGGGGGTTGACCAGGCCCTTGCCGTCCGGGGTGGTGACGATGGCGGTGCCTTTCAGCGCGGCGAATTGCAAAATCGATCCGATCGCCTCGCCGCACAAGCCGCCGATCAGCAGCACGACATTCTGGGCCTTGGTCAGCATGTCCCGCAGGTTTTCGATGGCGTCGTTATCCACCATGGAGGAGGGGGCCAACAGATTTCTCAAGTCGTAGGAAGGTTCGGGCCGGGCGCTGGGGCTGCGGAAAACGTCGACGGGCACGGTGAGGTGGGAAGGCCCCCTCGGCGCACGCACGGCGCGCTGCAAGGCCGTCACCAGTTTGGCTTCCAGTTGCTTGGGATGGGAAACCAGCGAATTATAGCGGGTGCAGTGGCGAAACATGCCCAGGGTGTTGATGCCGGTGCAGGACGATTCCTGCAAGGGATTTTTGCCGAAAGCCGGCAGGGCGGGCTGTCCGGTGATGACCAGCATCGGAATATTGTTGTCGTAGGCGCAGGCAACCCCGGTAATCAAGTTGGTGGCGCCGGGTCCGGAGGTGGAACAACAGACGCCGATCTTGCCGCTTTCGCGCGCGTAACCGTCGGCCATGAAGGCCGCTCCGGCTTCGTGGCGGGCCAGAATATGGCGAATACGGCCGCGGCGGGTGCTGCGGGCGATGGCGTTGTAAAACGGTTCTATCGCGCCGCCTGGCACGCCGAAGACGTATTCGATCTCCAATTGTTCCAGGTATTCGACCAATAAGTCCGCGACATCCTTGGGGGGAAGCTGCTTGCCTTCCGGGGTTTCCCCGCTTGGCGCCGCTTGTGTGTGAATAAGAGAAATGCGAGCATTCATTTTCCCACCTTTGGTTAGATATGGAGTGTCATTGTTGACCGGCCGGATCATGGCGCCGGCATGGCGGTGCCGGCGCCATTCGAAACGGAAAGTGTAGAGTAGAGAGCGCCGCTTGAAAAGAAATGTAGCCGTATTTTCGGAACCGGGGCCGGATGCGTATATCGGTTGCCGGCGGCTTTGCCGGTAAACCGGCAAGCTTGCGTACCGCGGCGGCGGGTTTGTTTCGAGGGGATTTAAAGCGGCTTTTCGCGCGGGCCGGTCAGGATTTTTTGCCGAAACGGGTTTCTAAATCCGCGCCGAAACGGCGGGCTGCTTTACGCATAAATTGCGTTTGCCGTTGGAAGTTGCGGCAGCTTGGGCACATCGCGGTATGCAGGCGGATCTCCAGCCGTTCACGCCAATCCAGGGGATTGTCCAGACCCCTGGACACCAGGGCGGAAATTTCGCGGCAACTACGCATGTTATTTCTCCTGTTTTTGGCTATTGAACCAGCGGATTTCCAGACATTCGCGCAGTCTGAGCCGGGCCCTGTGCATGACGACCCAGTAATTGGTTTCGGTTAATCCGGCTTCCCGGCAGACTTCGTCGGCTTCCAGGCCCACCAATTCCCGCAGCATGAATACCTTGGCCATTTTCGGCGGCAGATTGTTTTGGCAGGTTTCGTAAACGCTCCAAAACTCCTGTTGCCTGAATGCCGCCTCGGGATCGTTCCAGGCGCTTGGACCGCTGTGCCAATGGCCGTTGCTCATAAAGAAAGCGTCTTCGTCCGCTTCGGCATCCTCGGCGGCATCGAGCCGATGGCTGTCGGTTAAGACTGGGTCGTGCGCGCTACGCCGCCAATGGTCGGCAATTTTGTGTTTCAAAATACCGATCAGCCAGGTGCGCAGGCTCGCCTTGCCGGCAAAGCCGGCCGAGCCTTGCCAGGCGGACAGCAAGGTCTCCTGCACCGCGTCGTCGGCCAATTCGGGGTCGCGCATTTGCAGCAGGGCGTAGCGGAACAATACCTGCCGGTGTTCCGCCAATAGTGTCTCGCTCAACGAATTGTCGGTCATGTCGGCAATCGGGCTTAACAGCAGGCGCCGTCCGCCGAGGGGCCAGCGCCTTGTGGGCCGGGCGCGCAATCGAACAAGCCGAAGTGGCGGGATTTGTCGCCCAACACTTGGAAGTGATCGCCGTAGCGGCTGGCGGCCAGCATGTCGGCGGTATTGCCGCAGACCCGCAACGGCCGGCCGGTTTCGAAGTGGTGGTGGTCGTCCAGCTCGAAGCCGTGGGGATGTTGGGCTATGCTGCCCAGATATACGGCGACTTGGCCGAAATCCTCGCAACGGTCTTCCAGCGCCATCTTGAAGGCCCGTACCGTCACCGAATTGAATTTGACCATGCCGATTTTGGCAAATACTTCGGGATCGTCGAGGCTGATGGGGTTTTGCTTGACGCTGCGTACGTCCGGGCAACCCAAATCGTGCAAAATCCGCCGAAAATCTTCCCAATACAGAGCGCCGCCCAGGCACTCGCCCAGTAGTACCGGATCTTGGCGCAATGCCGCCGGAATACGGCGGTCGGCGAACACATCGGAAAAATACAATTCGCCGCCGGGTTTCAGCACCCGGAAAATTTCGGCCAGCACTTTGGGCTTTTCCGGCGACAGATTGATCACGCAGTTGGAGACCACCACGTCCATGCTGTTATCGGCAATGCCCACCGTGGACAGGTTTTCGATATGGCCGTGCAGGAAGTCGACGTTGGCGTAACCGAAGCGCTCGGCGTGCCAGTCGCGGTGGCGCACGGCGATTTCCAATTGTTCCGGGGTCATGTCGACACCGATCACCCGGCCGCTCGGGCCCACCAGTTTCGACAGCAAATAGCAATCGCGGCCGCTGCCGCAACCCAAGTCCAAGACGGTTTTGCCTTCCAGGGCCGGCGGCAACGGCGAGCCGCAACCGTAGAAACGTTCCAGCACTTCGGGGTGCAATCCGGCCAATAGCGCTTTTAAATAGCCGGGCATGGCGTCTATGCTGCAGCAGGCGCTGGTTTTCAGGTCGTTGCTGGATTGCAGAACCTGTCCGTAGTAATGGCGGACCGATTCGCTGATTTCTATACTGGTAGTCATGGGATGTCTCGTGTTTAGCATTATTTAGAGCGTGCCGGCGCCTTGGCGGGCCTTGCGGCGGCACAAAACGCTACCGGCCGGCGATTCGGTGTTATGTCGTCCCGCCATGGCAAATCCTTACAAAGGTTGTCCGGCGCGCACTGGCTCCGTCCGCAGTCTCGGGTTCAAGGCTTTCGATATAAGGGCAGCGCATCGATTCGCTCGTCGATTTCCGCAATCATACTCCGATATAGCGTGCTGTCCGTATTGTTAAAACGGGCCTTGAAGGCCGGTTCGTCCAACTGTTCCGGCAAACCCTGTATGTCGGGAATGATGGCGGTGTAATCCTGGGTCCGCGACATGATGCGCTGCAGCTCGCGGGCCTGTTTGGGGGTGCCCGTGGCCAGTTGGCCGAAACGCGTGCCGGCGCGGTCGGCGGTCAAATCGATGAAGCTGAAGCCGCTGCCTTTTTCGGCGTCCGCCAGCTCCTTGTCTTCCCCCAGCCGTTCGCCGAGTATAGAAGCATCCACCGCCGCCAATAAAGCGGATGCGATGAAGTGTTGCGGAATATCGATGCGTTTATAGGCGAATACCGAATATTCCTTGCTGTAAACCAGGCCCAGCGGCAGGTAGCGGCGCAAGTCGTATTTGTAGATATAGCTGCCCACCGCAATGATGACGGCCCGGTTTTCCCGAATGGCGGTGTCCTCGGTCGAACGCTGATAGGCGGACAAAAACAAGGGCTGGAGTAAATTCATCAGGGACAAGCGCCAGGCCGGGTCGTGTCGGCTGACGATGTCGTTGATTTGTTGTTGGTATAAATGCAGGTTGGGATATTCGCGATGCTGTTGGATGACCAACTGCTTGGCGGCATCGACGATGGCGCCCAGATAGCTGATTTGCAGGCCGTCGGCGGTAAAGCGAACATCCTTGACGTATTGTTCGCCCAAGCGCCAATAATTTTTAAACGGAGCGGTCCGCGCCAGGGCCGGGAGCAAATAATTCGCCGCCGGGTCGGGTATCGATATTTCGCCGATCTTGAACGATTTGATTCTGATGTCGTTACCGCTTTGAATTAATTTAAAGCTGAAATCCAGATAGCGCCCCCAGATGGTTTGGGGAACGAATACCGCGATTTGGGCGAATATCAGGTCTTGGCCGATTTGGATCTGCACCGTGTTTTCGAAAAAATGGTTCAGCAGGTAGCTGACGGCGATATTGACGTCTTTTTGGTTCAGCGCGATGGTTTTGATCTCGCCGCGTTCTTCCGGCGACAAGTGCAGGAGTTGCTTGGCGCGCTGGATGTCGTCGCGGTTGAAACCCTGGTGCATTTGCAATAAGGGCGTGTCGTCCAACGCAAACCATAACAGCAGGTTAAGCGGCACCGCGACGATCAGACAGGCGTAAAGCAAAAATTTGACAGGCCTGGATGCGCCGAACGATTTGAGCATGAGTTAAAAAGACAGATTAAACCGGGCTTCTTTCAGGTATTGGACTTCTTGTTTTAAGTCGGCCTGGGTCAACGGCGCTTGTTCCAGCCATTGTTCGGGGAAGGTCAGTGTTATGTCGTTATCGGCGATGTCGATTTGAAAATCCGGCCGCTGGCTGTGCCGGTTTCTGTGCAGCAAGGCGGCGAGGCGAAAGAGGACGGCCATGATGGGGGCGTGCCGGTGCCAGGGGGCCGGCAGATCGTCGAAGCGCGATGGGCTGAATCTCTTGCGGTGGCTGCGCACCAGACGGGAAATGATCAATTGGTCCTGTTTGGAAAAGCCGGCCAGATCGGCATTTTCGATGATGTAAGCGCTATGCTTATGGTATTGGCTGTGGGCAATTTCAAAACCGATTTCATGCAAATCGGCCGCCCATTCCAGAAATTGCAGGCTGGCCGGGTTGTCGTCGAAGCAGGGGTGATGTTCCAGTTGCGCCGCCATGTAACGGATGGTGTCCTTGAGTTGCTCGGCATGGCGCCGGTCGGTGTGGTAACGTTCGGCGGCGGTACGGCTGGTTTGGGAACGGATGTCGTGATCGTAAATCCGGCCCAACAGGTCGTATACCAGCCCTTCCCGCAAGGCGCCGTCGGATACGGTCATTTGTTGAATGTTCAGGGTTTTGAAGCTGGCGTAAACGATCGCCACAGCGCCGATGAAGACCGGCCGCCGTTCGACGCTGAGCGCCGGAAACAGGATTTGATCGGTATGGTTTAGGGTCAACAAATGCGCAACCAGTTGTTCCATGCCGTCCAGCGTGATGCCGTTATTGCTGAAGCCGGACGTTTGCAGCACGTTGCTGATGGCTTTCAAGCTGCCGGAGGCGCCGATCGCCTCGTCGAAATGCCGGCTGTTAAAGGTATCCTGAAACGGCTCCAGCTGTTGCTCCGCAAATAGGCAGGCTTTCTTAAAGGCTTTTTTAGACAGGACGCCGTTCTTGAAAAAATCCTGGCTGACCGTGACGCAACCCATGTTCAAACTTTCCTTGGTATGCGGCGTATCCTGTTTGCCGATAATATATTCGGTGCTGCTGCCGCCGATATCCATCACAAAACGTTCGTTGGCATTGCTGGCCAGGCTGTGGGCGACGCCCTGGTAGATCAGGCGGGCCTCTTCGATGCCGGACACGATGTGTATCGGATGCCCCAGCGCCCGTTCGGCTTTTTTGATGAACTGTTCGGCGTTTTTGGCCTGCCGTAAGGTGTTGGTGCCGACGATGCGCACGCTGTGGGGCGGAAAATTGCTGATGCGTTGGCCGAAACGCTCCAGGCAGGCCAGGGCTTTTGCCTGGGTCGGCTGGTCCAGAACTTTGTTTTCATCCATGCCGGCCGCCAGGCGTACCATTTCCTTCAGGCGGTCTATGGTTTGCAATTTGCCGTCCTTGAGGTTGCAGATGATCATGTGAAAGCTATTGGAGCCCAAGTCGACGGCGGCTACATTGGTGGGTATCGGATGTGGCAAGGTTGTATTCCTGTTTAGGCGTGGGCGGTGTGGGGAATTCTGTTAAAATCCGCACCTTTTAGGCGGTATCCCCGGATGTCGCGCCCGTTCTGGTTTACCGCATTATAAACTACCCCATGAAGGCTTTATCCATTCATAATCTAAAAAAGACCTATAACAACGGCTTCCAGGCCCTGAAGGGTGTGGATCTTGAAGTGGAAGACGGCGATTTCTTCGCCTTGCTGGGCCCGAACGGCGCCGGTAAATCCACCCTGATCGGCATCGTCAGTTCCTTGGTAAACAAAACCGAGGGAAGGGTGAGCGTATTCGGGCACGATCTGGTTAAAGACAACGAAAAAGCCAAAAGTTGTATCGGTCTGGTGCCGCAGGAAGTGAATTTCAATCAATTCGAAACCGTTAAAAACGTAGTGCTGATTCAGGCCGGCTATTACGGCATTTCGCGCAAACAGGCGCTGGCGCAAACCGAACAAAGCCTGAAGCAAATGGATTTATGGGACAAGCGCGACCTGGTGTCGCGGCGCTTGTCGGGCGGCATGAAACGGCGCTTGATGATTGCCCGCGCCATGGTGCACAAGCCCAGATTATTGATTTTGGACGAGCCGACCGCCGGCGTCGATATCGAAATCCGCCGGGCCATGTGGCAGTTGATGCAGGAGGTGAACCGGCAGGGCACCACCATTATCCTGACCACCCATTATCTGGAAGAAGCGGAAAGCCTGTGCCGCAATATCGCCATTATTAATAATGGACAAATCGTGGAAAAATCGGCGATGAACAGCTTGTTGCAGCGCATTCATACCGACCATTTCGTGTTGAATATCGCCCAAAATCTGCGGGCGGCGCCGGTCATCGACGGCTACGAAATAGAACTGGCCGACAGCCAGGTGCTGAATGTGGCGGTGCCGAAAAGCCGCGGCCTGAACCGGTTATTTCAGCAATTGTCCGGCTTGGGGATAGACGTCTTGAGTTTGAAAAACAAGTCCAACCGTCTGGAACAACTTTTTATCGAACTGGTGCAATGAATTATTCCGTCCCGTTTTTTACCATCCTGTATAAGGAAGTCTGCCGCTTTACCCGCATCTGGCCGCAAACCCTGCTGCCGCCGGCCATCACCACCGCCCTGTATTTTCTGATTTTCGGCAAGCTGATCGGCGGGCGTATCGGCAGTGTGCAGGGGGTCGGTTATATGGACTACATCGTGCCGGGGGTGATTTTGATGTCGGTGATCAGCCACGCTTATGCCAATGTGGTGTCGTCGTTTTATTCCACCAAGTTTCAGCACCACATCGAAGAATTGCTGGTGTCGCCGGTGCCGAACTGGGTAATCCTGACGGGTTATGTCAGCGGCGGCATCGCCCGCGGCGTCATGGTGGGGCTGGTAGTGGCCGGTATCTCCATGCTGTTTACCCAGGTTGGTGTGCTGCACTGGGGAATTACCCTCGCCATGCTGCTGCTGACCGCTACCTTGTTCGCGCTGGCCGGCTTTATCAACGCAGTGTTTGCCGACAGTTTCGACGACATTTCCATCATTCCCAATTTTGTGCTGACGCCGCTGAGCTATTTGGGCGGCGTGTTCTATTCGCTAGCCATGCTGCCGCCCGTCTGGCAAATCATCGCCCAAGGCAATCCGATCATCTACATGATCAACGCCTTCCGCTTCGGCCTGATAGGGGTGACGGACGTGGATATTGTGCTGGCTTTCGAAATGACGGTCGGATTTATCGTGTTTTTGACGTTGTTGAGTTTGTGGTTGCTGCACAAAGGGGTGGGGATTAAGAATTGAAGTTTGTGTTAACCGCGAATGGATGAGTTGGCTGCGTCGCACATTAGCGAAAGGTGTCGGGATATGGTTGAAAACAACTTACCGACATAGCTTTACTTGTAGGAGCGGCTTTAGCCGCAATGAGCGCCTTGATCGGGGCTAAATCCCTTCTACCGGCAACAATTCCGAAAATACGGGGATGTTGTTTCGGTTTTTGACGAAATCCTAAATGGATGAGATGGAGTCTTCAAGAACTTAGGAATGACGTTGAGCGGCTATAGATAGGTTAGTACAGGCAAAGTGTCCTAGGCTGAACAACTTGAAACCCAGCTAAGGTTTGCATTGCTGGGTTTCGCTGCCGCTCTACCCAGCCTACGGTTCGATACCGCTAAGCGATAATTATTTTGTAACTATTCAGTGTAGGTTGGGTTAGGCGCTAGCCGTAACCCAACGCATCGGCTTATGGCGGTGCAATGGCTTCAATTGTTGGGTTACGCTCTATCGAGCTAACCCAACCTACGCAATTGATCCGCATCGGCGAGCATTCACTGAATAGTTACCTTATTTTTTGGTCATGAAGTAATAAACCGTCTGGCATTTCAAAACCATTTGATTGCCGTTTTTTTCGATGGCTTCGCAGGTTTCCATTTTCGAGCGGCCCGGTGCGGCTTGTTTGACCAGTTTGCCGTCTTGAATGGAATAGTTCAGCACGGCTTTCAGGCTGTCGATACGGGCGTGAGCGTCCGAATCCTTGGTGACGCCTTCAAGAGTGCCGTCCGCTTTGATGGTCCAGGTGGTGTTAGAAGATCTGGCGTTGCTGCCGTCGCTGTTGGCGGATTCTTTATCGATTTGCCAAGTGCCCAGGACATCGGCTTGCGTGAGAGCGACTTCGGCTGTCGCCGCAAAAGATAAAGCCATCAGGGCGAGGACTGGAAGTGTTTGAATTCGCATGCTTAAAGCCTTCTGAGTCTTGTTTAAAAGAGCCTAAATTGTAACACAGCCGGGAAAGAACTATTAAAGAAGGTAGGGTAATTCGCTCGCGGCCTAGGCGATTATTTTGCCGGGCTTTGCCCGGCGGCGCCTGCCGTTATCGGCAATCGAACTGTTTCGGCCAATCCCGGTAATTGAATACCTGGCCTTCCCGGCGCACGGTGTCCACGGCGGCCAAATCGACATCGGCATACACCCATTGCACCTTGTTGTATTCGCCTATCGCCAGGATGCCGTTATTGGGGAAACCTCTATCGACCGGCGTGTAAATCGCCGCCGCGCCGCGGTTGACGTCCACCGCTTCCGACCAGTCCGCATCGCCGACCAGCGAGGCTTGCACGACATAGCATTGGTTTTCCAGCGCGCGGGCCTGGCAGCCTATTCGCACCCGGTAATAGCCGGCTTCGGTGTCGGTGCAACTCGGCACCAAAATCAGCGTGGCGCCGCGCTCGGCCTGCATCCGCGCATAGTGCGGAAATTCGCTGTCGTAGCAGATGTTGACCGCCACCTTGCCGAACGCGGTGTCGAACAGCTTGATCTCCAGGCCGCGCGCGATATGCCATTGCTCGTTTTCGAAACGGGTCATGGTCAGCTTTGCCTGATAATCCGCATCGCCTTGCGGGGTGAAGAAATAGGCGTGATTGCGGAATTCGCCGTTGTCGTGTTTGACCGGGAAGGTGCCGGCCTGAATGTAAACCCGGTGCTCGGCGGCCAGGGTTTCGAACAGATTCAGATAATCCGGCAGCAGGGTTTGCAGGGCGTCCAACTGGCCGTTCAAAGAGCTATAGACTTCCTTGGGAAACAGCGATGCCAGTTCCATGCAGGCGTATTCCGGGAACAGCAGGATGTCGGCCTTGTTGTCCGCCGCTTCCTTGACCCAGCGGCGGGCTTTGGCCTCAAAGTTTTCCCAGGTTTCCAGGAAACTGATGTCGTATTGGGCGCTGGCGATTTTAGGCACGGTCTTCTCTCAACCAAAAAGTCATGGGTTTTGGGGTTTCGGTCGCGTCGTCCAGATCTTTCCATGTGTAGGTGGTTTTCAGCTCGGGATGCTTGAAATAGCCGCGCTTGTTCCAAAATTTATCCAGCGGCACATAATCGGCGGGCCGGCGCGGATGGTCGGCCGGGCGTTCGACGCAGCAGAAGGTGATATGCCGGAAGCCGCCCAAATCCTCGGCATGGGCTTCGCGTTGCTCGAAGAATTTGACGCCGATGCCGAGGCCGCGATAGGCCTTGTTCAGCACCGATTCGCCGCAGTAGAACACCTGGTCCGGGTCGTAACAATGGTCGACAAAGGGTTTTTTCACTTCGGCGGTTTCGTATTTCAACGGTATCGCGGTCGAGGCGCCGATAATCGCATCTTCGTCAAAGGCCAACACGATTACACTTTCCGGGCAGTCGATATAGGTTTGCAGATACTTTTTTTCGTATTCGTAGTCGCCGTCGTACAGATACGGGAAATCTCGGAACACTTCGATGCGGAGGCGGGCCAGTTCGGGGATGTATTGAACCAGCGCCTCGCCGCTCAAACGCTGTATGCGGATGTCTTTATTCATGGGTTTTGGTTTGATTGAAAAACGAAACAACCGCCGCCGGCGATCCGGCGGCCTAAGGCGGCATATTGTATTGCAGGCCGGCGGGATTGCCTATCCGCGAATCGGCGGCATGGATGCCGGAGGTCGAGCAGCGCGGGAGCGGTTGCCGAGTATGCCGCGGAAGGGTGTTTAAATTACGCGAGAATAGTATTTGAAAAGCCGTATGGCTCGTATATGCTGTGCGGCTCGTTTAACCGAGCTTTCCTTTTTAACCTTAAGTAACACATTTGAAAACTAGAGCCCTTTTATTCATTTTATTTTTAACCGCCGGATGGGAGTCTGCCGTGGGAGCACAACAAGCAAACGCTGACATCGAAAACCAAGTCCGGGACTTGCTGGCGCAAATGACCTTGGAAGAAAAAGTCGGGCAGATGACACAGGTCGACTTCAGCGTGATTTCGATCGAAAACGGCCAGGATGCCGACAATCCCATCGACCAGGCCAAGTTGGAAGACGCCTTGTTCAACCATCATGTCGGTTCGATCCTGAATACCCCGACCACCCCGAACAACAAGGCCCAGCCGATAGAAAAATGGCGCAAGCTGACGCAGATCATCCGCGAAACCGCCGCCAAAACCCGCCTGAAAATCCCGGTGATCTACGGCATAGACGCCATACACGGCGCCACCTATACCCAGGGCGCGACGCTGTTTCCGCAGGCCGTCGGCATGGCCGCTACCTTTAATACCGAACTGTCCGAAAAAGCCGGCGAAATCACCGCGCGGGCGGTTAAAGCGTCCGGTCTGGACTGGAATTTTTCGCCGGTGATGGACATCGGCCGCCAGCCCTTATGGCCGCGGTTGTGGGAAACCTACGGCGAAGACGTGCATCTGGCCGGGGCCATGGGCAGCGCTTATATTCGCGGCCATCAGGGCGACGACTTCGCCGCCGCCGACAAAGCGCCGACCTGCTTGAAACATTATGTCGGCTACAGCTATCCGCTGAATGGCAAAGACCGCAGCCCGGCCTGGATAGGCGAACGGGCCTTGTGGGAGTATTTTCTGCCGCCTTTTCAGGCCGGCGTCTTGGCGGGCGCGCCGACCGTGATGGTCAATTCGGCGGAAGTGGACGGTATTCCCGGCCACGCCAACTACCACTATCTGACCGAAATCCTGCGCGGCGAGATGGGCTTTACAGGCTTTACCGTGTCGGATTGGGAAGACATTATCCGTTTGCATACCCGCGACAAGATGGCCGCTTCGCCGCGCGAGGCGGTCAAAATCGCCGTGATGGCCGGCGTGGATATGAGCATGGTGCCGTTCGATTATTCGTTTTACGATTTGCTGTTGGATTTGGCCAAAACCGGCGAGGTGCCGCAGAGCCGCATCGACGAAGCGGTAGGGCGCATTTTACGGGTCAAGCTGCAAAGCGGATTGTTCGAGCGTAGCGAACCTTCTATAGCGGTTGCAGGCAACTTTGCCACCGAGGAAGATCAGGCGGTGAACCGCCAGGCGGCCGAAGAGGCTATCGTGTTGGTCAAAAACGCCAACGGCATTTTGCCGCTGAGCAAGCAAGCCAATATTTTGGTGACCGGCCCCACTGCCAATTTGCTCAGCGTCATGAACGGCGGCTGGACCATCACCTGGCAAGGCAACGCCGAACAATGGTACCCGCAAGACAAGTTGACGCTGTTAAATGCCCTGCGGCAAAAAACCGCCGGCAAGGTCACTTATGTCGGCGGCCAGCGTTATGACGAGGAAATCAATATCGAACAGGCGGTGGCTCAGGCACGCCAGCATGACGTGGTGATCCTGGCGTTGGGCGAAAATACCTATACCGAAACCGTCGGCAATATCGACAGTCTGGATTTGCCGGCCGTGCAATTGCAACTGGCGCGGGCGATTTTCGCGGCGGGAAAACCGGTGATTCTGGTGACTTTCGGCGGCCGGCCGCGCATCATTACCGAGATTGCCGAGCAATCCCAGGCCGTGCTGCTGGGTTTTCTGCCGGGCATGGAAGGCGGGGCGGCGATGGCGGACATACTATTCGGCGACGTCAATCCCAGCGGCAAATTGCCGTTGAGTTATCCGCGCGCCGCTAACGATGTGACACCGTACGACCACAAACCGATGGAAGCCTTCGAAGCCAATCAATATAAGCCGCTGTATCCGTTCGGCCACGGCTTGAGTTATACCCAATTCGAAACCGGCGGCTTAACGTTGAATAAAAACAGTATTGCCTTGGGCGACTCTGTCGAGGTTAGCGTCAACGTTAAAAACACCGGCAAGCTTGCCGGCAAGGAAGCGGTGCTGGTGTATTTGCACGATCTGGTCGGCTCGGTGACCCGGCCGGTCAAGCAATTGAAAGCCTTTAAAAAAGTCGAACTAAAACCCGGGCAGCAGCAAACCCTGAGTTTCACGCTGACGCCGGAGGATATGTCGTTTATCGGCGTGGACAAGCGCCGCATCGTCGAGCCGGGCGAATTCGAGGTGATGGTCGGCGCCGAAACGGCTCGTTTCAACGTGGTCGCCAATTGAGCCGGGTTTTTGCGATGAACAAACAGCAAGGTCAAGCGTATGGCGGGGCATTGACGGTATTGACGTCCTTGTTTTTCATCTGGGGTTTCATCACCTGCCTGAACGACATCTTGATACCGCACTTAAAGGCCGTATTTACCCTGAATTACTTTCAGGCCATGTTGATTCAGTTCTGCTTTTTCGCCGCCTATTTCGTGGTGTCGGTGCCCAGCGGTTTGCTGGTGGAAAAAATAGGTTACAAAGGCGGCATCATTGCCGGGCTTGCTATTGCCGGCCTGGGCTGCCTGTTGTTTTATCCGGCCGCCGGCCTGCATGCCTATCCCTTGTTTTTGACGGCGTTTTTCGTGTTGGCCGCCGGCATTACCTTGTTGCAGGTGGCGGCCAATCCGTATGTGACGGTGTTGGGGCCGTCCGAAACCGCATCCAGCCGCCTGACTCTGACCCAGGCCTTTAATTCGCTAGGTACCACGCTGGCGCCGTATTTCGGCGCATTGTTGATTTTGTCGACAGCCGTGAAAAGCGCCGACGAAATCAGCCTGCTGAATGCCGAGCAATTATCGGCCTATCAAGCTACTCAGGCGGCGGCGGTGCAAAATCCGTATTTGTTTTTAGCGGCGGTGTTGTTCGGTCTGGCGGGGCTGTTCGCGCGGTTGAAACTGCCGAAAATCGACGCTGCACCCGCTCAACGGCAGGATGAAGCCGGGCAGGGCAGCGCTTGGCAATACCCGCATCTGGTATTGGGCGCGCTGGCAATTTTTGTGTACGTCGGCGGCGAGGTGGCGATAGGCAGCTTCATGGTCAGCTTTTTGGGCCAGCCCGAAATAGCCGGCCTAGCCGAACAAGACGCCGGCAAGTATGTGTCGTTTTACTGGGGCGGCGCCATGGTCGGACGCTTTATCGGCGCGGCGGTGATGCGGGTGTTGCAACCCGGCGCAGTATTGGCTTTTAATGCGGTGATGGCCGCTTTGTTGGTGTCGGCCGCCATGTCGGCTAGCGGCTGGCTGGCGATGTGGAGTTTGCTGGCGGTGGGCTTATGCAACTCCATCATGTTCCCGACCATATTTTCGCTGGCTCTGGCCGGCTTGGGCCGGCATACCGGGCAAGGCTCGGGCATTTTATGCGCCGCCATCGTCGGCGGCGCCATCGTGCCGGTAATGCAGGGTTTGCTGGCGGATCGTATCGGTATTCAGCCGGCGCTGGGCTTGCCGGTATTGTGCTATCTGTATATCGCCTACTACGGCTGGCGCAGTGTAAGGGTGTCTGTAGCGGCGGATTAATGGCGTATTCCGATCATCGCAGTCGTTGACGCCGAAAATTTCAGGCAATCCGATTTGAATCCGGCTTGGTTTTGAAGGGTTGGATTCGACGGTACGGCTACGCGCTTACGCTATGGTGCCTCTTGCAAAATCACTTTTGCCCCAGTCTGACACTCCAGAAAAAACACCGAGATGGCGTCAAGGTT
>NZ_JANIBK010000087.1 GCF_024505165.1 Methylomonas rivi
CCAAGCCGCTTGCAGCCCGCCCCAGGCAATCGAACTGGCGCTGCAACGAGCCACGCAGGCTTTTGCCGGTTGGCGGCTCTGCCCGGTGCAGACTCGGGCGAATTATTTAATGCAAGCCGCCGAACTGCTGGAGCAACAACGCCTGGAATTGGCCGCGCTTTGCGTGCGTGAAGGCGGCCGCACCGTCAGCGACGCCCTGGCTGAAATTCGCGAGGCAGTGGATTTATGCCGCTATTACGCCGCCGGCGCAATCGAATTGTTCGGCCAAGCACAACAATTACCCGGCCCCACCGGCGAGGAAAATTGCTTATGGCAATACGGCCGCGGTGTATTCGTCTGCATCAGCCCGTGGAATTTTCCGATAGCCATTTTTATCGGCCAAATCGCCGCCGCGCTGGCGGCGGGCAATACGGTCATCGCCAAGCCGGCCTTGCAAACCTCCTTAACCGGCATGGCCTGCGTGCGGCTGTTGCATCGGGCCGGCGTGCCAAGCGATGTGCTGCACTTTTTGCCGGGCGAAGGCGCGAAAATCGGCGGGCAATTGCTCAGCGACAAGCGGGTGGCCGGCGTGGCCTTTACCGGCTCAGGCGCCACCGCGCGCGCCATCAACCTGCAACTTGCGCAACGAGACGGCGCCATTGCGGCGCTGATCGCCGAAACCGGCGGCCAAAACGTCATGCTGGCCGATAGTTCCGCGCACGTCGAACAATTGGTTAGCGATGTCCTGAAATCGGCTTTCAACAGCGCCGGCCAGCGTTGCTCGGCCTGCCGGGTGCTGTTTTTACCGGAGGAAACCGCCGACGCCGTTATCGAACGCTTAATCGGCGCCATGCAGTGGCTAAGACTGGGTTCGCCGCTGGATTTAAGTACAGATATCGGTCCGGTAATCGATCAGGCGGCCTTGGACAAATTAGCCGCGCACGTCGCGTATTTAAAAAACAACGCCAAACGTCTGTATCAATTGCCCCTTCCGGTCGGGCTGGAGAAAGGTCACTATTTTCCGCCCACCCTGGCCGAAATCGCCAGCCTGTCGCAACTGGAACAGGAAGTATTCGGCCCGATTTTGCATGTCGTACGCTATTCGGGTTCGGACTTGTCCGGCGTGATCGAAGCTATCAATGCCACCGGTTACGGCCTGACATTGGGCGTGCACAGCCGTATCAAAGCCACCCTGCAAACCGTGCGGCAACAGGCCCGGGTCGGTAACGTGTATTGCAACCGCAATATGATAGGCGCGGTAGTCGGTGTACAACCCTTCGGCGGCATGGGCCTATCCGGCACCGGCCCGAAAGCCGGCGGCCCGCATTATTTATTGCGTTTTGCGGTGGAACAAACGGTCACCAGCAATTTGACAGCCATAGGCGGCAATCCGTGGTTATTGGCGAAGCAAGGCTTTTGAAAGGCATTAACTGTTTAAGCAATTTATTTATAACAACCGGAAAAATAAATAAGCTGCCCTTTAATATCTAGCTGCGATTTACCCTAACGGGAATAAAAGCTTGGCAACCTTACGTTTCGATATCTGCATTTCTATGATTACGCTTCGCTAGTCGAGCGGCTTAAGTCGTCACAACAATTTCGCCTTCCCGATCCCCGTATTGGACAAGCGGTATTTGCGTTTGCCGTCGATTAGTTTTATTTCGTAATACGGATAAAGACGTTGGTTGAAATAACGGCTAACGTTGTTTTTGCTGCGCTGCCGATCTATGGGTTGGTCGCGGTTTATCAGGTGGGCGATTTCGGTGGTTGTGAAATAAGACCGGCTAGGGTATTCCGCCAATAATGCTTTCAGAATCAGTTTTTCGAGTTCCCCAGCGTTCAATGGATGCATTGGATTGTCTTTCGGATACGGCCAATCCTGAAGATGCCGATCCGCAAATGCATTGAAGAATTGTTCTTTGCTGCCTTCATTTTTAAACAAGTTCGACTGCAAAATCTGGGCTAAATCGTCAAGCCCCATCGCCAACTGTTGCAAATCCCGCTTATCGAAGCGTTCTCTAGTCTCTGGTGATGCCTCACGCCCCCGAAGCAACGAACGTTCAAACCGAATCGAAGGCTGAGCGTCGATATATACCGGCACAATTGGTTGGTGGCCGGCATAGTGTTCTTGAAGCCAGGTCAATTCCTCTGGCGAGCGGAAGCCGGTAACCACGGCAGCTAGCGGCTGACTGGATTTGATATCTTCCAATACTTGTTCGGCGACGATTTCAGGCTGATCTTTCAAGGCTTGCTCGGCAAAATCGCCGATAGGCACCGTCGAACTAACGCCGTGGCGCTGGTAATAGCTGCGGTACATGAAATCGCTGGCTTCGATGTGGTAATAACCGTAGCTATCGGCCAAATACTCGGCCAACCTGGTCTTGCCCGCGCAAGAAGGGCCGCAAATGACGAATAACGGTGCTGCGGCCTCTAGCTGGTATTGTTTAGGTGCCGTATGGCGTTTTTGGATTTCGCCCCAGCTTTCCAAAGAACCGAGCATTTCCCGGAAGGCGCCAGCGCGAAAATCGTGCTTATCGGCTTCCTCGATAGGCAACAAACTGATCGGGTCTTGGCAGTTCTCCGGCACGAACCATTTGTTGAACGTTTTGTTATCCAGCCACGGATAAAGCAGATTGGTTTCAAAATCGCGTTCATGGTCGACAACGTTGCCAAAACTGAAACTGGTAAATATCCGGTAGCTATCGTTCGAATGTTTCGACCGCAATTCCGGCGGCAAATGCAAAACCAAATCGGAACGCACCCGGCAACGCCGGTCGTTACCGATATTCCGTAAGGCTTCGTCCAGCTGGGCAAATTGGGTTTCCTTCATCCAGTATTTGACGTCCAAGCCGGGCATTTCCCGCTCTTTGCTCAATGCCTCAATGATGACTGAAGTGTCCTCGAGAAAAAACAGTTTCTGCTCGTTCTCAGAGACGAAACGTTTCCAGCGTTGCAAGGCGTCTTGATAACTGCGCTCGATCAATTCCGCGCGGTCGTAGATGCGCGGCTCTTCGTAATTGGCGCCGAAAGTCTTCTCGCGAAATCCGACGATGCGCACGGCGTAATCGCGGCATAGATAACGGGCGTGCGCCAGTTTGATCGGGCTGGAAGTGAAAAAAACGATTTCAACCATAAACGATTTCCCGGCCTAGATTGTCCGGACGCGTGACCAGCCAATCGCAATCCGGCCGCGACTGGCGCATTGCGGCAACGACGCTGTTCACATCGTCGGCCAGAAAAAATAAACTCGGTCCCAGGCTGGACATACCGACCGCATCGGCACCGGCGGCATAGATGGCCTGTTCGAGTTCCAATAAAGCTTTACCGTATTCCCGGCGTTCCGCCAGTTTCCAGGCGCAGTTTTGCACGGATTTCAAGGCAGCACAGAACGCCGAACGGTCAGCTTCGCGCAATGCGGCGTATAAGCCGAACAGCGTGTGGTAAACCGTTTCGTAAACTTTGTCGGCCGGTAACGGGCAAGTACGCCGGAAAAAGTCGCGTTCCTCGGCTTGGGTTTTATGCGCAATCGCCGCCGGCATGCAGATGCCGAATTCCCAATCCGGCATCGGGCCTTGGTCGAGCAATAACGGTGCGGGTTTGCTGCCGTTCAGATGCGACGGCGAGAACGGACTGCCATCGACCTTGCGGCCCAGGTCGAACACATAACCGCCAGAAAAGTAGCTATGGATGCCGACGCCCGACGTGCCGCCTCGTCCGGATGCAGCCACCAGTTCGGCTGGCGATATTTCGGAGCCGTTGAGAATATGCAAAGCTTCCAAGCAAGCGAGGGTTACGGCGGTGCCGGAACCGAAGCCGGCATGGGGACGCATGTTGCCTGAGATGGAGACTTCCAACGATCCCTCAAAACCATAACTGATTTGTTTAGATCGAAGAAAAGTCAGCAACTGATCAGTTTCTTTGGCGCTGGATGGAAATTTTCTATTATCGTAAATAAAGAAATTCTTCGATTTTGAAAAACTTATTTCGCAATTGGGACTATCCACTGAATAACCCATGCCACCATTAATGCGAAAAATGTTTTCATGCATCGAAAGGAGTGTTAAATGGATTCTGGGTTTGCTTATAATTTTTAACTCCGTGCAATGTCGTTTTCCTGTTTCCACCATGATTTCCATTCGTTATTAAAATAAGTTATATAATTTTCTGCAATTTCGCTATTGTTTAACAAATGTATTGCAGGTGTGTGCTCGCTACTTAGTCCCGGAAACATCGGGCCGACAATACTTTCTCTATCAACGATAACAATACTATGCGTTGGCTCATGATCATAATATGCATACTTGAATTTTCCCTTAAATTTTTCTGATAATTCTTTTAGTTGAGATTCTGCTATCTCAGCTTTGCGCTTATCATTTCCAGCCAAACGTTTCGGATCGGTTACAAGTATTTTGACTTCGACTCCCTTGCACAATGCTAATAACAATACATTTGCGCCTTCTTCGGAGTCCTCTTCGTTGGCAAAATGATGCAAAAATCTTTGGGCGGTTACTCCAAGTACGCATATTTTTTTTCTTGAGTTCGAAAGCAATGATTTGTAATAACTTCTGTTATTTCGTCTGGGTAAAATTTCTATTATTTTGTAATTGTCATATTTATCTAGCTTTTGCAGTGCTTTCAATGATAATAAGGTTTGAAATAAGGCAACAATGAAGCCGGCTAACAAGCCAGATATAACTGCAAGTAGCTTTTCATTTGCAACATATAAATATACTGCAAAAAGAATTACAATAATTGCGCCTAAAACAGAAAATACAATAAGCGAGTTTTTTATCTTAGTTTGACCTTTTAAAAGTTCATCCATTTGTTGCTCCCAATAAATATTAATTCTGTTTTGTTTTCTTTTGCCAATGCGTGGCAAAAATCTTTTTTAATTACTTTTGTGCGTGAAAAATTACATTTAAAATAGTCGGTAATTTCATCTGCTTGTGGATAGGAGTTTTCTAGGTAAGACAGAACGACTACAGCGCTTTTATGTGTGTTTATTAAATCGAATAGCCGTTCTTTAAAGCGGGATTTTTCGTTCCATTCTTTAATACATTTAATCGAAGTGTGACTTTTAATAATGGATTCTTGGTCTAATTTTTCTTTCCAGTTATTATATTCAGATAATCCTTCTAAAAAATGATACTTCTTTAAATAGTCATCAGTAGTTTTTGATGATGGAATATAAGGAGGATCTATATAAATTAAATCGAACTTCGAAGTCAATTCTGACACGTCACTAGGCGGTAAAACTGTGGTAATATTATTTCGATTTATAATGATTTTTGATAGCTCACATAAGTGCTGCTTCATTAGGTCAACAAAACTACGTTCCCAAGTTGAAAAATTCCCAAATGAGCGCTTAACGTCTTTGTTTAATCTCAAGTTTAAATTGGCTCGATGAAAAAGATTAAATGGCCGCTTCTTTAGACAAGCTTGAAATAGACAATAGAAGTAAGCACTACGCTGAAGTGGATTTTCTATGGCATGAATTGCTTTCGCTGCACCATCCAACCATCGGTTTTCTTCGTCTGTGTAATACATATTGGCGAATGTTTCTGCAATAAATCCATTTTCAGGTTTTATACTTTCTATAAATTGATAAGCGTCGTTAATGTCGGAAAAAGGGAATTCGTCGGCCAATAAAGCGTGTGCCGAAATAGTGTTGCTTAGCAGAGCGTCATGATAATAAACCTTCTTGCCCATCGCTTTAAACAACAGCGAAACGCTTGCCGTTCCGCCAAAACCATCCAATACCGTGTCGAAAGGTAAATCCTTAACTGCATGATATATCCAGCTCAACAACCGGCGTTTACTACCGTAATATCTTGTTTTTGGAAATTTTGAGATTGCCAATTCAATTTCGGCATCGCTGAACGCCCTGGAATTCTGTATGCTCCAGTCGGATGCGCCGTTGATTGATTCTGAGGGTAGATAATCGAAAGTCATGCGGAAATTTTAACAAGAGAGCTGCGTAAACTGAACATAGTTGAAAATGGATTCGAAGTAAGGTATTGGGGTTAGATTATTGGCAATTAATGCTTGTCCCGATAAATGTCTTTTCGATGCCCCAATTCGACGACCAAAACGATTAATTCGTCGTCTTGAATCTGGCAAATCAATCGGTAATCGCCGACCCGATATCGCCAGTATGCGGACAATTTGCCTTGCAAGGCTTTGCCGTTAATGCGCGGATTGTCTTGCTCGGCTAACTGAGCGAGAAAGGCTTTGATTCTGTCGCGTACAGGTTTGTCCAGCTTGTTGATGGCTTTGGCGGCGCCAGTTTTAAGCCTAATGCTCCATGGCATTGAGTTGTTGCTCCCATTCCGCCAAGCTGATCGTATCGTCCTTGCCGCTCAATAATTCTGCTAACGCCGTATCGGCGGCGGCCACATCTGCCAAGTCTTCGAGATAATCGCTGAGTAGATGTTTGATCAGTTGCGCGGGGCTGACGTGTTCTTGCTCGGATAATTGGCGGAGCAGGCTCGCGGTGTCGTCGTCGATATCTAGTGTCATCATGCTGCTGCCTCTAATGCGATTTTAGACGCGTAGTCTCGTTGTTTAGGCCGGTTAGGCTAGGTAAACCGGCAAACGTATATTCTAAAAAGAGTGGCCCTTTTTAGGTTTGTAGTGATTCTAGCATGGGTTCCACTTATCAATACTCGCTTCGCAGTTTAGAGCTGGCATTTGTATTCAGCGTCCGCTGGAATCCCACGCCGGCTAGCCTGCATGCTGCGCAACATCACAGGGAAAAGTTTTGCAATCGAGCACTGACGGCTAATGAGTCCGCTGCTGCCAACATCCCGGCAATATGGCGTTCTGATTTTGGCCGAGTTTGCCGAACAAATTGGTAGCAAGCGGAAATTTGTATCGAAATTTTCAAACTGCCATTACTATCACTGCGCTGACAGCCCAACCCCAGACAACACGGCATCGCACTGGTCGCAACCGAGTAATTCGGCTTCTCCATCCGGAGAAACGATGCGCGCGGTTCCGCCCGCCCGAATCTCCCATAGCCATATGCCAGCGCTTGACCGGGCCGTCCCCCGCACCCAACAAGGCAGGTGGTCGAAGCGCTGATATAGCTGCTGAGCTTCCATTAATTTCGCGCGGGCAAAAAACCATTCCGCCTGTTCCGGCGTCAGGTTGAAATCTTTACAGAATTCGCCGCCTTCTTCCTGGCCGTTGGCCAATATTTGATAATCGGCTAATTGCACCGAATCAGTAGTTATTGCCTGTTGCCCGCATCCCGCGGCGCTGATTAACGCAGCGGCAACCATATGTTTCGAAAAACGCCGCGTAGTCATGGTTTTTTCCATTCCGCGCTACTGCCTTCACTCGGCTGTTTATAGCCGATTTTACCGTGCGCATATACGTCGTCATCCGCTAGCGAAAACTTGGCTTCCAATACTTCAACCAGCCAGCTAAGCGAATTATTTTGCTCCTTATTCACGCTGTCGTACTTTTGCGCTTTCGCGTCGAATGCCCCGACAATTTCTATCCCTATGGAATCTTCGTTGGTCGGATAACGCTCAGGATAGCTTTTGGCGGTTTCTCGCTGACTTACATTGCGAATGCGGGCGCTGTATGACTCTCCTTTTTTAAAAAGCAGCGCATTCAGTTCTTTTAATTCGTCAGGCGTGCAGGTTTTCATTTCCTGGCAACGGGAGCGAATGTTGCCAACATGCCAACATTTTTGATCTATTCGCGCAGTTTGGTAAATCGTACCGTCCTTGTCGATCAAAAAATGCGCCCCGTTGTTGCCCGCATTGTAACTGCTGAAAGACGAACCGGCCGTCGCTGCGCCGGTTTGATGTACGACAATGGCATGCACTTCTTTAAGCGTTCCTTTTTCGATCCCGCTAACCACCTTATCCGTAACGTTCTTGTGCACCAGCTTACCGCTTGACCAAACCACTTCGTCGGCCATCACTAACCTCCACCTAAATCTATATGCATTGAAAGATAAATTTCTCCGACTCGCTGCCGAAACCATTATTGCTTTGGTAACCGCAGACCGGGACACAATCTGGCTGTTAAACCCGGTTATCATTGACAAGTGTGATATATGATCACTGATTACAACACTCTAGGCAACAAGCTCCGCCAACCGCATCAACTTAGCTTTGTCTGCATCAGGGGCCTAGCCGCACTTCGTTTGATTGGACGCTACAACACCAATAAACTAATGCGGGTAAAATTCGCAACGCCGTTCGGGCCGGTTTTCTCTACCCATACCGCATTGCTGCTTGTTATCCTAAAGGCCGCGGCAAAAAATTAATGCTACATTACCCGCCATTTATCACTCAGTGACAAACCACCCGCATGAGTTCTTCCGATGTTTCCAGAGCTTTGGCCCAACCGGTGCGTTACCGGGTTTTGGCGCGTTATCTGGCCAGCATCGGCTTGGTGGTGGCCGTGTTGCGGCTGCCGCCTATATTGCTGTCCTGGGCCTGCGGCGACTGGCATTTCATGGCGGGCCAGGTTTTGGTTTCCGCGGGGTTGCTGCTGATTTGCCTGCCGGTGACGCGGATTTGGGTGCCGGAAGGCATCCGAGACAATGAAGTGATGGTGATCACCAGCCTGTCCTTTGCCTTGACGGCCCTGCTGGAAGCGCTGCCATTTGTCGGCGGAGGGCTGGCGGGTATCGACGCCCTGTTCGAGACGGTATCCGGCGTCACCACCACCGGCTTGAGCACCTTGACCGGCCTGCAACACTATTCCGCCGCACTGTTGTTTAGCCGGGCCTGGATGCAATGGTACGGCGGCTTGGGGGTCGTGGCTTTTTCCATTGCCCTATTGTTTCTGGACCGCGGCATGGCGGCGCGCCGGCTGGCCATGGGCGATATTACCGACAGCCGGGATATACTGGGTAACGCCCGCGGCCATGCGCTGAAACTGCTGTATATATACGCTACCTTGACCGCCATTTCGATTGCGGCCCTGTGGCTGGCCGGACTCGGCCCGTTAAGCGCCGTCACCCATGCCTTGAGCGGCATATCCACCGGCGGCTTTTCCATTTACGATAACAGCCTGGCCGCTATCGATAACCCATGGCTGCAGGTATTAGTGTCTGCCATTGGCTTATTGGGCGCGGTGGCGCTGCCGCTGTACTACCATGTATTCAAACGCGGGATTCGCGAACTGGCCGCCGACTCCGAAGCGCTGGCGCTACCGGTCGTCAGTTTATGTGTGGTTGGCGTGCTGTTTCTGTGCATCAATGCCGATGTCGGCAATGTCTGGTCTAGTTTGAAACAAGCCATGGTGATGGGGATTTCGGCCCAAACCACCACCGGCTTTGCCAACGCCGACATTGCCCCCATGAATGCCGGCGCCAAATTGACCTTGATAACGTCCATGGTAATAGGCGGTTCCATGGGCTCCACTGCCGGCGGCATCAAAATTCTGCGATTTTTGATCGTATTGCGTTTGATTCAACTGTTCATTGTCCGCACTGCCCTGCCGGCGCATGCGGTGCTGGAACGCCGACTATGCGGAAGCAAGTTGGAAGCGGACGAGATCGAGCGGGTATTGATGCTGATCATGATTTTTATGGGTACGGTGCTGCTGTCCTGGTTCGCTTTTTTAGTGATGGGCTACGACCCGCTGGACGCCCTGCTGGAAGTGGTATCCGCCTGTTCGACCACCGGCTTGTCGTCCGGCATCACCCGTACCGCGCTGGAACCCGCTCTAAAAGCGGTCTTGATTATCGACATGCTGTTGGGGCGGGTAGAGTTTTTAGCCATGCTGGTATTCTTGTATCCGCGCACCTGGATCAAAATAGGGAGTAAAACTTGAAAATCGTCTTTATCGGCGCCTCGTCGCTGGCCATCGCCACGGCGCAACAATTATTGCGGGCCGGACACGAAGTCATCATCATAGAAAATGACAAAACCGTCATCGATAAACTGATGCCGCGAATCGACTGCGTGTTTTTGCACGGCAACGGCAGTAAGCCGGCAATTCTGAAGGAAACCGACCCCGCCACCATCGATGTACTGTTTTGCCTAACCAAAAGCGACGAAGCCAACATTATTGCCAGCCTGGTGGCGCGCTCCCTGGGCGTTAAACGGGTGATTACCCGAGTCGAAGACCCCGAATTCGAGCATATCTGCGTCGGGTTGGGTTTAACCGATACCATCATCCCCACCTTGACCCACGCCCGCTATCTGGCCAATATCGCCGCAGGCCGAGATGTTTTGGAGTTGTCCGCCGTTTTTCGCGGCAATGTAAAATTGTTCAGTTTTATCGCCACGGAAAACGAAGCAGGACCCGTCAGCGACCTGGATTTACCCAAACATACCCGAATCATATTCTGCTACCGGGACAACCAGTTTTTGCCCCTGGATCACGACACTAAAATCGAACCGGCCGACGAACTGGTGCTGGTTACCACCGTGGCCGATTACGAAAAATTGCATGCCAAGTGGGGTAACGGCACGGATATGAGCTAAGTGCACGCTCGCCTTTAATGTCGCCATCATCCAGTAGCCGGGGCTTGCGCGCCAAATCACAAAATTTCCGCGCAAGCCGCTTGATGTTGTTATCCTTATCGACTGCTTAATTTTCAGTCGACCTCATGAGCCAATATCAACTGTTCGCCACCACCCCTAAAGCCATGGAAGGGATACTCGCCGCCGAAATCGAAGCCCTGGGCGGGCAGCAGGTGCAGCAAAAAATGGCCGGCGTGGCGTTTCAAGGCGATTTGGCCATGGCTTATAAAGCCTGTTTGTGGTCGCGCACCGCCAACCGGATTTTGCTGTTGCTGGGCAGCTTCGAGGTTAAATCGCAACAGGATTTATACGACGGCGTCAAACGTATCAACTGGTTCGAACACATGAAACCGGACGACAGCCTGGCAGTGTCGTTCAGCAGCAAAAATAATCCGGCCATCAACAACACCCACTTCGGCGCACTGAAAGTCAAGGACGCCATCGTCGACCAGATGCGGGCCAAATTTGAAAAACGCCCGAATATCGACACCGAACGGCCCAGTATTCGCGTCAATGTCTATCTGCATAACGAGACCGCCCAGCTGAGCCTGGATTTGTCCGGCGAGAGTCTGCACAAGCGCGGCTACCGGGATGTCAGCATTGCCGCGCCGATCAAGGAAAATCTGGCCGCCGCCATTTTATTGCGGGCAGGCTGGCCGAAAATCGCCGCGGCCGGCGGCTCGTTATTGGACCCGATGTGCGGCTCCGGCACCATGCTATTGGAAGGCGCCATGATCGCCGCCGATTATGCGCCCGGTTTGCTGCGGGGTTACTATGGCTTTTTGGGCTGGAAAAAGCACGACGCCGAGCTGTGGCAAAGCCTGTTGGACGATGCCAATCAGCGCCGCGATGCGGGCCTGAATAAAATGCCGGTGATTGTCGGTTTCGATCAGGACCGGCGCACCGTGGCGACCGCCTTGCAACACGTGGAAAACGCCGGTTTGCAAGGCAAAATTCATATCGAAAAACGCGACATCGACGATGCCTCGGCCGCGGAAAGCTGGCCCAAAGGTTTGATCGCCTGCAACCCCCCGTACGGCGAGCGGTTGGGCGAAGAGGCCGAAACGGCCGAGCTGTACCGGCGCTTCGGCGAAGTGCTGAAAAGCCGCTTCGGCGGCTGGCAGGCGGCGATGATTATCAGCAACCCGGAGCTGGGCTTCAGGCTGGGCCTGCGTTCGCAAAAACCCATCACCCTGTTTAACGGTGCGCTGGAGTGTAAATTGCTGCGCTTCAATATCGAGGAAAAAAGCTTTTTCGAGCCGAAAGCCAAATCCCAGCAGGAGCGGATAGAACAAATCGGCCGCCGTACCGAAAGGGAACAGCCGGACAACCAGGCTGAAATGTTCGGCAACCGGCTACGCAAGAATCTGAAAAAATTAGCGAAATGGGCCAAGCAAAATCAAATTCATTGCTACCGTTTGTACGACGCCGATTTACCGGAATACGCGGTAGCGGTGGATGTCTATCAGGGCGAGCAAACCTGGGTCAACGTGCAGGAATACGAATCGCCGAAAACCATCGATCCCGCCAAAGCCAACCAACGGCTGGCCGGGGCGATGGTGGAAATACCCAAAGTGCTGGGCATTCCCAAACAACAGGTGTTCTTAAAAATCCGCCGCAAGCAGAAAAATACCGATCAATACGAAAAACAGGGCGATTCCGGCCGCTTTCATGTGGTTGAAGAAGGCGGTTGCAAATTCTGGGTGAATTTTGAGGATTATCTGGATACCGGTCTTTTCTTGGATCACCGGCCGATACGCATGCTGATTCAGCAGCAAGCCAAGGGCAAGCGGTTTCTGAATCTGTTTGCCTATACCGGCAGCGCCAGCGTGCATGCGGCCTTAGGCGGCGCCGTTTCCAGCGTCACGGTGGACATGTCCAATACTTACCTGGACTGGGCCAAACGCAATTTCGACTTAAACGGCATCCGCGGCGACCACAAACTACTGCGCGCCAATTGCCTGACCTGGCTGGCCGAGCAGGCCGCCGCCAAACCGGCCGCGCAGTTCGATTTGATTTTTCTGGATCCGCCGACCTTTTCCAACTCCAAGAAAATGGACGACGCCTTCGATGTGCAAAACGACCACGTGCCATTATTAAAAAATACCGCCGCTTTACTGGCGCCCGGCGGCGCATTGTACTTTTCCACCAATTTTCGCCGTTTTAAAATGGATACCGCAGCGTTGGCGGACCTGCATATCGAGGATATTAGCGCATCGACTATCCCCGAGGATTTCGCCCGCGACCAGAAAATTCATTATTGTTGGAGAATCAGCCGATGAGCGAATGTTTGCATATCATCGTCAAGGGCCGGGTACAGGGCGTGTATTTTCGCGCCTATACCCAAAAGCAGGCGGTTAAACTCAATGTAAACGGCTATGTCCGTAATCTGAGCAACGGCGATGTGGAAATTGTCGCCCGCGGCGAACATGCGGCGCTGCAACAGCTGGTGGCATGGTGCCATAAAGGCCCGTTATTGGCCAAAGTGAGCGCCGTGATCGTCAACGATCACGGCGGACATGAAGCCTTCGCGGAGTTTGAAATTCGCTAGATAGCGCCGAACGGCATCCCGGCCCCATTGGCGAAACCGGGATTGTTGCAGCAAGCCTATGAAACCCGCCTACGCTTTGATACACCGGCCATTGCCGCGCAGCCGCCAAGCATCATCCAAAACGCCGATGGTAGCGGCGCAGCAGCCAGCGTGAACGCGCTACCCTGAACTTTCTCAAACCCGTTCAAGGCGAATCGATTGTTGAAAATACCGATATCGAATAGCGGCAGCGTTTGGTCGTTCGAATACGCCGGATTGCTCGGCCTGTCGTAGCCGCCGGAGGCGAACCCGAAATCGTAATTGGCGCTAATGTAAAAATCCAACATATCCACGCCGAATATTGCATCGAAAACCAATTTCGAATCGTTGGCAAATGTAGCGTCGACCCAGTAGGTAGGCGTGACTTCGACCAAGTCGGATAATAAGGTAATGGCCGGCAGATCGTTCAGTAAACCGGAAAACGATTGGGTTTGACCGATGCCTTCCAACTCAACCCAGTCGGAAAAAATCAAATCCACCATCAAATTCGACTGCAGAGAAAAGTCTTGCTGTAGGCCCATTTGCAAACCGGCGGTGATGTCGATCAATTCATAGCCCATCTCGAAATCGACAATTCCCCAATCGAAACCCACGCCCGTGCCTAATGCCGGATTTCCCGCCAATATCAGCTGATCCACGTCCATTTCGGCCGTCAATAACGTGCCGGTATCGGAACCGTGCAACGAACCGCCGCTTACCACGCCGTTGGCGTTGACGCTCCAATCCGGCCCTATGCCGATAGTCGTGGCGCCCACACTGTACTCCAGCCCCCGATCGATACCCAAAACCCGGAAAATCCCCGAATTATTGCGATTGAATGACGCAATTTCCGGCGTGTAATCGATATTGACCAGGGTTTTATAAGGGGCATTCGTGGTGTTATTGTCCGTATAGCCTTTGTTGCCCATGCGGTAATCGTGGTCCGCCAGTATGCTGGGCTGAACTACATCGAAGCGGGCGTAAGCGCCGGCATAATAATCCAGCACGCCGTCTATCCAGGCCGAGGCATTCGGGCTTTGGGTATTGAACGTAGAAGAACCCAACAGATTGGCGTTGCCGAGCAGGTTAAACTGCTGCCCTTTAACGATCGTATCCGGGGCTGAAAAGCTGGCGCTATAGTTTAGCGCGGCATTAACCGAGCCGCCGTCGACCTTTGCACCAACGTTGATGCCCGTGCGTAAATCGGTTGAAAACAAAAAATAAGGATCGACGCTATAACCGCTGCGGGAAAATTGACCGGGGTTAACCGTCAAACTTCGCGAGCCGGTGTCGATACCTATGAATTTGTTGTAATTGAACAAAAATGCATCGCCGTCGCTCCAGATACTTTGCGGCGTCTGTGTGGAAAAATTTAACGCTCCGGCGCTGAATTCCAAGGCCCGAGCGTTGTTGGAAAATAAAACGACAGGTATTGCCAAACACGATAAGGTAAGTATTCGGCGCAAATAACGCGACCACAGGATTACTGAAGTCCTTTCGGCGACCATCTTCATATTTCCCCTCCCGGTTTCAAGGGATTAATCCGCTAAAAAGTTTCGACTCCGTCACAAAAATAACACCCGCCTTACGGCGCGGTCAAGCAAAATCCTACCAGTTTTCCTGCCTCGAGCGCCCGAGTAATGTTGACAGCCCAAGGCCTTTGACGATTTCCGCAATCGCATCCGACCTAACGAAAAATGAAGCCAAGATCTCCAAAGGCTGGCAATAGGTTAAGCGTTTAGGCGCTCATACATTTTAAAGAATTAAGTTCTGAAGAATTTCCGCTTCGAATCGGATTACAATAGGCGCATTACATAATTATAAATCGCGACGATGTTCAATCACGGATTATCCGTCGTCTCTATCGGCAGGCACTATTTTGGCAGATAAAACAATTCGTATCGCCACCCGGCAAAGCCCGCTCGCGCTATGGCAGGCGGAGCATGTCGCGGCAAGACTGGAACAGGCCTTTCCCGGCTTGAAAACCGAACTGGTGAAAATGGTCACCCGCGGCGACAAGATATTGGATGCGCCGCTGGCCAAGGTCGGCGGCAAGGGCCTATTCGTCAAGGAACTGGAGCAAGGCATGCTGGAAGGCACGGCGGATATTGCCGTTCATTCCATGAAAGACGTGCCGGTGGAATTTCCGGACGGCCTGCATTTAGCGGTGATCATGGAGCGGGAAGACCCGACCGACGCCTTTGTTTCCAACCGTTACGCCAGCTTGGCCGAATTGCCGGCCGACGCCCGCATCGGCACCTCCAGCCTGCGCCGCCAATGCCAGATTAAGGAAAAGTTTCCGCGGGCGGAAATTTTGAGCCTGCGCGGTAACGTCAACACGCGGCTGGCCAAACTGGATGCCGGCGAGTACGACGCCATTATTTTGGCCTCCGCCGGTTTGAAACGGTTGGGAATGGGCGAACGTATCACGGCCCGGTTAACCCCGGAAGAAAGCCTGCCGGCCATGGGCCAAGGCGCGATCGGCATCGAATGCCGCATCGACGATACCGGCATACACGATTATTTAAAGGTATTGCACGACGAAGCCACCAGCATACGCGTCAGCGCGGAACGAGCCATGAACGCCCGCTTGAACGGCGGTTGCCAGGTGCCGATTGCCGGTTTTGCCGAAATCCGCGCCGAGAAACTGTTCATGCGCGGACTGGTCGGCCACCCGGACGGCAGCGTATTGTATCGCGCCGAAGCGGAACGCCCGCTGGCCGAGGCGGAACGCTTGGGTATCGCTATTGCCGATGACTTATTGGCGCAAGGCGCGGATAAAATATTGCGAGAGTTGTACCAATGACACCCGGCCTGCGCGGCGCGACGGTATTAGTCACGCGGCCGGCCGGCCAGGCCGAGGCGCTGTGCCGGCTGATAACGCAAGCGGATGGGCGGGCTTTACGCTTTCCAACCATAGAAATTCAACCGGCCGGAGTCGATGACGCAACGCTTGAAAACGCCCTGGCCTGCGATTGGCTGATTTTTACCAGCAGCAATGCGGTGGATTTTGCACTAAGGGCGTTCGGTGGCAAAATGGCGGAATCTCCGGCTGTAAAATTTGCGGCGGTCGGACAAGCGACGGCGGCAGCCTTGCGCAACGCCGGACTACAAGTCGCCTGCGTACCGGAAACGGACTTTAGCAGCGAGGGCCTATTGGCCCAAGCGGCCATGCAACAGGTTGCCGGCCGGCGC
>NZ_JANIBK010000088.1 GCF_024505165.1 Methylomonas rivi
CAGCACGGGTTTTTCGCCGCCGGCCGCCGGCCGGCCAAGCGTTTCATTAACCGTCGCATCGAATTCTTGCCAGTCCAGCTTTGCTTCCGGCGGCACTTCATAGCCTTGAAATTTTTCCGGCAAATCGTTCGCATCCACCAACCGGTCCGGGTAAATGATGGCCAAACGCTCGATCAGGTTGGAGAGTTCGCGCACGTTACCCGGCCAATGATGCTGCATCAGCACCGCAATCGCATTGCGCGACAGTTTTACCGAGCCCCTGCTGGCCGCTTCCATGCGCCCAATCAAATCGCCGACCAGATAAGGTATGTCTTCCGAGCGCTCGCGCAGCGCCGGCACTTCGATCGGAAACACATTCAACCGGTAGAATAAGTCTTCGCGGAACCGCTTTTCGCTGATTTCCTGCTCCAGTTTGCGATGGGTGGCGGCCACGATGCGCACATCGCATTGTATGGTTTTATTGCTGCCGACCCGTTCGAAGGTTCGCTCCTGCAGAACCCGCAACAATTTAACCTGCATCGGCATCGGCATGTCGCCGATTTCATCCAGAAACAGCGTGCCGCCCTCGGCCAGTTCGAACCGCCCTTGCCGCGACGTCAGCGCGCCGGTAAACGCGCCTTTTTCGTGGCCGAACAATTCGCTTTCCAGCAATTCTCCGGGAATGGCGCCGCAATTGACCGGCACAAAGGGTTTGTCTTTTCGTAAGGAGGCGCGATGCAGGGCCTGGGCCACCACTTCCTTACCGGTGCCGGACTCGCCTAAAATCAAGACCGTGGCATCCGACTTGGCGACTTGATCGATCAGTTCGCGGGTTTTTTGTATCGCCTTGCTGCGTCCGGCCAACCCCTTGTGGGATTGCATTTTTTTCGCCGGCGGCCGCGGCTGAATCAGGTTGTTTAATACTTCCGTCAGAACCGGGTAGACCGTGGGCCATTCCAATACCCGCGACACCATTTGCTGAATCGGCCCCGGCACCGGCTGAGCATCTTTTTCCACCAACAACAAAACCGGTATGTCGCCCGTTTTTTCGGTGACCGTTCGCAGCAGCGCTGCTTGTTTCTCGGCCGCCGCACCCACAAAAACCGCGTCGAAACCCGACAGGTCTTGCAAAATCGGCTGACATTCGCAGCTACCTGCCGTCGTGAATCCATATTCCAGAAACTTCAACACGGCCTCAACTTGCTGAGCTCTGATTACATTGTCATCGATTAGCAAAATGTCGGGCAAAACCATGCGGGTATACTCAATGGGAAGGACGTTTTCGGTCAATGGGCGATTTAAAGCTTTTCAAGTTAAGCATTGAATCCCGTTATTGTCAAAAACCCACAGGTTTCAATTTGTTGAACAATAAACCTCGGCTTCTTCTTAATAATGCCCAGCGCTATTTTCAACTTAAAAGAAGCTTAACGACTTGACAAAACTTCGCCAGCATAGAAACTAGCAACATGTTTTGTAACCCTGAGCCACTTCGTTGAATGATATTCCGTTAAGTATACTGATTAGTCTACTGGTCCTTTTGCTGCTTTTATCCGCTTTTTTCTCCGGCTCCGAAACCGCCCTGATGACGCTAAACCGTTATCGGCTTAAACATTTGGTCAAACAAAAACATCGCGGCGCCACCAAGGCCCACCTGCTGCTTAAACGGCCCGACCGCTTGATAGGCTTGATTTTATTGGGAAACAATTTCGTCAATATATTGGCCTCTTCGATTGCCACCGTAATTGCCATACGCGTGGGCGGCGATGACGCCATTCCCGCCGCCACCGCACTGTTGACCATAGTGGTTTTGATATTTTCCGAAGTGACGCCTAAAACCCTGGCCGCGCTTAAACCGGAGATGCTGGCCTTTATTTCGGCCTGGATCTATGTACCGCTATTGAAGGTGTTTTACCCGATTGTCTGGATCGTTAATTCAATTTCCAACCTGCTGTTACTTATCGTCGGCGTTAATCCTAAAAAGGCCAAGAAAGACGTGATGGATAAAGACGAATTAAAAAGCATCGTCTCGGATACCGACCATCTGTTGCCGGCCCGTTATCAGAATATGCTGCTAAGCATCTTGGACTTGGAGTCCGCCAGCGTCGAGGACATCATGACGCAACGCAAGGAAATTATCGGCATCGACCTGGAAGACAGCATCGAGGACATCATCGAACAGCTGCGCAATAGCCCGCACACCCGTTTGCCAGTCTATAAAAAGAACATCGACCGGGTGATCGGTTTTTTGCACATCCGCAGTGTTTTGTCTCGGATTAATCACACCGAATTCGACAAACAAATCATTACCGAGAGCCTAAGCAAACCTTTTTTCATTCCGGCCAGCACCTCGATTCACAAACAAATGCAAATTTTCAAAACCGAAAAATTGCGCATCGGTTTAGTGGTGGACGAATACGGCGACGTGCAAGGGCTGGTCACTTTAGACGACCTATTGCAGGAAATCGTTGGCGAATTGGTGGCCGAGGAACCCGACATCAAAATCCAAAAAGACGGCAGCTATCTGGTCGATGCCAGCGTCACCGTCAGGGAGCTCAACCGCGTCACCCATTGGGACCTGCCCACGGAAGGCCCCAAAACCTTGAACGGTCTGATCATAGAATACATGGAAACCATCCCCGAGCCCGGCACCAGCATCAAGCTGCATGGACAAATAGTGGAAATTATCCAGCGCGATGAAAACACCGTTAAATTTGTACGCTTTCATCCCGAGCCTGAAACATAAGCACCCGTTTTACCTGCCCCCTGGCCTTTTATCGCGTTGGACAACCCGCCATTTTTAACGGAAAGCTTTTAAAGGGCCGGCCGGCATCGAAAAGTTCAAGCATGACGAATAACCTAGTAATAAAGTAAACTATAGCCTTTAAAAAAACACCAATGCCATGACAGCGACCGACAACGTACACCCTCACGAAATCCACAAATTCGGCTCTCGGGCCGAGCGCTGGTGGGACCCCAATGGCGAATTTAAAACCCTGCACGATGTCAATCCGCTCAGATTGCATTTCATCCGGCAATTTGCCGAATTATCGGGCAGGCGGGTGGTGGACGTCGGCTGCGGCGGCGGAATTTTGACCGAGGGCCTGGCCAAGGCAGGCGCGGAGGCATTAGGCATCGATCTCAGCGAAGAACTGATCGACATTGCCGATTTGCACGGCCTGGAAACCGGCATCACCGCCCATTACCGAAAAATCAGCGCGGAAACCTTGGCCGAGCAGCAGCCGGCCGGTTTCGATCATGTCACCTGCATGGAAATGTTGGAGCACGTACCCGACCCCGCCTCCATCATCCGCGCCTGCGCCGCCTTGGTTAAACCGGGCGGCATGGTGTTTTTTTCCACCCTGAACCGGGTGCCCAAGGCCTATCTGCTGGCCATCCTGGCCGCCGAACATCTGTTGAAAATGGTACCCAAGGGCACCCACGACTATAAAACCTTTATCAAACCGTCCGAATTGTGCCAATCCGCCCGCAATGCCGGTCTGGAATTGCAAGGAATGACGGGGATCGAATATAACCCGTTCAGCAAGCAGTTCAACCTGGGCAAGGATATCGACGTCAATTACATCGCCGCTTTTAAACGGCCCGAGTAAAGCTCATGACCGGTTTCAAATTGGACTGCGTGTTGTTCGACCTGGATGGAACCCTGGTGGATACCGCGCCGGACTTGGTCGCCTGCCTGAACCAGGCCTTGCTTGAGCACGGCTACGCCGCCATCCCGGCAGCCGGGGTCAAACCCTGCATTTCCATGGGCGCCTTGGCCATGATCAAACATGCCGTCCCAAATTCAGACCCGGGCGAACAAAATCAATTACTGGAATACATGCTGGACTGTTATCAAAGCAACATTGCGGCGCATAGCCGTTTTTTCGACGGCATGGGCGAAACCCTGGAAACCATCGAATCTCTCGGACTGAAATGGGGCGTGGTTACCAATAAGCGCGAGCGTTTCACCCTGCCGCTGCTGGAGGCGTTAAATCTCAGCGACAGGGCCGCTTGCGTAATCAGCGGCGACACCACGGCCAACAGCAAGCCGCACCCCGAGCCCATGCTGGCCGCATGCAGGCAAGCCGGGGTCAAGCCGGAAAACTGCGTCTATATCGGCGACGCTCCGCATGACATTGCCGCCGGCAAAAACGCCAACATGAAAACCCTGGCCGCCCTTTACGGCTATATCAAAGACAATGACCGGCCCGAAAACTGGGGGGCGGACGCCCTGATCGAAGAGCCGCGGCAATTACAGCAATGGATAAAAGCTACGCTATGTCATTAAACAATCAGGTCATACTCATCACCGGCGCGGGCGGCGGGCTTGGCGGCACGGCGGCCCTGGCCCTGGCCAAGCAAGGCGCTCAAGTCGTTCTGCTGGATAAAAGCATACCCAAGCTGGAAAAAATCTATGACGCCATCGTCAATGCGGGCGGCCCGGAACCGGTGATGTATCCTTTTGATCTGGCCGGCGCAACCGAAGCGCAATACCAGGACATGGCCGACGCTATCGAACAACGCTACGGCGCCTTGCAGGGTTTGTTGCATTCCGCCGCCGAATTGACTGCCTACACCCCGATAGCCATCCATAAAACCCAAGATTGGGGGCATACGCTCAACGTGAATCTAAACGCGGCCTTTTTGTTGAGCCGAGTGCTATTGCCGGTACTGCAAAAAAGCGCTCACGCCTCCATCGTATTTACCTCGGATTCCGCCGCCCGCAAATCGCAAGCCTACAGCGGCGCTTTCGGCGTATCGAAAATAGCACTGGAGGGGTTCGCCAAAATTCTGGCCGAAGAGTTGGAAGCCGGCGGAAAAATTCGCGTTAACACGCTGGTTCCGGGACCGGTTAACTCGCCTTTACGCAAAAAAGTCTATCCGGCCGAAGATAAAAGCACACTACCCGAAATGGATAGCTTGGCCCCAATTTACTGTTATTTATTTGACGCCGCCAGCCTGGGCATAACCGGTCAAATAATTGACGCACAAAACTTTACACTTTAAATATCGTTATGGCAGACAGAGAAGTTGTTACCTTAACCCGCGACGTGAATATGGTCACCATACCCGACGGCTATCACGGCACCTTGAACAAAGGTCAGGAAGTGACCATTCACCAGTCGCTGGGCAGCAATTACACGGTGATTACCGATTACGGCCACATGGTGCGGATTGCCGGCATCGATGCCGACGCCTTGGGCAAGGAAACCCATGAATTGCATACGCTGGTTTCCGAAACCGACACCAAGGCGGTGGAGAAAAACTGCTGGGAAGTCATGAAAACGGTCTACGACCCGGAAATCCCGGTCAACATCGTCGACTTGGGCTTGGTCTATGCCTGCGATGTCGCCGGCAATGCCGAAGGCGGCCACGACGTACATATCCGCATGACGCTGACCGCACCCGGCTGCGGCATGGGCCCCGTCATCCAAAGCGACGTGGAAAAATGCATCCGCGCCCTGCCCGGCGTCAGCTCGGTCAATGTCGAAGTGGTGCTCGACCCGCCCTGGTCGCGGGAAATGATGTCAGAAGTGGCCCAAGTACAACTGGGCTTATTTTAAACAGGCAAGCGGCAAAAAATTGCCACTTACCCAGACAAAACAACACAACCATTTGAATTAAATAACTAAAATAAATTTGGCACGGCTATAGCTTTTTAAACGTTAAACCGTTAATTCAAGACCTGAGGAAGTGTCATGAAAGAAAAAGCAGCCGAACTGGCCATTGTCAGCAATAAAAGCTTTGAAGCGTCGACAGCCGTCAATCTTCATCATTTCGACATCAGCAGCGCTCTGCAAACTTCATTGGAATTTATTGAGCTGATCAACATATTCTGCAATAAAATCCAAGCCACGATTCCGCACAACAGCGCCGAATATACCAACAGCGAATTCGACTTGACGTTTACCCGCGGCGTAATCGGCCGGCATTCCTGTACTTATGCCTTGAAGGTGGAAGACCAACAGCTAGGCGAATTAAAACTGACCCGTAGCCAACGTTTCGGCAAGGATGAACTCAGAATGCTGGAAAGCCTGTTGTGCTGCCTGATCTATCCGCTCAAAAACGCCACCTTGTTTCAGCAGGCCCTGCAAATGGCCTATACCGACCCTTTGACCAAAACCCATAACCGCACCGCCTTCAACGATACCTTGATGCGGGAAATGAAACGGGCCTATCGCTGCCGGCAAAATTTGTCCGTCATCTTCGTGGATGTCGACCACTTTAAATCGATTAACGACCAATACGGCCACCATTGCGGCGATTTAGCGCTGGCCTCGGTGGCCGGTTGGATCAAAGACAGCGTACGCGCCAGCGATATTGTGTTTCGCTTCGGCGGCGAAGAATTCGTGATTCTATTGGTGGATACCCACCTGGATGACGCCAATATCATAGCCGAGCGCATCAGGACCGATATAGAGTCGCATACGCTGGCTTACGGCATGGATGTATTAAATTTGACCGCCAGCCTGGGCGTCAGCAGCCTGATAGAAGACGACAGTATCGACGCCATCATCAAACGCGCCGACACCGCTATGTATGAAGCCAAGAAACAGGGCCGCAACCGGGTTTGCCTGGGCTAAACATAAGACCGGCCGTGCGTGCCCGGCCCAACCGCGCGCACGGGTCGGCATCGGTTAATTTTCGAACACATCCACCCCTTTGGGCGGTTTAAAGTTAAACAGGCTATCCTGCAGCGCGGGATTCAGTTTGATATTGGAAAAATAGATCCGGGTCAGTTGCCCGAAATTATCGCTTAATTCCATACCGCCCAATTGGCCGTTATTCAAGCCGATCAGAATATATTTAAAACCGCTTTCTTCATTTTTGGGCGAGAGCTTGATCCAGTTTAAATCGTCGTCGCTGCCCTGCTCTTCCAGCACGAATTTTTCATCGATATCCACTTGGCCGGTCAACAACAAGGCCGGCGTGGATCCCAGGGAGTCATCGAGCTGCTTGACAGTCACCTGCTCGAGATCCGCGTCGTAAAACCAAACTTTGCCGGCGTTGGACACGATCTCCTGCGTAAACGGTTTTTGGTAATTCCAGCGGAATTTACCCGGGCGGCTGAGATAAAACTCGCCGAAACTGGCCTGGGCGGCCTGCCCGGCCTTGTTATAACTGACTTGCTTAAATTCCGCCGACAATGAGGCACTGGCTTTTAAAAAGGCCTTGAGCTGATGGATGGGCGCTTCTTCGGCCCGGACACTACCCAGCATGCCTATCGTCAATATCAGCGAACTTACGATTTTTTTTATCATATTCAAAAAGGATTTAAGTGATTAAGCCAGGATCCGGCGGCATCTAAAGCCGAACCGCAATTAGAAGAATACTCGGTAGGCCCCGAGCCATCCACAAACGGATAGGTTTGCGCGCCCGGGCAATTTTCATCGGCCAACCAGCCCGTCTGCGTATCTATCCATTTCATCCGCACATTATCGGGCGCAACCAAGTTCACCGACTGTTTGGCAACCTGCCGCATCAACTCGGACCAAATTTGCAGGGCGCCGGTAGCGCCGGTCAGCCCGGTCGGTTTGTTATCGTCCCGTCCAACCCACACCACCGAAAGATAGTCGCCGCTAAACCCGGCAAACCAGCTATCGCGCAGTTCGTTGGTAGTACCGGTTTTGCCGACCAGATTCATGGTTTCGGGCACGTATTTATACGCCGAGCGTCCGGTGCCCACACGCATCACATCCTGCAAAATCGTATTGGTAATATAGGTGGCCGCCGGGTCAATCGCCTGCCGCACGGTAAACGGATAACTCTGCAATGCCTTGCCGTCGGCGGCATTTACCGCGCGAATCGAACGCAACGGCGTAGCGTAACCGTCTCCCGCCAAGGTTTGGTAGATTTGCGTCACTTCCAGGGGCGAAAGCGGCGCGGCGCCCAACAGCATGGACGGATATAAATCCACCTGCCGGCTTACGCCCATGTTCTTCAGGTTATTGGCAATTCTGCTTAACCCGATGTCCATGCCTATCCTGACCGTGGCCATATTGTAGGAATTCGTCAACGCGACATGCAAAGGCACCACGCCGTGCTCGCGGTTGTCGTAATTATCCGGCGACCAGGTTTTGCCGCCTCCCGCGGGAATTTGCAGACGCGTATCGCTGACCGGCGTGGTGATGGTATAGCGGTCGGGATACTCGAGCGCGGTCAGATACACCACGGGCTTGATTAAGGACCCGATAGGCCTCACGGCATCCAGGGCGCGGTTAAATCCGATATCGTTGGCATCGCGGGCGCCGGCCAACGCCACGATTTCGCCGCTATCGCGGCGGGTGACGATCGCCGCCGATTCCAAATCGTTGCTCTTGGGACTTTTTTCCAGCTGCTTGAGCTTGCCGGCTATCGACTTTTCCAATGCATCCTGCACGCGGGTGTCCAGGGTCGTGACGATGCGCAGGCCTTCCGAAGTCAAGTCTTCTTCCTTATATTCCTGTTTCAGCTGGCGCTTAACCAAATCGATAAAACCGGGATAGCGGTTTGCCGAGCGGTGCGTGACCGCGGCCACCGCCAAAGGCTGCTTTTTGGCTTCCTCGGCCTGTCTGGCGTCGATATAACCTTCCGCCAACATCGAATCCAATACCAGGTTGCGGCGGTCCAACGTATGTTCGGGTTTCCGGCGCGGATCGTATTCCGACGGACCGCGCACCAACGCCACCAAGGTAGCCACTTGCGGCAAATTCAGGGTTTTCAGGGATTGGCCGAAATAAAACTCGCTGGCCAAGCCGAAGCCGTGTACGGCGCTGGCGCCATCCTGCCCTAGAAAAATTTCATTCAGGTAGGCTTCCAGAATCTCGTCCTTGCTGTAGCGATACTCCAGAATCAGCGACATCAAGACTTCCTTGAGTTTTCGCCGCAGCGTGCGCTTGGGGTGCAGGAAAAAATTCTTCACCAATTGCTGGGTGATGGTGCTGCCGCCCTGTACCATGCCGCCGGCTTTCAGGTTCGACCACATGGCGCGGGCAATGCCTTTCGGCGAGATGCCGAAATGATGGTAAAAATCGCGGTCCTCGGTGGAAAGCAGGCCCTGGACGAGGGTTGCGGGCGCATCTTCCAGTTTGATCAGAATCCTGTCTTCCTTACGGGTAGGATAAAAACTGCCGATTTGAATGGGCTCCATGCGCACGATGGCCAACTCATTACCGCTATTGGCGTCGATCAAACTGGTCAGTACGCCGCCGGCAAAACCGATGCTGATTTTTCGGCTTTCTTGCAATTTATCGCCGAAATTAAAAGCCCGGGTTTTGACATTGATCTGTCCGCCCTTCATCGCATAAGAACCCTCGCCCGCTAACTGCGGATCCTGGCGATAATGCAATTGCAGCAAGATGTCCTCGAATTGCTGGCTGTTATATTCCAGACCCGCATACAGTTCCAAGGGACTGGCATAAACCCGGGCCGGGATGGACCAGCGCTTGCCTTCGAATTGTTCGCGAACGGTGTAATCGAGGTATCCGACATAGGATGCCAGCGCAAAGCCGCCCGCCAACAAAAGCGGAAACAGCGCTTTCAACAGCCAAGATGATTTTGATGGGTTTTTTCTGCGCCGGGCGGAAGATGAGTTGTGTCGAGTTCGGGGTCTAGGTCGTCGTGCCATTGAAATAGGAAGGTGTATGCTTAAAAGCCGATAGAAAATATATGCCCATTAGCTAAGGCTATTTAGCTTCGCTAATTATCTACCAAGTGTCATCTTATCGCGATTTACCCGTTTCATTTATAGAACGAACCCATCATGCGAATTAGCTAGGTTTGACAAACACTGTTTTTTTCATACTATACAGGCAATTGTTTTACGGCGCGTAACCTAATTTTACTCTGTCCAGGTACTCGGCTCGGCAATCATAAACCAAAGGCGGCCGGCGTTCGGGTTGCTAATTAAATTTTAATCTTTATTCAAGTGAATGATTTGAACGATTCGGACAAGCGCCGCCATCCGCGGCTTAAGCACCGCGCCAAAATCAAGGTAACGCCCCCCCATCCCTCCGGCTTGTTTTTCGCCAATATGCGCGATTTTTCCGAGAGCGGGCTGTTTTTGCTGTGTTCTGACGAGTTGATCCCGGACATAAACACCACCGTGGAAGTACAAACCACGGAATTTGAAGATGCCCCGATCCGGGCCACTAAAGTGGTGCGCATTGAACCGGGCGTTGGCTTCGGGGTTGAATTTATTTAGCCTGTCAGGCAACAACATCCAACAGTGAACCGTTCGAATTCGAACCCTGCCTGCTTTTAAGCAGCAGCTCGGCACTCGCTTTATTTGCCATGGCCGTTGCCTTGCTCGCCACACTTAAATCCTGGCCGGAAGGTTGCGCGGGCGCCAAAGCCGCCCGGCGGATGGTTTCGGCCTTCAGTAACGTGGCCTGTGGATCATTCGCGACCGGGGACACGTCGATACCGACTTCTCCGCCGGTAGCATAGCGCTGACCGTCGGGGCCGGTTACATATTGGAAACTAGCGCCACTGGTGGCAAGGCCGCCGGCCGCGGCCAAATGAGCCTGTTCATGCGCGCGGACTTCGCTGTCCCGGGCTTTTAAGGCTTGAATTTCGCGTTGCTGCCGGTCATCGAGCCCGGTTGCATTTTGGCCGGACGCATCGATTTCCCGCCCATTATCAGAGGCGGTTTTATCCTGACTCTGAAAGCGCTGCATAAAGCCGGCATTAACAATGGAAGAACTGGTTATCTGCATAGTGAGAACCCGAATTTTTACTGCAAAAACCTGGCTGGGACTATAACGCTAATTCAGAGCTTTGTACAATAACGCGCAAGCAAACTCCTAAAGGTAGAAACCGATGTCCGGCAAACGGCGCATGGAAATCAGTCAATCGGCAATTACCGGTATCATAGCCGAACCGCTTGCCGCCCCGAATTCATCCCAGCCCATGCAAAAACCTTTCAAAATACAGAGCCGTTATCAACCGGCCGGCGACCAACCCACCGCGATCCGGGAATTGGTCGAGGGCCTCAACGATGGGGAACTGCACCAAACCCTGCTGGGCGTTACCGGTTCCGGCAAGACTTTTACCATCGCCAACGTGATCCAGCAAACCCAGCGGCCGGCCATGATCATGGCCCCCAACAAGACCCTGGCGGCGCAACTATACGGCGAAATGAAGGAATTTTTTCCGGAAAACAGCGTCGAGTATTTCGTCTCCTATTACGACTATTACCAGCCCGAGGCCTACATTCCGGCTTCCGACACCTTCATCGACAAGGACGCTTCGCTGAACGAACACATCGAACAAATGCGGCTGTCCGCCACCAAAGCCCTGCTGGAGCGGCGCGACACCATCGTGGTCGCGACCGTCTCGGCGATTTACGGCTTGGGCGAACCGGAATCCTACTTCCAGATGGTGCTGCACCTGGTGCGCGGCGACATGATCAAACAGCGCGACATCCTTCGCCGCTTGGCGGAAATGCAATACACCCGCAACGACACCGAACTGCGCCGGGCCACTTACCGGGTGCGCGGCGAGGTGATTGACGTATTCCCGGCCGAATCGGAAGAGCAAGCCCTGCGCATCGAATTATTCGACGACGAAATCGAACGGCTGTCCATGTTCGACCCGTTGACCGGCGAAGTGCTGCAGCGCATGGCGCGTTTTACGCTTTACCCCAAAAGCCATTACGTCACCCCGCGCGACCAGTTGCTGGCGGCGGTGGAAAAAATCAAGATCGAACTGGCCGAACGCCTGGAACAGCTACGCGACAACCACAAGTTGGTGGAAGCGCAGCGCCTGGAACAACGCACGCTGTTCGACATCGAGATGATCATGGAAGTCGGCTATTGCTCCGGCATCGAAAACTATTCCCGGCATCTATCCAACCGCGCCGACGGCGAATCGCCGCCCACCATGTTCGATTATTTGCCCAAGGACGCCTTGGTCATCATCGACGAAAGCCACGTCACGGTGCCGCAAATCGGCGCCATGTACAAGGGCGACCGTTCGCGCAAGGAAACCCTGGTCGAATACGGCTTCCGCCTGCCGTCTGCGCTGGACAACCGGCCGCTGAAATTCGACGAATTCGAGGCCATCTGCGGCCAGCGCATCTACGTCTCGGCCACGCCTGGGCCTTACGAGAAAGAACATTCCGGCGCCGTGGTGGAACAAGTAGTTCGCCCCACCGGGCTGGTCGACCCCATAGTGGAAGTCCGCCCCGCCACCACCCAGGTCGACGATCTGCTGTCGGAATTGAATAAACGCATCGCCGTCAAAGAGCGGGTACTGGTCACCACGCTGACCAAACGCATGTCGGAAGACTTGACCGATTACCTGATGGAACACGACATCAAAGTGCGCTACCTGCATTCGGACATTCAAACCGTGGAACGGGTGGAAATCATCCGCGACTTGCGCCTGGGCGTATTCGACGTGCTGGTAGGCATCAACCTGCTGCGGGAAGGTTTGGACATTCCGGAAGTTTCCTTGGTAGCCATTTTGGATGCCGATAAGGAGGGTTTCCTGCGCTCGGTGGTGTCTCTGGTGCAAACCATAGGCCGCGCCGCCCGCAACGCCAACGGCAAAGCCATCCTCTACGGCGATAAAATCACCCGCTCGATGCGGCAGGCCATCGACGAAACCGAACGCCGCCGCAACAAGCAGATCGCCTTCAATACGGAACACCACATTCAACCCAAGACGATTTTCAAATCGGTCACCGACATCCTGGAAATTGCCATCCCCGGTTCCGGCGGTTCGATCAACAGCGCCCGCGCCAAAGTCGCGGAGCCCGCCAGCGAATACAAAGCCCTGACCCCCAAACAAGCCGCTAAGACATTGAAACAACTGGAAGAAAAAATGTACCGGCACGCCAAGAATCTGGAATTCGAGGAGGCGGCTCACGTTAGGGACCAAATCAAATTATTGCAGGCTGAAATGGTGGTATAACCGGCTACCCGTGCATTGCACACTATCTCTCCGGCAATGGGCATAGCCGATATCCGCGGTTAATCGTTTAGCCGAACGCCCTCTCTCCCCCGGCACCCAAAGATAACGACGCAAGCGGCGGCCTTGTAATTTACGGTTTACCGTGCATGTAAAAAACCGGGGCACGGCTATTTACCTCTTTGCACGCCTCACATGCCCAATCAACATGGTATTTTCGCCGCAAAACCGGCGCTTCCAGCCGACCGGCAAAATAAGATAAACCGGTACTTGCCATTACAGTTTCGATTCGATACTATCATGCCGCCAGCGACAAAACCTCATCCAGCCGAGATGCCGGTGTCGTCGTAATTCATAGACTTAGAGGGGCGGAATCATGAAAACACATCTTCGTTATTACTTGGGCCATTTCCGGCAAGATTTTTCAGCCAGCATAGTGGTGTTTTTGGTGGCATTGCCGCTATGCCTCGGCATTGCCCTGGCATCCGGCGCACCTTTGTTTTCCGGCATCATTTCCGGCATGGTGGGCGGTGTAATCGTCTCCTGGCTCAGCCGCTCGCAATTAAGCGTGTCGGGCCCCGCCGCCGGTTTGACGGTGATCGTATTTACCGCCATCGAGACCTTGGGCGATTTCAATGCCTTTTTATTAAGCTTGACCATTGCCGGCATTCTGCAATTTTTCATGGGCGTGTTCCGGGCCGGCTCGATTGCGGCCTTTTTCCCGGCCTCGGTCATCAAGGGGATGCTGGCGGCTATCGGCATGATTTTAATCATCAAACAAATTCCGCATGCCACCGGTTACGACGCCAGTTTCGTCGGCGACGAAAGCTATATGCAGGAGACCGCCCGTTCCAGTTTCTTCGAATTATCGCAATCGCTGCACGGCGTATCTCTGGGCGCTACGTTGATCAGCACGGTTTCGCTGATGATTCTGATTATCTGGGACAGCCGTTGGATCAAGCGCAATGTCTGGCTGCGCCTGATTCCCGGCCCTCTGCTGGCCGTAGCGTGGGGAGTAGGTTTTAATCAATGGGCGCAACTGCATGCGCCGGAGTGGAGTTTGAACATCAGACATTTGGTCTCGTTGCCGGAGTTGGGTAGCACCCGCAATTTCCTCTACCAACTGCAATTACCCGACTTTACCGCACTGACCAACCCCAAGATTTACAGCATCGCCTTGACCTTGGCCATCGTTGCCAGCCTGGAAACATTATTGAGCGTGGAAGCGGTGGACAAACTCGATCCCCACAAACGGGTGACGCCTACCAACCATGAATTGAGGGCGCAAGGACTGGGCAACTTCATCTGCGGCATGTTGGGCGGCTTGCCGCTTACCGCGGTTATCGTCCGTAGCGCCGCCAACGTCAACGCCGGTGGCCAAACCCGCGTCTCCTGTTTCTTGCACGGCGTCCTGCTGGCGGTCAGCGTGGTATTCTTTGCCCATTACCTCAACCTGATTCCCTTGGCCTGCTTGGCCGCCATTTTGCTGCAAACCGGGTACAAACTGGCCAAACCGATGATGTTCTTCGAATTTTACCGCAAAGGTTTCAGCCAGTTCGTCCCCTTCACCATCACCGTATTCGCCATTCTGTTCACCGACCTGCTGGAAGGCATTGCGATCGGCATGGCGTGCGGCATTTTCTTCGTGTTGTGGTCGGATTTCCATTCGGCCATGACGCTGACCCAACACGGCTCTCATTATCTGCTGCGGCTACACAAGGACGTGTCTTTTTTAAACAAGGCCCTGTTGCGCAAACACTTGGCCCATATCAAGGACAACAGCGTATTAATCATAGACGGCAGCCGCGCCTTGTTTATCGACCAGGACATCATGGAAACCATCGCCGATTTTCTGATTGCCGCCCGCGACCGCGATATCGAAGTCGACCTGCAGGGCTTCGCCACCGATTCGCCGCTGCTGCAAATCCCGTCGTCGCCGAACGAGTTGGTTTTGGCAACCGGCCACTAACCGGGCAAGTTTCCAAGACAGCGGATGACACCGGGGCGGGCGCGCTGCCAGCCCGGAACACGCTTTGGCAACACCGGCGGGGTTAACGGCATGAATATACAGCGCGGAACGGCCAAACTGCCTCGGCTTTTATTGGTCAGCCTCGCCCTGGCGGCGAGCCAGACAGGCGAGGCGGCCGACACTGGGGAAGGTTATTTATTCTCCCGGCTGGGCGAGCGGGATCCCAATCGGTCCAGCTACTTCAATGCCGGGGACTTGCATCTGGGCGGCTGGTTGAACGCCGGTTTCAGCATCAATCCCGACCGGCCCGCCGATAATTTCAACGGCCCGGTCGGTTTTTCCGACCGCGCCAACGAGCTGCAACTCAATCAACTGTATTTATATCTGGAACGGGTTACGGACGCCTCCCCCGATACCTGGAGCTGGGGCGGGCGGCTGGACTTCGTATTCGGCAGCGATGCATTTTACACCCGCTCGATGGGCGACATCGGCGATCACTGGGACGCTCACTTGCTGCACCAGCGCATTTACGGCATTGCCTTTCCTCAGGCCTATCTGGATATTTTCGCGCCGATCGGCACCGGGCTGCATGTAAAGTTGGGCGAATTTTATACGCTGGTGGGCAATGAATCGGTCATGGCGCCGGATAATTTCTTTTATTCGCGTTCTTACGCCATGCAATTCGGCGAGCCGTTTTCGCATACCGGCGTACTGGCGGCTTATGCGCTTAACCGGAATCTGGAGCTGACAGCGGGCGCGGTGACGGGCAGTCCCTTCGCCGGCTGGGACGGCAGTTTCGAGCATCATCTGGAAAACTGGGGCTTTGCCGGCGGACTCAACTTTGCATCCGCGCAAACCGGCACCACGCTCGCCGTAACCGGCACCCACGGCAGTTCTAGCGATACCCCGGCCCGAGACGTCAATCTTTACAGCATCGTCGCAAAACAGAACGTGGGCGAACAATGGCAACTGACCTTGCAGCATGATTACGGCTGGATGTCGGCGGCCGCGGAACACGCCGGGGCTGAATGGTATGGCGTCATCGGCTATTTGAATCTCGAGCTTAATCCAGAGTGGTCGGCGGGCCTGCGGCTGGAGTGGTTTCGGGACGACGACGGCGCTAGAGTCGGCAGCCCGGCCCGGTTTCCGGCCAACCCGGG